>PWLR01000156.1 GCA_003558435.1 Nitriliruptoraceae bacterium | reverse complement strand
GCCGAGCAGACCGGCGCGATCACCTCGATCCTCGCGACCGTCCTGCCCTTCATGCTGATCCTGGTCGTGTTCTTCCTGCTGATGCAGAACATGCAGGGTGGTGGCGGCAGGGTCATGCAGTTCGGGAAGTCCAAGGCCAAGATGGTCTCCAAGGACGCCCCGAAGGTGACCTTCAGCGACGTCGCCGGAGCGGAGTCGGCGGTCGAGGAACTGCGCGAGATCAAGGACTTCCTCGAGAGCCCGGCCAAGTTCCAGGCCATGGGCGCGAAGATCCCGAAGGGGGTGCTGCTGTTCGGGCCTCCCGGGACGGGTAAGACGCTGCTCGCCCGGGCGGTCGCCGGCGAAGCCGGGGTGCCGTTCTTCTCGATCTCCGGGTCCGATTTCGTCGAGATGTTCGTCGGGGTCGGTGCCTCGCGGGTCCGTGACCTGTTCGAGCAGGCCAAGGCCAACGCGCCCGCCATCATCTTCATGGACGAGATCGACGCCGTCGGGCGTCACCGCGGCGCCGGGATGGGCGGTGGGCACGACGAGCGCGAGCAGACGCTCAACCAGCTGCTCGTCGAGATGGACGGCTTCGACACGCGCACCGCGGTGATCCTGATCGCCGCGACCAACCGTCCCGACATCCTCGATCCGGCGCTGCTGCGCCCGGGCCGCTTCGACCGCCAGATCGTGGTCGATCGCCCCGACCTGATCGGCCGCGAGTCGATCCTGGACGTCCACAGCCGGGGCAAGCCGTTGGCCGAGGACGTCGACCTGTCCGTGCTGGCGAGGTCCACCCCCGGGTTCACCGGTGCCGACCTCGCCAACCTCGTCAACGAAGGCGCCCTCCTCGCCGCCCGCCTGGGCAAGAAGGAGATCTCCATGCAGGAGCTGCAGGAGTCGATCGAGCGCGTCATCGCCGGTCCGGAGCGCAAGACCCGCCTGATGAGTGAGAACGAGAAGCGCACCGTCGCCTACCACGAGGCCGGGCACGCCATCGTCGGTCACGCGCTGCCCAACGCCGATCCGGTGCTCAAGATCACCATCATCCCCCGTGGCCAGGCGCTCGGCTTCACGATGCAGCTCCCCACCGAGGACAAGTACCTCATCTCCCGGAGCGAGCTGATCGACCGGCTGGCGGTGATGATGGGGGGTCGCGTGGCGGAGGAACTCAAGATCGGCGACATCACCACCGGTGCCGGCGACGACATCCGCAAGGCCACCGCGACCGCCAAGGAGATGGTCACCCAGTACGGCATGTCGCCACGCCTCGGGCCGATCACGCTCGGGCAGAAGGACTCGCAGCCGTTCCTCGGCAAGGACTTCGGTCACCAACCCGACTACTCCGGTCAGGTCGCCTACCAGATCGACGAAGAGGTCACGGCCCTGCTCGACGAGGCCCACGACGAGGCCCTGCAGATCCTGGTGGAGAACGACCACGTGCTCGAGGCCATGGCGAACAAGTTGCTGGAGGTCGAGACCGTCGACGGCAAACTGCTCGCCGAGGTGTTCGGCCCGGTCAACCACCGGCCGAGCCGGGCCTTGATGGCGCCGACCGCCGACGATCCCGCCGACGTGATCGCCAAGCTCCGCCGGCAGCCCGTCGGCGGGAACGGGCACGGTCCGACCAACGGCAACGGCCACCACAACGGCCACGCCGACGAGGCCGCCGGCGCGACCGCCGGCGCGACCGCCGGCGCGACCGCCGGCGCGACCGGCGCCGACCAACCGGAATCGTCCACGGAGGGTGCTGCACCGAAGCAGCCGTGAGCGACCAACCAACGGGGCACCGCGCGCGACCCACCGGGGCCGCGAAGCGCTCTGGTGAAGGGGCCCACGATGTCCGTCCACCCGCTGTCCAAGTTCGATGACGACCACGACGGCCCGACACGCCCTCTCGAGACGGTCGTGCGGAGCCTCGAGGAGGAAGCAGCGAACCGCGTGAGGCACATCACCGGCATCGAGCCCACCAGGACGTTCGATCACGAGAAGATCGAACGTGCGGTTCGCATGCTGTTCGAGGCGATCGGCGAGGACCCGGATCGTCCGGGGATCGTCGACACCCCGGCACGCGTCGCGCGCGAGTACGACGAGATCTTCGCAGGGCTGTTGGTCGACCCGGCCGATGTGTTGTCGGTCTCGTTCGACGAGTCCTACGACGAGATCGTCATGATGCGCGACATCGCGTTCCACTCGATGTGCGAACACCACCTGGTGCCGTTCACGGGCCGGGCCCATGTGGCCTACCTGCCCAACGTCGCCGGTCAGGTCACGGGGCTGTCCAAACTCGCCCGGCTGGTCGATGTCTGCGCGAAACGGCCGGGGTTGCAGGAACGTATGACCGCGATGATCGCCAACACCCTCGAGCGCGCGCTCGAACCCAGTGGGGTGATGGTGGTGGTCGAGGCGCGCCACCTGTGCATGGAGATGCGCGGCATCCGCAAGGAGGGCGCGGAGACCGTGACCTCGGCGGTACGCGGCAAGTTCCGCGACGATCCGAAGACCCGAACCGAGGCGCTCTCGCTGTTGCGTAGCTGACGGCGCGCCATCCGGGCCCCGCCGGATGAGGCGCTGCTCTAGCATCCACGGTCCCGCCAGTGAAAAGAAGCCGTCCGTGACCGCTCCCCGCCTCACCGCCCGTGTCGAGGACGCCACCTTGGTGCGGGCCGGGGGCCCGGCGCGTCTGGCCCTGGCGAACCTGCCGCACGCCGAGGCCATCGCGACCGCGGTCGCGGCCGCCCGGGGGGTCTCGGAGTGGGTCTCCGACCGGTTGGTGGTCACGGCGGTCCCCTCACGTCTGATCGACGCGGCGGGCCGCGTCGGGGGGCAAGCCCTCGCCACCCTCGTGCGCCAGGCGATCGAGCCCGCGATCGCCGCCTGGCTGGCCCCGGCCCCCGACCTGGCGACCCCCGCAGGGCTGTTGCCGAGTTCACTGCGGCCGTTGGTCATGGGGGTGCTCAACGTGACGCCGGATTCGTTCTCGGATGGCGGCGGGAACTACGACCCGCACGACCATCCCGCCACCGCGATCACGGCGGGGCACGCGCTGGCGGCCGCCGGCGCCGATCTGGTCGACGTCGGCGGTGAGTCGACCCGCCCCGGGGCACCGCCCGTGGGTGTCGACCAGGAGTTGGCACGCGTGCTGCCGGTGGTCTCGGCACTGGCATCGGCCGGCATCGTGGTGTCCATCGACACGACCAAGGCCGTCGTGGCGCGCGCCGCTGTCGAGGTCGGCGCGGCCATCGTCAACGACGTCTCCGCCGGCGCGCTGGACGAGGAACTGCTCCCCACGGTCGCCGAGTTGGCGGTGCCCTACGTGCTGACCCACATGCAGGGCACGCCGCGCACCATGCAGCAGGCACCGAGCTACGGCGACGTCGTGGGCGACGTCTTCGATGCGTTGGCCGGTTCGCTGGATGAGCTGCGGGCACTCGGCGTGGCCGACGAGCTGGTCGTGGTCGATCCCGGTATCGGGTTCGGCAAGACCGTGGAACACAACCTGCTGCTGCTGCGTCGGATCCGCGATCTGACCAGCCTGGGACGTCCGGTCATGGTGGGGACCTCGAGGAAGGCGTTCATCGGGCAGCTGACGGGCACCACCGATGCCTCGGACCGGTTGGAGGGATCCCTCGTCACCGCCGCGTTGGCGGTCTCCAACGGTGCCGCGTTCGTCCGGGCCCACGACGTACAGGCGACGGTTCGAGCGCTCCGCGTCGCCCACGCGATCAGCCGTGCGGGCGGGGACGCCGATGCCGTGTCGCCGTCCGCTGCCGCGGATGCGCAGCTCCGCACGAGCGTCCCGTCCTGATCCTGCCCTGATCCCGTATCGAGGAGCCCACGTGGATCGCATCACCGTCAGTGGCCTGGAGGCCTTCGGTCACCACGGCGTGCTCCCGCACGAGCGCGAGTACGGGCAGCGGTTCTCGGTCGACCTGGTGCTCGAACTCGACCTCGCCCCGGCCGCCGCGTCCGACGACCTGGACGACACCATCGACTACGGCGCCCTCTCGGGCGACGTCGAGGCGATCGTCGCGGGTGACCCGGTGGAGCTGATCGAGGCCCTCGCCGGACGCATCGCGGTGCGCTGCCTCGAAGACGACCGTGTCCAGGCCGTCGAGGTGACGGTCCACAAGCCCAACGCGCCGGTCCCGGTCGTGGCCCGCGAGGTCGCGGTCACCCTGCGCCGGACCCGCCGATGAGTGAGCCCGTCTGGCTCGGGCTGGGTGCGAACGTCGGCGACGCCCTCGAGACCCTGACCGCCGCGGTCTACGCCCTGGACGACATCGACGGTTTCGCCGTGGACGAGGTCTCGGGTGTCTACGAGACCCCGCCCTGGCCGCCGCCGGACGACCCACGATCGGTCAGCCAGGAACCGTTCCTCAACCTGGTGGTGCGGGGGGTGACCAACCTCGAGCCGCGCACGCTGTTGGCGGAGACCCAGCTGATCGAGGCCGCGTTCGGCCGTGACCGCGAGCGCGAGATCCGCTGGGGGCCGCGGCCACTCGACATCGATCTGCTGATCGTCGGCGACCGGGTGATCGACACCCCCGAGCTGGCCCTGCCCCACCCCCGCATCGCCGAGCGGGCCTTCGTGCTGGTGCCGCTGCTGGAGGTCGCCCCCGGCGGTGCGCTCCCCGACGGTCGCCGTTACACCCAGCTGCTCAATGCCCTGGCGCCGATCGAGGACATCGAGCTCGTGGTGCGTCTCGACGACGTGCCCAGCCGGCACCTGGCCCGCCAGGACGCCGTCCACGAGGGTCAGCGTGTGGTGCACGT
>PWLR01000161.1 GCA_003558435.1 Nitriliruptoraceae bacterium | reverse complement strand
GCACGCTGGAACCAGGCGTGCTGGTCCGAGGGGTGGTTGATCACCAGCTCGGTGATGACCTTCATCCCCCGGTCGTGCGCCGCCTTCACGAACTTCCGGAACTGCTGCATCGTGCCGTAGTCGCGGTGGATCGCGGTGTAGTCGGCGATGTCGTAGCCGTCGTCGCGCAGCGGCGAGGGGTAGAACGGCAGCAACCACAGGGCCGTCACCCCGAGATCCTGCAGGTAGTCGAGCTTGCTCGTCAGTCCGGGGAAGTCCCCGATGCCGTCACCGTTGCTATCGGAGAACGACCGGACGTGCAGCTGGTAGATCACCGCGTCCTTGAACCACAACGGGTCCTTGATGTCGTCGTCCTGCGTCACGAACGAACTCCTGTCGTGTCTTGGTCACGGGCTCGATGGGTCGGACGGCGAACCGTCACTGCGGATCGAAGTCGTGCTCGGTCCGAGGGTGGGCCCGGACGTGGAAGATGTGCGCCGGGGTCACGTGCGGGTTGAGCTCCACGTAGTTCGAGCGCCCGTGCCAGGTGAAGGTGCCGCCACCGAACAGGTCGCGGACCTCGAACGTCGCGTCCTCGGCGATGCCCAGCGCCTCGAGATCGAGCCAGGTCAGCCCGGACTGCTGCCACTGCGCGTCGAGGTTGACGATGACCAGGATGACGTCCTCGCCGGACGCGTCGGTCTTCGAGTACGCCAGCAACTGGTCGTTGTCGATCTCGTGGAACCGCAACGTGCGGTCCTGCTGCAACGCCGGGTGGGCGTGACGGATGCGGTTGACCAGACCGATCATCTCCGCGAGCGAATGCGGCTGATCGGCATCCCAGGTCTTGATCTCGTACTTCTCGTTGTCGAGATACTCCTCGGCCCCGGGTCGGGCCTCGGACCACATCAGCTCGAACGCGGGGCCGTACATCCCGTAGTTCGCGGTGAGCGTGGCGGCCAGCACCAGCCGCTGCACGTACATCGGCCGGCCACCGAACTGGAGCTGGTCGGTCAGGATGTCGGGGGTGTTGGGCCACGAGTTCGGACGGAAGAAGTCGGCGACGTCGGTCTGGAACAGCTCCGTGTAGTACGCCTCGATCTCCTGCTTGTAGCGCCGCCACGTGAAGTAGGTGTAGGAGTGGGTGAACCCGCGCATCGCCAGCTCGTACATGACCTTGGGCCGGGTGAAGGCCTCGGAGAGGAAGATGCACTCCGGGTGTTCGCGGGTCAGCTCACCGATGCACCACTCCCAGAAGGGGAACGACTTGGTGTGCGGGTTGTCGACCCGGAAGATCCGCACGCCCTGTTCGATCCAGAAGTCGAAGACCGACTTGAGCTCCTTCCAGAGCCCTTCGGCGTCCTCGGTCTCGAAGTCGAACGGGTAGATGTCCTGGTACTTCTTGGGCGGGTTCTCCGCGTACTGGATCGTGCCGTCGGGGCGATGCTTGAACCACTCCGGATGCTCGGTGACGTAGGGGTGGTCGGGCGTGCACTGGAAGGCGATGTCGAGCGCGAGTTCGAGGCCGTGGTCCCCGCAGGCGGCCACCAGCGCGTGGAAGTCCTCCATCGTGCCGAGCTCCGGGTGGATGCTCTTGTGGCCACCCTCCGCGCCGCCGATCGCCCAGGGAGAGCCCGGGTCCTCGGGCCCCGCCGTGACCGAGTTGTTGCGACCCTTGCGGTGGCTGACCCCGATCGGATGGATCGGTGGCAGGTAGAGCACGTCGAAGCCCATCTCGGCAACGTGCTTCAACCGGTCGATCGTGGTCCGCAGCGTGCCGTGGGTGCCGGGCTCGGTGGAGGTCGATCGGGGGAAGAGCTCGTACCAGGAGGAGAAACCTGCCCGGGCGCGATCGACGCGCACCTCGAGGAGGTGGCGGAACCGGACCTTGTGTTCCCGCGGGGCCGCGTCACCGGTGATGGCTGCGAGCTCCGAGGACATCGCGACATCGACCTTGGTGGTCACCGCGATCTTCTCGTCGTTCAAGGTCGCGATGGTGCTCTCGAGGCGTTGCCTACGCGGCTCGTCGACCCGGTCGACGAGCGCCTCCAGCAGCTGCGCACCCGTTGCCATGTCGAGTGGCTCGACCGTGTCGGCATCGATCTTCTTCATGAGGTCCCGCCGCCACGTCGCGACGTGATCGACCCACGCCTCGACCGTGAACCGGTGGGTCCCGAGTTCCTCGGGCACGACCTCGGCGGTCCACACGTCGTTGATGACGTGACGCATCGGCGTCTCGGTCCAGGCGCCTGCGTCACCGGCCTGGAAGCGCACGACGGCGGCCAACACCTCATGCGAATCACAGACGATGTCGGCGCGTACCTCGATCGGCATGCCCACGATCGCCTTGGCCGGGTGGCGACCGTCGAGCACCGCCGGGCGAACCCGTTGGATGCTCACACGTTCGCGTGTCCCCACATGCTGGGTCACGTCCTCGCTCGCCACCTCGCGCCTTCCTCGTCTCACCCGGCTTCACGCCTGTACGGCCTGTGTCGCCTGCATCGCCTGTATGGACCGAACATCCTCGTTCGGCGTCTCTAGGAGCCTTCGAGCCTCGAGCCTTCTCGCCAGCCTTCTCGCCCCGCCGGCCTCGACCCTAGTGCCCCGGGCTGGGCGGGTCTCGGCCATCCGACTCGGCCATCCGAAGGGGTTATCGACGACCTCACCAGGACGATCCGGCCGCCGAGGGACCGCACGACCGGGTGATGGTCGGCCGCTCGGCCGCGCGAACTCCTACGAGGTTCCTTAGGTTCGAACGGCGGCAGACCTGACCGGGTCCGGATGGGTGACCGGGCAAGGCCCGACCGCCTGCCCCGCCCGACGCAACCCCGACCCGCGCCCCCGACGAAACCCCGACCCCCGCCCCCGACCGATGGCTCGAGCCCATGACCTTCAACATGTTCGTGATCGCCCTCGACGACTTCAACCTGGAGACGATGCGAGGTCTGCGCGAGACCCGTCGCTACGAGTTCCACTCGCTGCTGCCGATGGGTGACGTGCTCAAGGCCGACGAGTACGACTACGAGCAACTGCTCGAGGCCGCGGACCGGCAACTGCAGGACTTCGACGGTCCGGTGCACGGCATCGCCACCTGGTGGGACTTCCCGTCCTCGGGGCTCGCACCCGTGTTGTCCGAACGCTGGGACCTCTACGGACCGAGCCTGCGCAGCGTCGCCGTGCTCGAGCACAAGTACTGGAGCCGGCTGGCCCAGCGAGCCGTGGCCGCTGAACACGTCCCCGCCTTCGCCGCGTTCGACCCGTTCGACGATCGCGCCCTGGAGGAGATCGCGAACAAGGGCGTCACGTACCCGTTCTGGCTCAAGCCGATCAAGTCGGTGGGCTCCTACCTCGGCTTCCGCATCGACAGTGTCGATGATTGGGAGCCCGCCATCACCACGATGCGCGAGGAGATCGGCCAGTTCGGCGACCCGTTCGACCAAGCTCTCTCACGCGTGGACATGCCGCCGGACGTCGAAGCGGTCGGTGGGTCGGGTTGCCTCGCCGAAGGCATCATCGGTGGGCGACAGTGCACGCTCGAGGGCTACGTCTCCCACGGTGAGGCGCACGTCTACGGGACCGTGGACTCCATCCGTATGCCGGGTATGTCGACCTTCCGCGCCTACCAGTACCCCTCGCAGTTGCCGATCCCCATCCAGCGACGGATGCAACAGATCGCGATCGCCGTCGTCGGGCAGGCGGGCCTCGATCACTGTTGCTTCAACGCGGAGTTCTTCTACGACGAGGACCAGGGCCAGATCTGGATCCTGGAGATCAACACCCGACTCTCGCAATCCCACTGTGACCTGTTCGCCAAGGTCGATGGCGCATCCAGTCAGCGCGCCATGCTGGCGCTGTCCCAGGGCCGCAACCCCCGGATGCTCCACCGCCAGGGCGATTTCGCGGTCGCGGGCAAGTACTTCCTGCGCACCTTCGAGGACGGTGTCGTGGGATCGGTGCCCTCCGAGGACGACATCCAGCGGGTCATCGAGCGCTTCCCCGGCACGCGTGTGGAGATCGACCCGAAGGCCGGCGATCGACTCTCCGAGATGGCGGTGCAGGAGACCTACAGCTTCGAACTCGGCCGCGTCTTCATCGGCGCCGACGATCACGAGCAACTCGAGGAGCGGTTCGCGGCGATCGAGGCGATGCTGCCCTTCGAGATCAAGACGGAGGAAGCCTGAGCATCGAGAGCGGCGTGACCTGAGCGGCGTGTGCCTCTGGCTCGCTCAGGCGACCCCACCGTCGAGCGCCTCGAGAAGTTCGTCAGCTGCGGTGTAGGGGTCGAGTTCGCGTCCGGCGACCTTGGCCGCCAACGCGTCGAGCAGGGGATCGTGCCCGTCGCCGAGGCGCGAGAACCTCAGGCGAACCTGTTCGAGCGCGATCTCCCGGATCGTGTGCAGCGCCCGGGCACGCACCCGACGTTCGCGGTCCCCGCTGCTGTTCAGGTGCCGACCGTGGGCGGCGAAGGCCGCCATGACCTCGTCGAGACCTTCGCCGCGGACCGCGACGGTGCGCACGATCGATGGCCACCAACCGGCGGGGGTGTCGGCATCGGCGGTCGCGTGCCCCATCTCGAGCATGCCGCGGAGCTCGGACTCGAGCTTGCCCGCTCCGCTGTGGTCGGCCTTGTTGATCACGAACACGTCGGCGACCTCGAGGATGCCGGCTTTCGCGGCCTGCACGCCGTCACCCATGCCCGGGGCGATCGCGACCACGGTGGTGTCGGCCGTTGCGGCGATCTCCACCTCCGACTGGCCGACGCCGACGGTCTCGACGATGACGTCGTCGAACCCGGCCGCATCGAGCACCAGCACCGCCTGCGGCGTCGCGAAGGACAGGCCACCGAGATGACCGCGCGAGGCCATGGACCGGATGAAGACGTCCGCGTCGGCGTGGTGACCCTGCATCCGGACCCGGTCGCCCAGCAGCGCCCCGCCGGAGAACGGTGACGAGGGGTCGACGGCCAGGATCGCGACCGACCGACCCGCCGTGCGCAGTTCCGTGGCGATGGCGTTGGTCAGCGTGGACTTGCCGACCCCCGGCGAACCGGTGATGCCGATGACGCGGGCGCTACCGGTCTTCGGATACAGCGCACCGATGACCTGGCGGAGCTGCTCGGGCCGGCCGTCCTCCGCGATCGTCAGCAGCCGCGCGAGCGCGCGACGCTCCCCACGTTCGAGCCCCGCGATGAGCTCATCGACGTCGGCGGGCACCCGGCCTCCTGTTGCGCGGCGGAGGCGAGAGACTACTGCCCACCGGCCTGCCCACCGATCCGCCTACCGCTCGACGGGACGCACCCCTGGCCCTCTTCCCGCTCGACCCGACCCTCAGCGGGGACGGTCTGGTCCTCTCACGCCCGACGAACGACGAACGACGAACGACGAAGGACGAAGGACGAACGCGATCCCGGCCGAGCACGCGACGAGACCCCGAGTGTCGAACCGTCGGGGTGCGCATGTCGCGTGCTCGGCCGGGACCACCGCAGCGAGTGGAACCTCGGTCTACAGCCGCCGCTTGGTGGGCGGGTCGCTGCTGGCGGTGTGCCGTCCCCGGCGGACGGTGACCCGGCCGGTGGGGTCCATGTCGAGTCGCCAACGAGCATCCGTGATCGCCTGGTGGTGACGGCGGCAGACGGCCACGAGGTTGGCCACGGTGGTGTGGCCGTTCTTGGCGCGGCTCACCACGTGGTGCAGGTCGGTCTGGTGGATCGGGACACGGCAGCCCGGGAACCGACAGCCCTGGTCGCGGGCGTGCACGGCGGCGCGGACCTTGGCGGGGATACGGGCGACCGGGGCCGCGACCCCCAGGATCTCGTCGCCGGTGGTGAGGATGAACTGGAGTCGGGCGTCGTCGGCCAGCCGCCGCACCGCGGCGCCGGTCAGTACCGGGTTGGGTCCCAGCGTGTGCCACAGCAGCCGTGCGGCCGCGCCGGAGGCATCGGTGCCGGTGAGCGAGTCGATGTCGGTCCACACGTAGATCAGCGGCCGCGCCCGCTTCGCGCCGGTCCCGCCACCGTGGACCCCTACCGCACGACCGGCATCACCCGTGTCGGCGAGGACGTCGGGCTCGCCGGTGCGGTCGCCGTTGGGTTCATGGGCGGCGAGCCAGTGCTCGGCCAGGGCGAGCAACGCATCGGCGCGACGGCGGCCGAGTGTCCGGCGATCGACCGGGACCTGGTCGGCGGGTAGGGCCGCATCCCGGGTCAGCGCCCGGTCGCCGGTGATCGGCGGCGCGGCATCGTCGAGCGCGGCCAGCAGCATCGCCCCGGACGCGTCGTCGATCTCGAAGTAGCCGGAAATCGTCCCGTCCAACCCCGGCTGCACGGCCAGGAACCGCCGCTCGAACGCCTTGACCCGCACGTCGTCGGCCTTGCGCTCCTCGAGTTGCAGGGCGCGGGCGCCGACGTCATCGAGCACGTCGTCCACCGTCTGGGTCGCCAACCGATCGTGGTCGGCGAACAACCGATCGATCACGGTGCGGTCGTCGGCATCCAACCGTCGCGTGGTGTTCAGGACCGCCCGCGCCTCTCCGACACCGATCCGGCCCGTGGTCACCGCGGCGCCCAGTCCGGGCATGGCCTCGAGCCCCGCCGCGGTGCGCACCAGGCCGCGACGCTCGGTATGGGTCATGCGGGTCGAGAGGCCGAGCAACTCGGTCAACGGCAATCCGACGCGACGTTGGGAGACCATCCCGGCTTCGACGGTGGTGGTCAACGCCAGCATCACGGTCTGGATCGTGTCCGCGACCGCGGCCAGATCCACCAGAGCGCCGAGCTCCCCGCCGGACACCCCGGTGCCGGATACCCCGGTGCCGGACACGTCGGCCAGCAGAGCGCCCGCGTCGGTCTGCAGCGCTCGCACCCGATCGCGCAGCCCCCACCGCGGACCCATCGGTTCCCGATCGGCCGCCTCGCCGTCGGTCCGGTCGCCGCCGTCGAGGTCGTGGATCACGGTCTCGCGCACGGCCACAGGATCGAGCACCCTCGGACGGGACCGGGTGGCCCCCTCGGTCTCGGCGAGCGAGGGAGCGTGCGGCCCCTCCCACACCGGCACCCGATCCGCGCGGTCGACCGGGGCGAGCTCGGCCACCCACGCCGGATCCGCAGGCAGCCCATCGGCCCAGGCGGACGTCGGGGCGGACGACGCCCGCGGCGAGCGGCCGCCATCCCGGTCGTCATCCCGGCCGCCATCACCAGCCGCCGCGCTCCCGCCCGGGCGATCGTCGTCGCCGGCCGCCAGGTAGTCGGGCCGGTGCTCGCAGGCGTAGACCGCTGCCCGGCGGCTCGGTCGAGCCCGGGTGACGGTGGCGGACGGACCGGATCGGAACATGACGGAACAGTACACGTGTTCGGAACGCATGACCGGGACGAAGGTCCGTGACCTGTGGATACCACGCATACCGCACAGGCACGCGCCGTACCGCACGCGATTCCGTGCCGCCGACGGCGTCTGCGGATCGCCGCGAGCGCGCCCGAGGTCAGCTCCGCGCACCCCGGGAGTGGACCCCGGAATGGACGCCAGCTTCGCGTCGTTCATCCAGGTAGTTGCCACAGGAACGACCACCGGGCACGACTTCGGTACGACTCGGACACGAGTCATGGAGGTTCGACATGCAGTTCGGCATCTTCTCGGTCGGTGACATCACCCCCGACCCCACCACCGGCCGCACGCCCACGGAGGGCGAACGCATCCAGGCGATGATCGCCATCGCGCTCAAGGCCGAGGAGGTCGGCCTCGACGTGTTCGCCGCCGGCGAGCACCACAACCCGCCGTTCATGACGTCCTCGCCCACCACCATGCTCGGCTACATCGCGGCGCAGACGGAGCGCCTGATCCTGTCGACGGCGACCACGCTGATCACGACCAACGACCCGGTCAAGATCGCCGAGGACTACGCGATGCTCCAGCACCTCGCCGGCGGCCGGGTGGACCTGATGATGGGCCGGGGCAACACCGGCCCCGTCTACCCGTGGTTCGGCAAGGACATCCGCGACGGGATCGCGCTGGCGGTCGAGAACTACGCGCTGCTGCACCGCCTGTGGCGCGAGACGAACGTCGACTGGGAGGGCCGCTTCCGCACCCCGCTGCAGTCGTTCACCTCGACGCCGCGCCCGCTCGACGGCCCCCCGCCGTTCGTGTGGCACGGCTCGATCCGCAGCCCGGAGATCGCGGAACAGGCGGCCTTCTACGGCGACGGCTTCTTCCACAACAACATCTTCTGGCCGATGCGCCACACCAAGCAGATGGTCGGGATCTACCGCGAGCGCTTCGAGTTCTACGGACACGGCGGTGCCGACCAGGCCATCGTCGGACTGGGGGGCCAGGTCTTCATGCGGGACAACTCCCAGGACGCCGTGCGCGAGTTCCGCCCCTACTTCGACGTCGCCCCGGTCTACGGCCACGGCCCGTCGTTGGAGGACTTCACGGCACAGACCCCGCTGACCGTCGGCAGCCCGCAACAGGTGATCGAGCGCTACGCCGCGATGCGCGAGCACGTCGGCGACTACCAGCGCCAGCTGTTCCTGATGGACCACGCCGGGCTGCCGCTGGCCACCGTGCTCGACCAGATCGAGATCCTGGGCGCCGAGGTGGTGCCGGTGCTGCGCAAGGAGCTCGCTCGCGACCGGCCCGCCCCCGTCCCCGACGCCCCGACCCACGCGATGCTGAAGGCCGACCAGACGTCGAGGCAGAACGTGTTCACCGCGAACGGTGGGGAACGCCCATGACCACCCGCTCCCTCGTGATCGTCTCGGCCGGGCTGAGCGAACCGTCGTCCACCCGCCGACTGGCGGACCGACTGACCGCGGCGACCACCGCCGCACTGCGCGACCTCGATGGCCGCGTGACGACCGAAGTCATCGAACTCCGAGCCCACGCCCACGAC
The DNA here is from genome assembly GCA_003558435.1 of Nitriliruptoraceae bacterium. Lineage (GTDB taxonomy): Bacteria > Actinomycetota > Nitriliruptoria > Nitriliruptorales > Nitriliruptoraceae > PWLR01. The sequence continues at coordinate 41,551 of PWLR01000161.1, read as the reverse complement.
CTGACCGACCACCTGTTGACCGGGTTCGCCGGCGAGAGCCTGCAACAGGCCAAGGACGCGATCGCCGCCGCCGACGGCGTCATCGCGGTCACACCGATCTTCAGCGCGTCCTACAGCGGCCTGTTCAAGACGTTCTTCGACGTGCTGGACGACGGCGCGATCGAAGGTACGCCGGTCCTGATGGGCGCGACCGCGGGGACGGCCCGCCACTCGCTGGCGCTCGAGCATGCCCTGCGGCCCCTGTTCAGCTACCTCAAGGCTGTGGTGGCTCCGTCCGCCGTGTTCGCGGCCTCGGAGGACTGGGGCGCGGACGGACTCGGCGCCAGGATCGACCGTGCAGGACGGGGATTCGCGGCACTCGTCGCGGCACACGAGCCGACGCACGCCGCCGACCCCTTCGCGGATCCGACCCCCTTCGCGCAGCTCCTGCGGTCCGGCTGACGCGTGCGTGACGTCGAGGCACTCATCGTCGGCGGCGGACAGGCCGGCCTGTCCGCCGCGTACTTCCTCGCCCGACGGGGCTTCGTCCCGCACGAGGAGTTCGTGCTCCTGGACGCCAACGACGCGGCGGGCGGGGCTTGGCGACACCGGTGGCGGTCACTGACGATGGACGCGGTCCATGGCGTCCACGCGCTGCCGGGCATGGAGCTCGAACCCGCGGCCGGCGATGCGCCGGCACGTGAGGTCGTGGCCGGCTACTTCGACCGGTACGAACGACACTTCGAGCTCCCGATCGAACGCCCCGTGCAGGTCCACCGCGTGGAGAACGAACGCGGTCACGAACGGTTGCTCGTGCACACCGACGCCGGCAGCTGGCGCACCCGGGTGTTGTTGAACGCCACCGGGACCTGGACACGGCCGTTCCTGCCGGTCTACCCGGGCCTGGCCGAGTTCCGGGGACGGCAGCTCCACACCGTCGACTACCGGTCGGCCGACGAGTTGGCCGGGCAGCGTGTCGTGGTGGTCGGCGGCGGTCACTCCGCCGTCCAGCTGCTGGCCGAGATCGCCGAGGTGGCCACCACGACCTGGGTGACGCGACGTCCGCCACGGTGGCGCGAGGGCCCCTTCGACGCGGACGCGGGCCGGGACGCGGTGGCTATGGTCGAACGCGCCGTCGCCGCCGGGCGGCGTCCCGACAGCGTCGTCAGCGTGACCGGACTGGCGCTCACCCCACCGGTGCAGGCCGCCCGCGAGCGCGGGGTCCTGCACCGCCTGCCGATGTTCGACCGGCTCACCGCCGACGGGGTCGCCTGGGACGATCTCGACGGCACCCCCGGGTCCGTCGCAGCCGATGTGATCCTGTGGGCGACCGGGTTCCGCCATGCACTCGACCATCTCGCACCGCTGGGCCTGCGCGATGCGTCCGGCGGCATCCGCATGGACGGCACCAGGGTGAGCGCCGATCCCCGGATCCACCTGCTCGGCTACGGGCCATCGGCCAGCACCATCGGAGCCAACCGGGCGGCACGCCGCGCCGTCCGCGAGCTGAGACACACGCTGCAACGCGCCTGATCCCGTGGTCCCCCGCCCGCCGGTCCACCCACCGGCCCCACCCACCGGTCCACCCACCGGCCCCACCCACCGGCCCCACCCACCGGGCTCAAGCCCATCGTGTGAGGACCGATACAGGCGGACAGGGGACCGGTGGGCTCGAGAGGTGATGCGTGGAGCGTGGAACGATACGGGACCGGGTGCTGTTCCACTGCCCGGCGTGCGAGGACGACCGCCTGGGCGAGCCGTGTCGTGACCGTGCGCCGTGGTGGCGGTGGCTGCGCGACGGCGCCGCGACGGTCCACCTGAGCTGCGTCGGCTGCCGTCGCGTGTTCCACGTCCACGCCCTCGATCGGGCCCCGGTCGGCACCAGCGAGCGTGCGCGCCTCAACCGGGCCGTGCGGGCGATGGCGGCCGCGATCGTCGCGGCCGGCGACGGTGACCCGCGGACCGCCACGGCCGCGTTGGAGCTGGTGCGCTCGTGCACGGTGCTGACCTACACGCCGGCCGCCCTGCGCGCCGACGTCGCCGGATCCCGGCTCGGAACACGGCTCCGGGGCGAACTGACGCTCCTGGCCACGCATCTGTCGGCTGGTGGCGCCGAGCAGTTGCTGGCCCGGCTGCGGGTGACCCTCGATACCGGCGCACGGGTCACCACCGAGCAGCAGGAGGTCGTCGAAGCCTGCGCGGAGCACCTGGGGCTCGACCCCCGCCTGCTGACGTCGACGGCAGTCGACCCCGCCGGCGGGCATCGGCCCAGAGGACATGCGGGTCGACGCCGCGCCGCACGGCATCGCGCCGCGCGGCGCCACACCCCCGGACGCCACGCCGGAAGACGTCGGCGATCGCGCTGAGCCCCGACGCTACGGTCGCGGGATGGATCGTGATGCCAGCCCCGTGATGATGACCCTCGATGCGGTCATCATCGCCGTGTCCAACGACCAGCCCCGCGTGCTGGTCGTCGAACGCGACGGACAGCCTCCCGCGTTGCCCTCGGGGGCGCTCGACACCGCGCACGACGCCACCCTGGAACTGGGTATGCGTCGGCTGATCCGCGATCAGACCGGGCTCGAGGTGGGCTACGCGGAGCAGCTCTACACGTTCGGGGACCGGGACCGGGGAGCGGTCGACGGCAACGAACGCCACCTCAGCGTGGCCTACCTGGCGCTGGTACGCGAGACGGCGCCTGCGCTCGAGGCGCGCTGGATGGACGTGTACGAGCTGTTGCCGTGGGAGGACACCCGGCAGGACGACGGGACGGCACGGGCCGCGGGGCTGCGGACGGATCTGGAGCGTTGGGCCGGCCGGGACCGGGCGCGACGGGAGCGCATCGCGCTCGCGTTCGGGCCGCCGTGGGACGGCATCCGGGTGCTCGAGCGCTACGAGCTGCTCTACGGCTCCGGGCTGGTGGCGGAGGCCGGCGCCGAACACCTCGACGCGCCCGGTCGGCCGATGGCGTTCGACCATCGGCGCATCACGGCGACCGCGCTGGGGCGGATCCGGGGCAAGCTGACCTACCGGCCGGTGGTGTTCGAGCTGCTGCCGGAGACGTTCCGGCTGCTCGACCTGCAACACACGGTGGAGGCCCTGGCCGGGGTCAAGCTCCACAAGCAGAACTTCCGCCGGTTGGTGGAGCGTTCGGGGTTGGTCGAAGGCACGGGTGAGCGGACCGCCGGCACGACCGGACGGCCCGCCGAGCTGTTCCGCTACCGGCCGAGCGTGCAGCTCGAGCGCCCCCGCCCCGGCGTCGGTGTGCCCTACCGCGGAGCCCGAGACGTGTCGGATGGGCGGCATGGGCAGTAGCGGTGCCCTTCCGGAGGGCTACACTGCCTGACTAATGCTCCCCCCGAGCATTATCCCCGCTCCGTCGAAGGCGCTCGCGTGACTGCAGCCCCCACCGCCCTCCCCACCCGCCCGGCCACCCTCCCGAGGCTGCCCATGGCCGCGGCGGCGGGCCCGCTCGACGGGGTCGTCCCGGACGTCGAGCGGCACGTCCTCGAACCGATCCTCGCCGACATCGAGCGCCTGAAGCGTGAACGCAACGCGGTCGTGCTGGCGCACAACTACGTCACCCCCGACGTCTTCCACGGCGCCGCCGATCTGCGCGGTGACTCGCTGCAGCTGGCGAAGATGGGGGCCGAGACCGACGCCGACGTCATCGTGATGGCCGGCGTGCACTTCATGGCGGAGACGGCCAAGATCCTCAGCCCGGAGAAGACCGTGCTGATCCCGGACCTGCGCGCCGGCTGTTCGCTGGCCGAGTCCATCACGGGCGACGACGTCCGACGGCTGCGCGAACAGCACCCGGGCGTGCCGGTGGCGACCTACGTCAACACCTCGGCCGAGGTCAAGGCCGCCTCCGACATCACCTGCACCTCGTCCAACGCGGTGCGCATCGTCGAGTCGCTCGGCGTCGACCGCGTGCTGTTCCTGCCCGACCGCTACCTCGCCAGCTGGGTCGCGACCCAGACGGACGTCGAGGTGATCGCCTGGGACGGTGCCTGCGAGGTGCACGAACGGTTCTCCGGCGAGCAGTTGGCAGGTCTGCGCGAGGACGACCCGGACCTGGTCATCATCGCCCACCCGGAGTGCCCGCCGGACGTGCTCGAGGAGGCGGACGTCGTCGGCTCGACCTCCCACATGACCTGGTGGCTGGCCGAGCACAAACCGCGACGCGTGGTGCTGGTCACCGAGTGCTCGATGGCCGACAACGTGGCGCAGGAGTCACCGGAGACCCAGTTCGTCCGGCCCTGCAACATGTGCCCGCACATGAAGCGCACCACCGTGCAGAACATCCGCACCGCGCTCGAGACCATGACCCACGAGGTGCTCGTCGACGAGCGCGTCGCCGCGGACGCCCGTCGGGCGCTGGACGCCATGTTGGCGGTCGGGTGAGCGGCCCGGGCCGCACCCCCGGGGCCCTGCCCAGGGCCCTGATCGTCGGCTCGGGCATCGCCGGGTTGACCGCCGCACTCGAGCTCGGCCACTGCACGGTCGTGACCAAGACGACCCTGGGCGAGGGCTCGAGCCGATGGGCCCAGGGTGGGTTGGCCGCCGCGATCGGGCCGGGCGACTCCACCGCCGATCACGCCGAGGACACGCGCGCCGTCAGCAGCGGCCTGACCGTGGACGAGATCGTCGACATGGTCACCGGGGATGCGCCGGGGCGGATCCGTTGGCTGCAGCACCTCGGTACCGGGTTCGACCTGGCCGAGGACGGCACGCCGGCGCTGGGCCGCGAGGCGGGGCACCGTTCCCGCCGCATCGTGCATGCCGGCGGCGACGCGACCGGAGCCGCGGTGATGGGCGCGTTGGTCGCCGCGGTACGGGCCCGCCCGGACATCGAGGTGGTCGAGAACCACCGGGCCGTCGACCTGGTCCGCGCCGACGGTCGTATCGTGGGCGTCACGGTGGCAGGGCCCGACGGCCACGTCCGGGCACTGACCGCGGCAGCGGTCGTGCTCGCCACCGGAGGGATCGGCCGGGTGTTCGCCCGCACCACCAACCCGGCGGAAGCCACCGGTGACGGGTTGGCGATGGCACTGCGCGCCGGGGCGCCGATCCGGGACCCGGAGTTCGTGCAGTTCCACCCCACGGCGCTCGACGGTGCGCTCGACCCGCTCCCGCTGCTGACCGAGGCGCTACGCGGGGACGGTGCGAGGCTGATCGATGCCGCCGGTCGCCGGTACCTGACCGGTCAGCATCCGGACGCGGAACTCGCGCCCCGGGACGTGGTCGCCCGCGCCAACTGGGCCGCGCAACAGCACGGAGCCATCTTCCTCGACGCCCGACACCTCGATACCGGCCCGGGCGCCACGTTCACGGAGCGGTTCCCGACGGTGTTCGCCGCCTGCATGGCCGCCGGCATCGACCCGCGCCGGGAACCGATCCCGGTCACCCCGGCCCAGCACTACCACGTGGGCGGCATCATGACCGACGGGTGGGGTCGTGCGGGCCTGCCGGGGTTGTACGCCTGCGGCGAGGTCGCGTCGATCGGTCTGCACGGCGCCAACCGCCTGGCGAGCAACTCGCTGGTGGAGGGCCTGGTCCTCGGTGGCCGGGTCGCCGCGAGCATCGCCGACGCACCATCGACCCCGCGCCTGCGCCAGCCCGGGGCCCACCGGATCCGACCGGAGATCCCGGCCGATCCGCCCGATCCCGGGGCGCCCGACGATGCGACGGCCGTGCAGCACCTGCGCGCGACCATGTGGCGCCACGGTGGCCTGGTCCGCGATGCCGACGGCCTGACCGGAGCGCTCGACACGCTCGACGGGTTGCGGCCAACCCTCGACACCGGCATCACGGGACGCAACCTCGCCGCGGTGGCAGCTCTGGTGCTCCGGGCCGCGCTGGCACGGGAGGAATCGCGTGGTGGTCATCACCGCGCCGATCACCCCACCAGCCTGCCCGGTCCCGGGAGCCACACCGTGGTGCAGGACACCGACGTCCCCCATCGGCCCCTGCAGCCGTTCGGTGTCCACGAGCGGCAGGTGGCCTCGTGAGCGCGCCGCTGCCCCAACCGCGTTCGGCCGTCGACGACGTGCTGCGGCGCGCGCTGGCCGAGGACCTCGGCACCGCGGGCGACCTGACCACCAACGCGACCCTCTCGACGGACGCCACCGTGAGCGGGATCGTCGTGGCCCGCGCCGCCGGCACGGTCGCCGGGTTGGAGGCCGCGCTGCGCGTGTTCGACCTGCTGGACGGCGAGGTGACCGCGACCCCGGAGGTCGCCGACGGGACGCGGGTCGCGGCGGGCACCACCCTGGCCCGGCTGGAGGGCTCGGCGCGGGCGGTGCTCGCCGGCGAGCGCACCTGCCTCAACCTGCTGGGTCACCTCAGCGGGATCGCGACCGGCACCGCCGAACTGATCGATGCGGTCGCGGGCACCGACGCCCGGATCAGCGACACCCGCAAGACCACGCCGGGCCTGCGGGCGCTCGAGAAGTACGCCGTGCGCTGTGGCGGAGGCCACAACCACCGGTTCGGCCTGCACGACGCGGTGATGCTCAAGGACAACCACCTGGTCGCGACGGGGTCCATCACCGCCGCGGTCGAGGCGGTCCGGGCGACGGTCGGGCACCTCGTGGTCGTCGAGCTCGAGGTCGATCACCTGGGCCAGATCCCGGAGGCCCTGGCCGCCGGTGTCGATGTGATCCTGCTCGACAACATGGGCCCTGAGGTGCTGAGCGAGGCGGTCGGCCTCATCGACGGCCGGGCGGTCACGGAAGCCTCCGGCGGCATCACCCTCACCGGCGCGCGCGACATCGCGGCCAGCGGTGTCGACGTGATCTCGGTCGGGTGGATCACCCACTCGGTCCCGCGGTTGGACGTCGCGCTCGACCTGGTGTAGCTCGGGCTGGCGCAGTTCGGGCTGGCGCAGTTCGGCGTCAGATACAGAGCTCGCCGTCGTCGGTGACCCCGCGCATGCAGTGGAACCGTTGCTCCGCGCCGCCGGGTTCCCAGCGGTCGTCGTCGGTGCGGGTGAGGGTGACGCGCACGTCGCGGCCCTCGACCGAATCGTCGAGGAACCCCCAGCTGAGCACCGCGCCGTAGGCCAGGTCGGGATCGTCCTCGTCGAGCAGGACCCGGATGGTCGTCTCCCACACGTCGGTGCCCAGCTGCGGCGCATCCGTGACCGCCGCCAGCTCCGCGACGACCTCGCCCGGGGTGTCGTAGGTGCCGTCGACCTCGTCCGGGACCTCGAAGCTCGTCCAGTCCGTCACGCCGGGCTCGAACTCGTCGGGTAGGGCATCGAGGTCGCGGACGTGCACGCGGAGCTGGTCGATGAGGCCCTCCGGCGTACGGGGCCGTGCCGCCTCCGTGTCCGGCTCCGATGGTTGCTCGCCGAGCTGCTGCTCCAGCGCCTCGGTCCGCAGGTCGAGTCCGTCCACCCGGTCACGGACCTCCGCGAGCTCGGCCTCGAGCTGATCGATGCGTCCATCGGCGGGCTGGTCGGTCGCGGGTTCATCCGAGCCGGGTTCGTCCGAGCCGGGTTCGTCCGACGCATCGGCCATGCCCGCATCCGGGTCCGGGTCGGCGTCGGTGGCACAGCCGAACGTCGCGACCCCCAGCACGGCCAACGATGCGATGGTCGCCCGGGTTGCCCGGCGCATGACCTCTCCTGTCCTGGACGGTGGCGACGACGGCGGTGCTCGGCCGCTGAGGCTCGCCGCTGTTCCCCGTGAACACGAAGGTACGACGTGCCGGCATCACCGACCTCGGCTGGATGTCCGGGGTCCCGGAGGGTGGAACTGGCCAGCGCGGCCGTGCCGTCACCCGGGCGGATCGAGCGGAACGGCCCCCCATTCGTCAGCACCTTCGCGGGTGATCGCATCGACGGTCCGATCCCAGGAGGCTTCCAGCTCGGCGCGCCTGTCGTCGTCCAGCGGATCCCCGCGGAGATCGTCGTCGGCCAGGGTCGCGCCGACGTCGACGATCTCGTGGTCGTCGCGGTCGACCCAGGTCGGCACGTAGGTCACGGCGTCCGCCTCGAAGCCGTCGCGGTCAGGATCCTCGACGAACTCCACGGTGACCACGACACCGTCCTGGGTCCGTGGCCCCGTGATGTCCGGATGCATGTTCGACAGCAGGTTGCCGAGACCGTGCACGGCCACCTTGTCGTTGACCCGCTCGATCGGTTGGACGACGTGGGCGTGGTGGCCGATCAGCAGGTCGACGTCGTCGGACCCGAGCAGGACCTCGGTCCGTTCGCGCTGGTTGTCGGACGGTTCGACCTGGTACTCGATGCCGTGGTGGAGGCTGACGATCACGACATCCGCCCCGTCGTCCCGGGCCGAGGCCGCCTCGTCGAGGATCCACTCCGGATCGATCCGGTCGACCATCCAGGCCTGGTCGTCGGGAAGCGGATCGTTGAGGCCGTAGGTCGCCGCCACATGCGCCACCGTGACCCCCTCGACGTCGTGCATGTGGGCGGACCGCGCGTCCTGCGGCTCGGCCGCGGTGCCGACCGGTACGACACCGACCCGTTCGAGGTGATCGATCGTGTCGATGATGCCTTGCGGACCCGCGTCCGACGAGTGGTTGTGGGCGGTCGAACACGTGTCGAAGCCGGCATCGGCGATCGCATCGGCCAGTTCGAAGGGGGCGTTGAAGCGCGGCGCGCCACTGGGCAGGCGGTCGTCTCCCCCACCGACGACATCCTGGTTGTCGCCCGACAGCGGCGCCTCCAGGTGGCACACGGCCAGGTCGGCCGACCCGAGCAGCGGGGCGACCTGGGCGAACATGGGTCGGAAGTCGTGGTCCGCATCGGCGTCGGCGGCGTTGGCCGCGGCCGACTCGATCACGGCACCGTGGGGCAGGATGTCCCCGGTCATGGCGATCGTGAACTCCCGCGGCTCCGTCGGTGCGGCTCCGTCCGGCGTCTCCGTCGGTGCGGCCTCGTCCGGCGTCTCCGTCGGTGCGGCGTCGGGCTCCGGCTCCATCGTGCCGGATGGTTGCTGAGGTGGCGGCGGCTCGGGCGGGCGGGTACCGACCAGCGCGGCGATGAGCACCAGTGCGAGCACCGCGGTCAGCAACAGGCCGCGCCGGTGGGCTCGTGACGTGCTTCGGGACGTGTTCGGTGACATACGCGAAGACATGGCGCGACAGGCTAGGAGACTTCCCGGGACGGTGCGGCCGGCGGTCTGCCCGAACGTCGTCACCGCCTCGGCGGTAGCGTCGGGCGCGCCGTCGTCCACGGTGTTCCCGACGGTCGGCATCCCCCACGGAGAGGTACTCCCCGATGAGCGACGATCCCCACAGCCGCGGCGGACCTCCCAACTACGTCCAGCACGGTGCGGCCACGCCCTCGCAGGCCGAGCGCGCCCGGACGCTGGTCGCCGGCGAGGTCGACGGGACGCTCAGCACGATCGCCCTGGAACCGGCCGGCTTCCCGTTCGGCTCGATCGTGACCTACGCGATGGACGACCACGGTGCGCCGTTGGTCCTGATGAGCACCTTGGCCGAACACACCCGCAACCTCGCCGCCGATCCGCGGTCGTCGCTGCTGGTCACCGCCGGGGGCGACGGCGCCGGTCGCCTGGCCGCGGCCCGGGCGACGTTGGTCGGCACCTTCACCCGGGTCGACGACGACGCGCAGGACGCCGCGACCGCGCGGTACCTCGAGGTCCACCCCCGGGCGTTCTGGGCCCGGTTCCCCGACTTCGCGATGTACCGGCTGGAGGTCCGGGCGATCCGGTACGTGCGGGGGTTCGGCGAGATGAGCTGGGTCGAGCCGGACGGGTTCGCAGCCGCGGAACCCGACCCGGTCGCGCCGGGCGAGGCCGGCATCGTGGAGCACATGAACGACGACCACGCCACATCGCTGCTCACGATGGTCGAGGCGTTCCTACCGGTCGAGGGCGAGGTCACGGCGGCGACCATGACCTCGTGCGACCGCTACGGGTTCGAGGTGCAGCTCGCCCTGGCGCCGGCGGAGGCCGGCGGCGATCCCGGGCTCGCGTTCGGGCGGATCGGCTTCGAGGCGCCGCTGCGCGCGGCCGCCGAGGCACGCCAGGCGATGGTCGCCCTGGTGCGCGCCGCGGAGACCGGCGCCGCTTGACGCAGGGCTCCTCAGACCTCGAGCGTGAGCGCGTCGCCCTGACCACCGCCGCCGCACAGTGCGGCGGCACCGGTGCCACCCCCACGGTTGCGCAGCTCGTTGATCAGACTGATCACGATCCGGGCCCCGGAGCAGCCGATCGGGTGACCGAGCGCGACCCCGCCACCGTTGACGTTCACGATGTCGTCCGAGACCCCCAGGTCGCGGGTCGAGGCGATCGCCACCGAGGCGAAGGCCTCGTTGATCTCGTAGAGGTCGAAGCCGGCCGGGTCCAGATCGACCCGCGCCGCGGCATCGCGGATCGCGGCGGCCGGCTGCAGGTGCAGCGAGGCATCGGGGCCGGCGACCGTCCCCCATGCGGTGATGGTCGCCAGGATCGGCAGGCCGAGCGACTCGGCCTTGCTACGGGACGCGAGGATGAGCGCGGCGGCACCGTCGGAGATCTGCGAGGCGTTGCCGGCGGTGATCGACCCCTCCTTGTCGAAGGCGGGACGGAGCTTCGCGAGCGATTCCTCCGTGGTCTCGGCCCGGATGCCCTCGTCCTGCTCCACCAGCACCGGATCGCCCTTGCGCTGGGGCACCTCGACGGGCACGACCTCCCCTTCGAACGAGCCGTCCTTCCAGGCGGTGGCGGCGCGCTCGTGCGAACGGGCGGACCACGCGTCCTGCTGTTCGCGCGAGATGTCGAGTCCCTTGTCGCGCTGGTAGTTGTCGGTCGCCAGACCCATCGCGCAATCGTCGAACGCGCAGGTCAGCCCGTCGTGCATCATGACGTCGGTCAGCGTCGCGTCGCCGAGCCGGAGTCCGAACCGCGCCTTGTCGAGCACGTAGGGCGCCTGGGACATCGATTCCATGCCGCCGGCGACCACCAGCTCGAAGTCCCCGACCCGGATCAGGTCACGGGCGCGGGAGATGGCGGTCATGCCGGACAGGCAGACCTTGTTGACCGTCTCGGCGGCGACGTCCATGCCGATCCCGCCGGCGACGGCCGCCTGCCGAGCGGTGATCTGTCCCTGACCGGCCTGCAGGACGTGGCCCATGACCACGTACTCCACCTCGGCCGGGTCCAACCCGCTGGCCCCGAGAGCGCCCGCGATGGCGTGACCACCGAGTTCCATGCCGGTCAACGACGACAGTCCACCCCCGAAACGACCGACCGGTGTGCGTGCGTACCCGACGACGACCACGTCTTCCACGACTTCTCCCGTTCCTCCGCTGGACGGCCGGCGCGGCCGATATCGCCCAGCGTAGGTCGCGGCGACATCGAGGCCCCAACCGGAGGTCCCCCACCGCGCGTCAGGCGGCCCCCCGACCGAGCTGACGACCGAGCCGCGGCTCCCCGAAGGCGAGCAGCGCCTCGTAGGTGGGCGCGACCCCTCGACGGAGCTGGTCCTGGACCCGACGCATCGTCTCCGCAGCCGCGCAGGGGGCGGTCGCGGTGAGGGTCGGGTCCGTCATCGAAGGCGGCATCGAAGGCGGCATCGAAGGCGGCATCGCGGGTTCGTCCATGCCCGGGAGCGTGGCAGACGCGGCCCCCACCGACCACGGTGGGTGGGGGCAACCGTGCGAACCCCGTGCGCACCCCGTACCAACCGTGGGGGCGTCCGCACAGGGGTCCGGCACGAAGCACCGGAAGCCCGCTCTCACAGCCGTCGTCCGTCCAGGAGTTCGACATGCGTTCGATCGTCGCCGTCCACGGCAACGGTGGGGGTGGCCAGCGCTTCGAGCTGGTCGCCGACCACCTCCCCGAGCACATCGAGCTCGTCGCCCCGACGCTCCCCGGCTTCGGCGGTCGTCCGCTCGGCGAGGTGGACGGCCTCGACGGGCTGGCCGACGACCTGGCCGCGACGGTGACCGCGACGGTCCGCCCCCGCGTGCTGCTCGGGCACGGCATCGGGGGGTCGGTCGCCCTGCACCTGCTGGCGCGCGACCCGTCGATCGTGGACGGGCTGATCCTGCACGCACCGGTCGGGACCCGGTTGGACACCCGATGGTTCCCCAGGGTCATGTCGCGCCCGCGTGTCCGCGACGCCGCCCAGGCCACCATCTCCAGTCCCACCCTCCGGCCGGTCCTGCGCCGCCTGTTGTTGCGCGGGGTCGAGCGCTCGGTCGCGGACCGGTTCCTGGCCGCCTACGCGGATGCGGAGGCGTTCGGGGCGATGTTCGAGTGGTTGGACGCCGCGTGGTTCGACGCGTTGCCGGTGCAGCCCGACCTCCCGGCCATCGTGCTGTGGGGTGAGCGCGACCGGGTGCTGGATGCCGATCAGCGCGGCGACTACGCCCGCTCGCTGCCATTGGCCCGCGAGGTCTCGGTCCCCGGCTGGGGTCACTTCCCGATGCTCGACCGACCCGAGGCCTACGCCCGCACGCTGGCGGAACTGACCCGCGGGCTGGTCCCGGACACCGTCCCATGACGAGGGCGCTGATCCGGCTGGGTGGGGCCCAGCCCCCGACGTGGTCGGTCGAGCTCGGGATCGGCCCGAAGGCGGCGCTGCTCGATCGCTGTGCCCGCGCGGGCCTGACGGTCCCCCCGGGTGTCGTCGTCCCGCACGAGCTGCTCGTCGGCGCCGGAACGGGCGCGGTCGCGGACCGGCTGGTCGCGCTCGACCTCGGCACGCAGCTCGCCGTGCGCTCGGCGTTCTCCGCCGAGGACGGCGACCGATCCAGTCACGCGGGGGTCTTCCGGAGCCGCCTGCAGGTCCCGGGCCGCGACCGGATCGCTCTGACCGAGGCCCTGACCGACGTGCTCGCCTCGGCCGACGAGGTGGCCGTCGAGGTGGCACGTCGCGACGTGCTGGTGCTGCGGATGGTCCCGGCGGTCCGGGCGGGGGTGGCGTTCACGCAGGTCGACTTCGAGGACGACCTGGTCGACCACGTCGGCGGTCTGGCCGACCGGCTCGTCGGCGGCCAGGTCTCGGGGGACCGCGAGACGCTGCCTCGGCTGCGCCGGTTCGAGCGCGGGCGCGACGGCTGGCGCGGTCGGCTGCAGCGACTGCTGCGTGACGTGCGGCGCGAGCTCGGCCCGGGCGGCTGGGACGTCGAGTTCGCCGACGACGGCGCCCGCTGCTGGCTCCTGCAGGTCCGGGTGATCACCGCCGCACCGACCCGCGACGAGGCCCTGACCCTGGCCAACCACCGCGAGATCCTCCCCGATCTGCCGTCGCGGCTGACGACCTCCGTGGTCGCGGATGCCGCGCCCGAGCTGTTCGGGTACTGGCGGTCGTTCGACCGGAGCCTGCCGTCGGGTCGGCACTTCGTCGACGTCGTCGTGGGCCGCCCGGTGATCAACCTGTCGCTGCTGACCGACACGATGCGGATCCTGGGGCTCCCGACCCGGTTCGTGACCGACTCGATGGGCGGGACCGCGGCCGAGGAGGTGGGGTTCTCACCGCTGCGACTCGTCGCGAAGGCCCCGAACCTGGTGGCACTCGGCGTGGACCAGCTGAGGGCCGTCGGCAACGGTCGTCGGGCGACCCGGCGCCTGCAGGCGCTCGCGGCGGACCCGGGTGAGGACCTGACCACGGCCGTCGCGACCTTCCGCCAGGTCTACGTCGAGCTCATCACCGGCATGTTCGCCCTGACCACCGCGATCAGCGGCCCGCTGGCCGTGCTGCACGCGCTGGGGGTCGCCGGGGTGCTCCACACCCGCCAGCGCACGGCCGGTACCCGCGTGTGGGCGGACCTCGGGGAGCTGCGATCGGTCCTGGCCGGGGCCCCGGCGCTGCGGGAGCGGATCGAGGCGGGCGAGATCCCGACCGACGATCCGGACTTCGCCGCGGCCTGGACCCGCTACCTCGACGTCCACGGCCACCGCGGCATCTACGAGTCCGACGTGGCACGCCCCCGCTACCGCGAGGACCCGGCGCCGCTGCTGGACGCGCTGCTCCACGGGCGCGAGCTGACCGGGCCACCCCCGCTGCCGCTGCGCGCCGTGGCGGTGTGGCCGCTGTGGCTCCAGGCGTCGCGATCGATGGCCGCCCGCGAGGACCTGCGCAGCGACGCGATGCGGGTCTTCGAGGTGATGCGCCTGCACCTGCTCGCCCTGGCCGAACCGCACGTGGCCGCGGGCCGACTGCCGTCGGCGGACGCGCTGTGGGACCTGAGCCTCGCCGAGGTCGTCGCGTTGGACGGCCGGGAGGGTGAGCGGGCGGTCTACGACGATGCCTGGATGGCGCGACGCCGGGCCGAGATCGACCGGCTGCGCGACTACCGGCTCCCGGACCTGCTGCACCGGTCCGACGACATCGAGGACTACCGCCGCGGCGCGACGCCGACCGCGCACCGCCGGAGCGGAGCGTTGAAGGGGCTCGGGCTCACCGAGGGCACCGTCGTCGGCACCGTGTGGGTCGCGGACGAACCGACGCCGCTGCCGGCCGAGCTGCGTGGCGATGACGTGGTCCTCGTCACCCGCGGCGTCGATGCGGGGTGGGTCGGGACGTTCGCCCAGGTCGCGGCCGTGGTGGTGGAGACCGGCGGCGAGCTCTCGCACGGCTCGATCGTGCTGCGCGAGGCCGGAGTCCCGGCGGTGACCAACGTGGCGGGCGCGACCGGGGCCCTGGTCACCGGGGACCGGGTCGAGGTGCGGGCGCGCGCCGGGGTGGTGACACGGGTGGGCGCGTCACGCCGCGAGCCAGGGCACGCGCGTAGCCACGCAGGTCCGGACGACGGTCGGTCTCGTCGATGATCGGGCCAGTCAGCACCTCGATGACGTCCTCGAGGGTGACCACCCCCATCGTCCCGCCGTACTCGTCGATCACCAGCACGAGGTGTTCCCGCTGGTGACGGAACCCCTCGAGCAGATCGTCGGCGCGGGCCAGCCAGGGCACGGCCTCGACCGGACGGGCGTGGTCCCGCAGGCGCCCGTCGTCGTCGTCCAGGAGCGCCGCGAGCAGTTCGTGCTTGAACGCCACCCCGATGGTGCGGTCGAGGTCGCCCTCGGCGATCAGGATGCGGGAGTGCTCCGAGGCGAGGATGTCCTGCCGGGCGTCGGCGATCCGCCGATCGGCATCCAGCCACGTCACGGCGGTTCGCGGGGTCATCAGGTCGCGGGCCAGCAGGTCGTTGAGCTGGAAGACCCGCTGGATCATCTCGAGCTCGTCCTCCTCGATCACCCCCTCGGAGCGGCCGATGCCCGCGAGCAGGCGGATCTCCGCCTCGTTGGTCGAGGGTGCCCGTTCCCCCCGCGTCAACGGACGCATCAGGATCTCGAAGACCACCACCACCGGCGTGAGCACCGTCGTCAGCCCGCGCACCGGCAGCGCCACCCACAGGGCGACCGGCTCCGCGTAGCGCTCGGCCAGCGTCTTCGGCGCGATCTCCGCGAACAGGATGATCAGGAACGTCAGGACGCCGGACACGACACCGACCCAGCGCTCGCCGTACACCGCGATGGCGATGCTGCCGACCGCGATGCTGCCGACGATGTTGAACACGTTGTTGATCACCACGATCGCCGCGATCGGGCGAGCGACGTCCTGCTTGATGGCCAGCAGGGCGTGGGCGCGCTTCCCGCCCTTCTGCGCCAACTGGCGCGCCCGCACCGGCGGGACCGACAGCAGGGCGATCTCGGACCCCGAGCACAGACCCGAACCGATCAGGACGACCAGAACCGTGCCGACGAGTGCGCCCATGGCGGGCAGTATCCCACACCCGGGCGGACGGGTCCTACACGCCCGCGGGTTCGCGCTGCCGTGCCCGGGACGCGGCGACCAGCACAGCCGCCGAGACCAGGGACACCACCGCGGCCGCCAGCGCACCGGCGCCGTAGCCACCGCTCGCCTGCCGGGCCGCGCCGAACAGGATCGGCCCCGCCGCGATCCCGACCGTGCTGACGAGTTGGATCATCGCGTAGATGGACGGGTAGTGCGCGCCACCGAAGCTCTCCACGATCACGACCGGGATCAGCACCAGCAGGTTGCCGACGGCCAGACCGAACACGGCCACGGCCACCAGCACCCCCACCGCGCCCGCCTCGACCGCCAGCAGGCCCATCGCCAGCGCCTGGAAGACCCCGAGCAGGGTCATGAAGCGCAGGGCATCGAGGTGGCGCAGGACCCACACCCCCGCGAAGCGGCCCACGATCGAGGCGACGGCGACGGTCGTGACCGCCAACGCCCCCGTGGCCGCATCCGCGCGTTCCACACCGATCGGGTAGAGGTGGGCCAACGCGCCGATCTGGGTGAGCATCATCAGGCTCGCCCCGGCCGTCAGGTACCGGAAGGTCCGGGTGCGGTAGGCGGCCCCCGGCGCCATCCCGGTCACGGGGACCGCGCCGTCCTCGGGTCGCGGATCGCCGTCGGGCTCCAGGCCCAGCGCCTGCGGCGAGGGCCGGATCGCGGCCCAGGTCACCAGCCAGATCCCCACCGTCCAGCCGAGCGCGAGCCATGGTCCGACGACCTCCAGCCCGGAGCGCTCGATCGCGGAGGCCGACAGCGGCGTGATCACGATCCCACCGACCGACAGCCCCGTGGTCGCGACGGTGAGCGCGAGCGCGCGCCGGCGGACGAACCAGCGGGTCACCAGGGTCGTGCCGGGCACGAAGGACACCGCGGCGAACGCCAGACCGAAGACCGCGAACGAGACGTAGAGCTGCGGCGCGGCCGTGGCGGAGGTCAACCCGAGCAGCGCCACCCCGCCCACCACCCCGCCGGCCAGGATCACCGGCCGGGGATCGCGACCGGTGAGCCAGCGCGAGATCGGCACCCCCGCCAGCCCGAAGGTGACGAAGAACGTGGCGGATGCGCCCGAGGCGGCGACCACGGAGATGCCCCGGTCCGCGACCATGACCTGCAGATAGACGCTGGCGTTGTAGAACCCCAGGCCGCACGCGATCGCCATCAGTCCGAAGACGCCGCCGACCACCCGCCACCCTGGGAACACGCGTCGTCCTGTCGCTGCCACGACGTGGCACGCTACCGCTCCCACCCGAGCACCCCAGACCAGGAGACGCGTTCGTGGACGTCACCCGCATCGATCAGATCGCCATCGCCGTCGACGACCTCGACGACACGCTCGCCTTCTACGAGCGGGCCTTCGGCCTGACCCCGGAGTACCGCGAACGCGTCGACTCCGACGGCGTCGAGGAAGCCATGCTCAACGTCGGGGGGGTCTACATCCAGCTGCTGCAGGCCACCCGGGACGACTCGCCGATCGCCCGCTACCTGGCCAAGAACGGCCCCGGGTTGCACCACCTGGGGTTCGGGGTGTCGTCGGTGGGCGACGCGCTCGAGCACCTGCGCGAACAGGACGTGCGCCTGATCGATCAGGAACCGCGACCCGGCGGCGGCGGGCACACCGTGGCCTTCGTCCATCCGAAGGGGACCGGCGGGGTACTGGTGGAACTCGTCGAGGACGGTGACCACGACCACCGGGGCAGCTGACCATCGGTAGCCTGGCGGCGGCCCGGACACGCCACGACGCCGACCCGACGATCAGACAGGAGCGCAGCGGTGGGATTCTCCGATCGACTCCGCTCGTGGTTGCGTGGCGACAGCAAGGCGAAGGGCAAGAAGGCCAGACGTTCGACCGACACCTCCTCCCGCGCCTCCACCAAGGAACTCGAGGAGTTCATCCGCTCGCGGGTCGGCGTCGAGGCCTACCTCGAGCCGAAGACGGCCATCTACTCCACGACCGTGCTGCTGATCGCCGACGACGGCGAGTACCTGCGCCGTCCGGTCAAGGACCGGGACCACGCCAACGAGTTCGCGTCCAAGACCAACATCCCCCTCTACGACGCCCGCAAGGTCGGGTACCCCAAGCGGATGCGCGATTACGATCAGGGCAAGCGTCCACGGCGGGTCGAGCTCTCGGAGCTGCCGCCCTGGCCGGGTGAGGGCTCCCCGACCGCGGACGGGCCTCCCCCGCCACCGGTGAACCGTCCGCCCGATGACGGAACCGACGACGATCCGCCGCCCGCGTGAGTTCGACGATGCGCGCCCTGCGTCTGCACGGGATCGACGACCTGCGCGTCGACGAGGTCCCGGTCCCCACCCCCGGCCCGGCCGAGGTGCTCGTCGAGGTGGCCGCCTGCGGGATCGGCGCCCGCGACCTGATGGTGGTGCGCGGTGGCGCCCCGCCCGGCGTCCGGCTCCCCCAGGTCCTCGGCCACGAGGCCGCCGGCACGGTCGCCACGGTCGGGGCCGAGGTGACCGACTGGCAACCGGGTGACCGCGTCGCGGTGCTGGTCGGTCGGCCCTGCAAACGCTGTGGCTACTGCTCCATCGGCCGCGAGAACCTGTGCGCATCGCTCGTCGTGCCAGGCATCGACACCGACGGTGCCCTGGCGGGCTTCGTGGTGGCCGACCCGGACCTGCTGGCCCCGGTGCCCGCCGGGGTGCCCTTCCACGAGGCCGCGATCGTCGTCGATGCGGTGGCGACGCCCTACCACGCCCTGAAGCGCGCCGGCCTGGCCGAGGGCAGCACGATCGCGATCTTCGGCATGGGTGGCCTCGGGATGCATGCCCTGCTGCTCGCGAAGCTCTGGGGTGCCGACGTGGTCGGTGTCGACGTCGACCCGGTCAACCTCGAACGTGCGCTGGCGTGGGGCGCCGACGCCGCGGTCGATGCCCGCGACGGCGATGCGGCGGCGCGTATCCACGAGCTGTCCGCCGGCGGCGTCGACCGGGCGATCGAGTTCGTCGGGTCAGCCCGCTCGGTCGACCAGGCGGTCCGGTCGGTCGCCCCGGGCGGCCGCACCGTGGTGGTCGGGCTCGGCCCGGAACAGCTGGCGAGCCTACCCATGCAGGACTTCGTCGCTCGGGAGCTCGAGGTGGCGGGGTCGTTCGGTTCGACCCTGCAGGACGTCGGCGAGCTGTTCGACCTGCTCGAGGACGAGCGCCTGGACCTGTCGCGCTCGGTCACCCACACCACCGACCTCGCCGGCGTCGAGGCCGGGTTGCGACGTCTGGAGACCCGCGAGGAGCATCCGGTCCGCACGGTGGTCACCGACCTGCGGTGATCCCCGTACCCGTGGAGCCGAGCGCGAGCTGGATCCGGTAGGGCTGGTCGTCCTGGCGCCCGAGCAGGACCGGGTCGCCGTCGGGACCGACCTGCCAGGCCTCGAGCTGCACGCCCGCCGGGATGTCGGCCAACGCGTAGGCGGCCGTCTCGTCGGAGGGGTTGCGTGTCTGTCCCTCGTCGATCCAGCCCACGGTGCGCAGCCGCGTGCCCGCATCCACCCACTCGATCCAGGCGATCGTGTCACCCTCGGGCGACCAGACCGGCACGGGCGCGACATCGAGGATCCGGGGCAGCTCGGCGGCGACCTGCAGCCGACCCGGGAAACCGTAGAGCTCGCTGACCTCGTCGCCCGTGGCGATGAGATAACGCAGCTCGTAGCGCTCGCCCGACGGATCGCCGGCGGCGTCGGTCACGTGCGTGAGCACGAGCACCGTGTCCTCGTCGTGGTCGCCCGGTCGCAGCGCCGCGTGCACGGGCGTGCCGTGCTCCTCGTCGACCGAGGCCAGGACCCGACGATCGTCGCCGTCGCGCAGGACCAGTCGGTCGTCCTCGACCTCGACGGTGCGGGCCAGGCCCGGATCGGGGCTCGGCCCCACGGCGCAACCGGTGACCGCCAGGAGTCCCACCATGAGGGACGCCCCGAGGATCGCCCACCTACCTACTCGCACCACTGTCGACCGCGTTCCACCCGTAGCAACCAGGAGACGAACGTATGTCCCCTCCGGAGGTTGTCGATGCACCGGGCCCCGGAATCGGGTGGGACGAGCGGTTCCGCGCGCCCGACGCCCGCGCCGGCCCTGTGGGAGCGGTTCGGCGCGGGCGTCGGGGCGGCGCGATGAGGCGGCGCGAAGGGCGGTGACCCTAGCTCTCGGTGATCTCCACCGACTCGATCACGACATCGTCCTTGGGCTTGTCACCCCGAGCTGTCGGGGTGTTGCCGATGTCATCGACCACGTCGAGGCCGTCGATCGTCTTGCCGAACACGTTGTACTGCGGCGGCAGGCCGTAGTCGCTGTGCATGATGAAGAACTGCGAGCCGTTGGTGTTCGGTCCGGAGTTGGCCATCGCCAGCGTGCCGAGCTTGTAGCCGTGCTTGCGCGCGGCCTCGAGCTCATCGGGGAACTTGTAGCCCGGACCGCCGGTGCCGGTCCCGGTCGGGTCGCCGCCCTGGAGCATGAAACCCTTGATCACGCGGTGGAAGATCACCCCGTCGTAGAACCCCTCGCGCGCGAGGAAGACGAAGTTGTTGACCGTCTTCGGCGCTTCGTCCGCGAACAGCTTCGCGGTGATGGTGCCCTTGTTGGTCTTGATCGTCGCCGTGTAGTCCTTGGACGGATCGATGACCATCTCCGGCGGGGAGGCGTACTGCTGCGAGGCCACGCGTGGCTCCTTCGTAGGGGTTCAGGGGTCGAGGTTCAGGGGTCAGGGGTCGTGGGTCGTGGTCGTGGTGCGCAGCGTAGGAGCTGCGCACCGCGTCGCGTCCGGTCAGCGTTGGTCGATGCTCACGCCGCGGATCGTGACGGCCTCGATCGGCCGGTCGGTGGCGTCGGTGGGTGATGCCGCGATGGCATCGACGACGTCCATGCCCTCGATCACGGTGCCGAGCACGGTGAACTGGGGGCCGGGCAGCGCGGTGGGGTCGCCCTGCGCGACGTAGAACTGCGAGCCGTTGGTGTCCGGCCCCGCGTTGGCCATCGCCACGGTCCCGCGTGGGTAGCCGCCGGGCAACTGGGCGAGCAGCTCCTCGTCGACCTCCTCGTCGAAGTCCTCGCCCTCGGCCTCGACCGCAGCGCGCAGCTGTTCGATGTTGTCCTCACGAACCTGCTCGTGGAGGGTCTCCGCCGTCTCGAGCTCGTCCTCGAAGGTGTAGCCGGGGAAACTCGGCTCGTCGGGGTCGAAGTTCGCGCAGTCCTCCTGGCCGCAGCCCGTCCCGGCCGGGTCACCGGCCTGGATCACGAAGCCCGGGATCACGCGGTGGAACACCACGCCCTCGTAGTAGCCGTCCTCGGCGAGGTTGACGAGGTTGTTCGAGGCGATCGGGGCGTTGTCGACATCCAACTCGATGACGATGTCGCCACAGGTCGTGTCGAGGGTCGCCACGTAGGTCGCATCGGTGTCGATCGTGAGATCGAAGGCCTCGTCGTAGACGACGCTGTCGACCTCCGGGACATCGTCGGGGGCGTCACCGCAGGGTCCGGGTCCGGCGTCGGCGACCGGCTCGTCCTCGGGTGGTGGCGGGGGGTCGCCCGCTCCCCCGATCGCGGAGGTCAACGCCGCCCCGACCAGCGACAGGACCATCAGCACCGCCATGACCAGGATGATCACCCGGTTGCGCGTGGTGCGCCGGTCGAACTTCGAATCGCGGCGCTTGTCGCGCCCGCGTTCCAGCTGTTTGCCATGCTGCTTCTTGCTCACGGACACCTCGTCGACGTACGCAGGGATCGGACGCCAAGATCAACCGCCTGGCCCCCGCTCGGCTCCTCAGGCTATCCGGCCCCGGCGGGCCGCCACACGCCAGCAGTGCAGATGCCAGTGCCGTCGCTCGTCCACGAGGTCGTCGGGCCACACCACCACGTGCCCCTGACCGCTCATGATGGTGTTGTCACAATCCGGGCACACGTAGAACTTGGTCGCCCGGAACGCCGGGACGCGCTGCACGACGTAGCCGTCGAGCACCGGCAGGAACGCGTCGGGGCGTGGGGGCAGGTTCATCGGTCCACCCCGGCGAGCACGATCAGCAGCGCGAACCCGCCGTCGGTGCCGGTCCAGCGCTCGCGGACCAGCTCGTAGCCCGCTGCGGAGATCAGCTGACGGACCGCGAAGCTCAACACCAGGACATCGTCGAGTCCGAGGCCGGCACCCGGCACGACATCGGGGAGCCGTTTGCGGGGTACCAGGGCGTAGCCGGCGGCCGCCCCGGCGATCAGCTTCGCCCGCCACGGCACCCGGGCGTCGGTGGCGAGGACCCGCAACAGGCGTCCCACGTCCGGGAGCATGGCCGCGAACTCGTGCCAGTTGGAGCGCAACGTCTCCACCACGGGTTCGTCCGTGGCGCGCTGGAACGGGGGCGCGGCCGCCCCGTCGTGGTCGTCGTTCATCGGTCGATCATCACCGCACAGGTGTACCGGGCACTCAGGTGTAGACGTAGAACCCCCGACCGGCCTTCCGACCGAGGAAGCCCGCATCGACCAGGTGACGCAGCAACGGTGCCGCCTCGTAGGAGGGCTGGCGGTACTCGTCGCGGAGCCGCTCCATGATCGCCAGCGTGATGTCCAACCCGACCACGTCCATGAGCTCGAAGGGGCCCATCGGGTACCCGCAACCGAGCTTCATGGCGGTGTCGATCTCCTCCGCGGTCGCGTAGTGGGACTCGAGCATCTTCACGGCGTCGTTGAGGTAGGGGAACAGCAGCGTGTTGACGATGAACCCGGCGCGGTCACCGCACAGCACGCCGACCTTGCCGATGCGCTCCACGAACGCGCGGGCCTGCTCGACGACGTCCGGATCGGTCCGGACGGTGGTGACGATCTCCACCAGCTTCATGATCGCCGCGGGGTTGAAGAAGTGCAGCCCGATCACCTTCTCCGGCCGGTCGGTCGCCATCGCGCAGGTGACGACCGGCAGCGACGAGGTGGTGGTGGTCAGCAGCGCATCGGGCTTCAGGATCGGTGCCAGGGCCCCGAACAGCTCGCGCTTGACGTCCAGGTCCTCCGCGACCGCCTCGATGACCAGGTCGCAGTCCGCGAGGTCCTCGAGGTCGATCGTCGGGCGGATGCGACCGAGCGTCGCCACCATGTCCTCACCCGTGACGCGACCCTTGTCGACCATGCGCTGCAGCGACTTGGCGACCCTGGCGAGGACCGCCTCCGCCTTGTCGCGGCTGCGACCGCGCACCACGACCTCGAACCCGGCCTTCGCACACACCTCGGCGATCCCGGACGCCATCGTGCCGGTGCCGAGCACCCCGACCGAGGTCCATCCGGCGATGCTGGCCGGGTCCGGGGCCGGACGCGTGTCCGCGTCGGCCAGCGTGCGCGAGGATCCCGGCGCCTCGTAGCGGTAGAAGCCGCGGCCGGACTTGCGTCCGGTGAACGCGGCGGCGGCGAGTTGACCCAGGATCGGGCGTGGCGCGAACCGGGTGTCCTCGAACTGGGAGTGGATCGCGTCCATGATGCCGACGAACGTGTCGACGCCGACCAGGTCGGTCAACGCGATCGGGCCCATCGGCAGCCCGGCCCCGAAGCGCATCGCGGCGTCGATGTCGTCCTTGGTGGCGTACCCGCCCTCGACCATCCACACGGCCTGGTTGAGGTAGGGGAACAGCAGCTGGTTGGCGATGAACCCCCGCCGGTCGCCGACCACGACAGGCACCTTGCCGATCGACTCGGCGAACTCCCGGGCGGTCTCCACCACGGACTCGTCGGTGATCACGGTGCGGACCAGTTCGATCAGCTTCATGACCGGGGCCGGGTTGAAGAAGTGGAACCCGAGCACGCGGTTCGGGCGCGTCGTGTGCACGGCGATGTCCATCACCGGCAACGACGAGGTGTTGGTCGCGATGATCGCGTCCGGTCGGGCATGCTCGTCGATGCGCGAGAACGCGCGCTGCTTGAGCTCGAGGACCTCGGGAACCGCCTCGACGATCAGGTCGCAGGTGGACAGGATCTCCCAGCCGGCGCTGCCCTCGATCCGCCCGAGGATCGCGTCGCGCTCGTCGCCATCGATCCGTTCGCGTTGGACCTGCCGCTCGAGCGAGCCCCGGATGCGCTCGTAACCGGCTTCGACCGCCACCTCGTCGACGTCGACGAAGCGCACCTCGATGCCGTTGCGAGCGACGATCTCCGCGATCCCGGCGCCCATGGTGCCGCACCCGACCACACCGACCGATCGGATCTTGTCGAGGACCTGTTCTGCCACGTCGTGCCTCCCGGGTTCCGCGTCTCCGCAGCCTAGGCAGGTGCTCCACCGCCCACCCAATCCTCTCGTCCGACCACGCGAGCCCACGGCCCGGTGCACGCGACGACCGCGATCGGTGGTCCGGCGACCGTTGGTCCGGCGACCACTTCGTCTAGGGTCCCGGGACGGTGACCGGAGGTTCGGGGTGGGGGACGGGGCGGGGCGTGAACACGGGGCGGGGCGTGAGGCCGGGGTCGGGGTCGGGCGCACGGTCGTGGCGGGACGGATCGGTGCGGGCGTGCTCGCGCTCGCGGTCGCGGGGGCCGTCGCGCTGACGCTGGTCGCGGGCGCCTGGGGCAGCACGCTGCGTGAGGAGTCCCGGTTGCTGCCGGGGACGCTGCTCGCCGGCGTCGACGTCGGTGGCATGACCACGGACGAGGCGCGCGAGCAGGCCAGGGACGCGCTGGCCGCGTCCCTGGACACCCCGGTGACCCTCACCCACCTCGACCTCAGCTGGGACACCTCCCCACGGGCGCTGGGCGCGAGCACCGACCTCGAGGCCCGTATCGACGCGGCGCGGCGCGCGACCGAGGAGGCCACCCTCCCCCAGTTCGTGCAGATGCGCTGGACCGGGGCCGCAACCAGCCCACTGCAGGTCGAGATCGAGATCCCGGACGACGGCGTCACCGCGTTCGTGGACGAGCTCGCGGACGGACTCGATCTCGCACCCACCGATGCGACGCTCCGGTGGGTGGCTGGCGCTCCGCAGACCACCGACGACGCCGAGGGCCTGCACGTCGACCGCGACGCGACCGTCGCGAGCCTCGTGACGCTCCTCGATGCGATCACCGGCGAGACCGCCGTCGGGGCCACGACCGTGTCGGTGGCCACCGAGGTGCTCGCGCCCGGGGTGTCGACCGCGGCGGTGACCACCGCCCGGGAGGCGGCCCTGCGCACGATCGACGCCGCGCTCGACCACACGGTGACGGCAAGCCACGGGGACGCGAGCTGGAAGGTGACGCCGCGCGGGTTGGAGGCGACGCCGCTCGGGGAACCGCTCGTCGAGGCGGCCCTGTCCGCCGAGCTGGCGACCGCCGACGGCGCCCTGGAGGTCGAGCTCGTGATCCCCGACGGTCGGCTCGACACCCTGGTGGCCGAGATGGCCGGGACGCTCGACCTCGCCCCGGTCCACGCGGAGGTGTCCTACCGCGACGGCACGCTCCGGACCTCGACGGGTCGCGACGGCCGGTCGCTCGACCGACCGGGCGCCCGTACCGCGCTGGTGGCGGCGTTGCACGGGGACGCGGACGCGGTCGAGCTCGCACTCGACACGGTCCGGGCCCGGACCGGTGACGTCGGCGACGTGCTGCTCGTGCGCCAGGGGCAACGGGTGGTCGAGCTGCACCGCGACGGCCGTCTGGTCCGGTCCTGGCCGGTCGCGGTCGGGACCGGGGGCAGCCCCACCCCCACGGGCACGTTCACGATCGGCGCGAAGCGCTTAGAGCCGACCTGGGTCAACCCGGCGCTCGACCGCTGGGGCAAGGACCTGCCGGCACGGATCGGGCCCGGTCCCGACAACCCCCTCGGGGCGCGGGCACTCAACTGGAACCGGCCCGGGGGCGGCGACACCCTGATCCGCTTCCACGGCACACCCAACGAGGCCTCGATCGGCACCGCGTCGTCCAACGGTTGCGTGCGGATGTTCGACGCCGACGTGATCGAGCTCTACGACCTGGTCGGCAGCGGCACCACGGTGCTGTCGGTCGCCTGAGTCAGGCGGTGGCGTGCCCGTGGACACGCCGGCCCCGACGCCAGGTGCCCACCACCCCGACCTCGGCCAGTTCCAACGGCGCCACACGGGTCAGGTCCTCGTCGGTGACGAGCAGGTCCGCGTGCCGACCGAGCGCGATGCGTCCCGTGTCGTGCTCATCGTGGGCCTGGTAGGCGGTCCCCGAGGTGTAGGCCTGCAGCGCCTCGTCCAGCGAGATGCGCTGTTCGGGGAGCCAGCCCCCCTCCGGTCGACCCTCCGGGGTCTGCCGGGTCACCGCCACCGCGATGCCGCGCAGCGGCTCGTGTGACGACACCGGCCAGTCGCTGCCGAACGAGACGTGGGCCCCGGAGCGGAGCAGTGCCCCGATCGGGTACTGCCAGCGGCTGCGTTCGGGCCCCAGGCGCGGTTCGGTGAGTTCGGTCATGATGGCGTTGGGTTGCGCCCACAGCGGTTCGAGGTTGGCGATCACGCCCAGCTGCGCGAAGCGGGGCAGGTCGTCGGGGTGCACCAGATGGGTGTGGGCCACCACGGCCCGTCGATCGCGTGGGCCGTTGCGCACGGCCACCGCCTCGACGGTGTCCAACGTCGAACGCACCGCCCCGTCCCCGATGGCGTGGCAGTGCAGCTGGAAGCCGGCCTCGTCCATGGCCGCGGCCGCCTCGATCATCTCACCCGGGTCCCAGTTCGCGATGCCGTGGTCGTCACCACACGCGTGCGCACCGCCGAACGACGCCTCGTAGGGGGCGGTGAGGTGTCCGGTCCCGCCTTCGATGACCCCGTCGACGAAGAACTTGACGGTGGTCGCGGTGAGCCGTCCACCCGGTACCCCGTCCGCTGCGCGCTGCGCCTGCGCCGTGGCCGCGAGGTGTCTGGCGGCGACGAACTCGGACACCTGCTCGCGCCACCGGTCCGGCTCGACCTTGAAGGCGAGGTCGATGTCCGCGCTCAGGCCGCCGGCCCCCGCCACACGCAGGTACGCGGGCAACCGCTCCGGCTGGGTCCACGCGTCCTGGCCGAAGACCAACCCGGCGTCGGCCATCCGTGCGAGCCCCACCTCGAAGCCCCGGGCCTCCTTCGCGAGCCCCCGCGGCGGCACGTGCGCCTGCAGCAGCAGTTCGGCCTCCTCGAGCAGCGTGCCGACCGGTTGCCCACCGTCGTCGCGCAGGATCGTGCCGCGGGCGGGGTCGGCCGTCCCGGCGGTGATCCCCGCCACCTGCATGGCACGGGAGTTGCACCAGACCATGTGATGATCGGAGGACCACAGCGCGACCGGTCGGTCCGCGACGATCGCGTCGAGCACCGTGGCGTGGCCGATCCCGCCGGGCAGGATCTCGGGCGGGTAGCCCCAGCCGAGCACCCAGGGCAGCCCGGGCTCCGCGGTCGCGAAGGCGGCCACCCGGGCGAGCACGTCGTCGACGTCGACGGCGTCCACCAGATCGCAGTCGAGGCTCTCGGCGCCGCCGGCCAGGGGATGGAGATGGCCGTCACGGAACGCGGGCAGCAGGCTGCCACCGGCCAGGTCGACGATCTCGGTCCCGGCGCCCCGCAGGGCCCGGGCGTCGTGGCCGAACGCCACGATCCTGCCGTCCACGACCGCGACGGCGTCGGTCGGGCCCACGGCGGTCGGGCCGGTGCCGGCGGTCCACACGGCGCCGTCGACGAACAGCGTGTCGGCGGCACCGCTCACGCCTGGTCCGCCGTGCCGGGCTCGCCGCGCAGACCGCCGAGGTAGCGCGCCGCGACGGCGCGCGACTCCGGGTCGCGTACCGCGGTCAGCAGCGTGTCCGCGTCCGACCACCCCTGCGGGGTCCCGGCGCCGGTCACCGCCGCGATCGCGTCCAGCGTCGCGCGCACCGGCAGCGACGCCTTCGCGGTCAGCTCGGCCGCGACCTCGGCCACCTCGGCGTCCAGACGGTCGTCGGCCAGCACCCGGGAGACCACGCCGTTGGCCAGGGCCGATCCCGCGCCGAACTCGCGCCCGGTGAGGATCAGGTCGCGGGCGACGCCGGGCCCGACCTCGCGGAGCAGGCGCGGGACACCGCCCCAGGCCAGCGGGATCCCGAGGTCGATCTCCGGGATCGAGAACCGCGCTCCGGCGGCGGCGAACCGCAGGTCACAGGCCAGCGCCAGCACCACCCCGCCCCCGACGCACCGCCCGTGCACGGAGGCGATGGTCACCGCCCGCAACGACTCGATCGCCGAGGCCGCCCGGTCCCCCGCATCGGCGGCATGGCGTGCGTCCGGTCCGTCCTGCAGCAACCGTTGGATCGTGTCGAGGTCGGCGCCGGCGGAGAAGGTCCGCCCCGCTCCGGTGACGATCACGACGCGGATCTCCGGCTGATCGTCGATGAACCGACACATCTCGACGATCCCGTCGAGCAGTTCGACCGACAGGGCGTTGAGCACCTCGGGCCGGTCGAGCACCAACCGCGCGACCGCCCCGTCGACGTCGAGCTGCAGGCCCGGGTGGCGCGGGATCCTCATCGACGCTCCTTCGCAGGCGGGGTCGGGCCAGCGGTCGGGCCAGGGGTCGGGCCAGGGGGCCGGAGACGCGCCAACGCGGCGAACCGTCCGCAGGGACGCACGGCGCGATCGGAGAAGAAGGGCCCGTCGGCGCCGGTCGGGATCGCGGCCAGCTCGATGCTGGTCGCCGGTACCCCGGCGCGGCGCAGTGACCGCCGGTTGGCCTCCCAGAGATCGAAGCGCCACCGACCCTCACCGTCGGGGACGACCACCCCGTCCGCGTCCTCGCCCAGCTGTTCGCGCGCGGCCCGGGCGACCTCCGGACCGACCTGGTAGCGCTCGTAGGGGATCGCGGGCCCGATCCCCGCCAGCAGGTCCCCCGGCCGGCTGCCGTCGGCGACCAGACGCTCCACGGTCGCCGCGACCACCCGTGCCACCGTCCCCCGCCACCCGGCGTGGATGCAGGCGAGCGACGCCGTGACCGGGTCGTAGAGCACGATCGGGACGCAGTCGGCCATCATCACCACGAGCCCGACGTCCGGGGTCCGGGTGATCAGCGCATCCGCCCCCGGGATGGCCGTATCCGCCGTGCGGGTCCCACGCCCGCGGTCGTGCGCGTCGACCCGGGCGACGGCGCGGCCGTGCGCCTGGTTGCAGAACACCAGCTCGTCGAGCCCCAGACCGATCGCGGCTGCCGCGCGGGCGCGGTTCTCGACCACACGGTCCGGCTCGTCGCCCACGTGCAGGCCCAGGTTGAGGCTCTCGTAGGGCCCCTCCGACACGCCACCGTCCCGGGTGGTCACCGCCACGTCGATCGGATGGTCGGCGAAGATCGACCACTCGAGCACCGGCAGGCCACCGCGTTCGGCGATCTGCCCGGCGGCGGGGTCGGCGGCGGGTTCGGGAGCTGGAGCGCTGCTGGTCATGCGCGGACGCTACTACGACGCAGCTCGCGGGGGTGCGACCACGCGCCCAGTACCGTCCCGGCCGTCGATCCGGAGTCCGTCCATGCCCGCCGTGCGCTCACCCGCGCTCCGATGGACCCGGCGCACCCTGCCCGGACTCGGTCTGGCGACGGCCGTGGCGACCGCGGCGTTCGGTCTCGCCCAGCTGTTGCCACCCACGCTGGGTCCGGTGCTGATCGCGGTGGTGCTCGGCCTGCTCGTCGGCAACCTGGTCACGCTGCCGGCCGCGACCGGGCCGGGCTTGGAGGTCGCGAGCAAACGCGTCCTGCGCATCGGGGTCGTGCTGCTGGGCGCCCGGCTGACCGTGGCCGACGTCGCCTCGATCGGCGGGCCCGCCGTGGGCGTGGTGGTGTTGTGCATGACCGCGGCGTTCCTGACCGTCGCCCTCGCCGGCCGGATCGCGGGCGTACCTCCGCGACTCGCGGTGCTGATCGGCGTCGGCACGGCCGTGTGCGGCAACTCCGCGATCGTGGCGACCTCGCCGATCATCGACGCGGAGGACCGCGAGATCAGTTTCGCCGTGGCCACGATCACCATCTTCGGCACCGCCGCCCTGTTGCTGTTCCCGGTGATCGCGCTGGTGGTCGACATGCCCGACCGGGTGTTCGGCTTCTGGGCCGGACTCTCGATCAACGACACCAGCCAGGTGGTCGCGGCCGGCGCCGCCTACTCCCCCGAGGCGCTCGAGGTGGCCACGGTCGTCAAGCTGGTGCGCAACGCCTTCATGGCGCCGCTGATCCTGCTGATCGCCTGGTGGGCGGCTCGACGGGCGCTCACCGCCGAGGCAGCCTCGGACGCGGACGTGCGTGCGTCGGCGCTCAAGGCGTTCCCGCTGTTCCTGGTCGGGTTCCTGGCGCTGGCCGGGCTGCGTTCGCTGGGCGTGCTCGGCGACGATCTCGCCGACGGTTTCGGCACCGCGGCCACCGCGCTGATCACCGTCGCGATCGCCGCGGTCGGCTGCAGCACCCGGATCGATCAGCTCCGCGAGGTCGGGATCCGCCCCTTCCTCGTCGGCTTCGGCGCGGCGGTGACCCTCGCGGTCGTCGGACTGGTGTTCGCCACCTGGCTCGGGACCTGACACCCGACACCTGCGACCAGGGACCGGGCACCGGGCACCGCGGGCACCGGGCACCGCGGTTCAGGCCTCCGGCCCGAGGTCGGGCGCCAGCAGCGCCTCGAAGGTGTCGAGCTCGGCGCGCAGCCGGGTGATCGCGGGGCGGTGCGTGTCGCGGTAGGCCGCCATCGCCTCGCTGGTCCCGATCGACCCGGATTGCACCGCCGCGATGAACCGCTCCACCTCGGCGAGCTGCTCGTCGACGTCGATCGCGTCGGGCTGGTCTGGCTGGTCTGGCTGTTCGTTCATGCGGGATGCTCCTGTTCGCGGATGGTGGGGTCGTGATGGGTGACGGTCTCGATCCGGGCCGTGACGGTGGCCTGGGCGACCTCGATCCGGAGTGACTCGCCGACCTCGAACCGGGCGGGGGCGCCGTCGGCGGCGGTGACGAGCGCGATGCCGGTACGGAAGCCGTCCAACGTCGCTGCCGCGAGCTCGACGCGGCGTGCGTGTTCCGCCACCCGGCGCGCCAGGGCGAGCGGCAGGGTCGCGGTCGCCGCGTCACACCGGGCCTGCAGCTGCTGGAGCCGGACCGCCATCGCGTCGGTGAGTCGGCCGGAGGTGGCCCGTAGATCGGTCCGCCGACGTCGTAGCGCGGAGCGCAGCGCCCCGGCCAGGTGGTGCTCGGCCACCTCGAC
This sequence comes from Nitriliruptoraceae bacterium, assembly GCA_003558435.1. Taxonomy (GTDB): domain Bacteria; phylum Actinomycetota; class Nitriliruptoria; order Nitriliruptorales; family Nitriliruptoraceae; genus PWLR01. The sequence continues at coordinate 10,695 of PWLR01000161.1, read as the reverse complement.
GCGCTCACGTTGGTCCTGGAGTCGTCGGGCCAGCATGGCGGGCACGACCTCGAGATCGCGGATCCGTCCGGCCGCCGACCGGTTGTGGTCGGCCAGCCATCGGCCCGCCTCGGCGGTGTGGCGCACCGTGTGGGAGGCGACCCGGTAGACGAGCGGGGTGTGGTCGGCGTGCCCGACGGCCAGCAGGATCGGCACCCCCTCGCCCTGCAGCCGGTCGAGGCAGCGCAGCAGCTGCAGGTCGTCCCACCCGGAGATCGCCTCGATGGCCCCGCCCCGGGCGACGACGACCACGTCCACGTCCCGGTGCTCGGCACAGGCCGTGTCGATCAGGTGGTGCAGGTCCGGTGAATCACCCGGGATCGGCACGTGCACGATCTGCGGCGGTTGCCAACCGCCGAGGTCGCGGGTCAGATCGCCCAGTGTCGTCCCCACCGGGGCGAGCAGGAGCACCCGGCGCAGGAACAACGGCAGCGCGGGTCGGCGCTCCCCCAGACGCTCCGTGGCGATGGCCGCGCGGGCGAGTTCGAACCCCTGTTGCGTCTGGCTGTGACCGACCCGCACCACCTCGACGGCCTTGAGCTGGACCTCCGCCCGGTTGACCCACAGCTGCACCCGCCCCGTGACCTGCACGAGTGTCTGTTCGGCGAGGGCCTCGGACCGTGTCCTCGCACCGACCCGCGGATCGAGCGAGACCTGCAGGCGAGTGGGGAACCGGCCCGAGGGCTCCGCGTCCCCGAGCGTCAGCGTGGTCCAACCCTTCGACACCCGGACCCCCACGACCCGCCCCTCGAGCACCACCGGCGCGTCGAAGGCGGCGCCCAGGGCATGCCCGACCTCCTCCAACAGCGAGGTGGGCGTGTGCCTCGGTGGCAGGTTCGGCGCATCGGAGGTGTCGGGCACGGTGATCCGCTCGGGCTCGGGGCCGGGTTGCAGGTCGGGACCGTAGACGAGGGCTCCGACACGGCCCCGGAGCCGGGGGGCCGGAGGAGGGGTTCACTCGGCCAGGGTGCACGATGCTGCGCCGTGGCCGATCATCGGGGTACGCTGCCCACGCCCCCGCAGCTCGGCCGAACGCCGTTGCATCGTGGGACAGCAGCGCGATCGCCTCCTCGACCTCAGCATCCTCTGATCGTGGTGCATCCCGGACGCCGGTAGCACGGTCGACCGCTGCCGACCGCCCATGACGGATCATGGTGGTCACCGAGCGGGGCATCAAGGGCGAGGGACGCGACCGAAGAAGTCCGGCCGCGACGGCCCCTCGCCGGATCCACCGGGGAACGGCGACGACGCCGAGCAGCAACGCTCCTCGCGCGGGGCCCGATCGTGCCCTTCGTACATGCCCGTACATGTCGTCTTCGGTCGACCAGCCCCGTTCCACAGGGAAGAGGCAGCCATCAGCACACCGACCCGCACCGCGCCCGTCACCGTCGTGGAGTTCCAGAAGCTCGCCCAGGCGGAACTCGACGGCGTGGCGTCCGACGCGGACCTCGACGTGCTCGAGGACCACGAGGACGACTGGATCGCCGCGCTCCGTGCGCTGCGCAAGGAGGTCCAGGCGACCATCGACCGGCTCGGCCGCGAGGTGACCGGCCCGGAGCGGGCGCTGGTGATCGCGGACTTCGAGGAGGAACGCGAACGGATCGACGAGACGCTCGTCGATCTCACCGGCGAGGATCCCCGCGAGAGCCGCACGCCCGCGGAGCCGCCGGCGTCGACCTCGCGGGACGCGACGAAGGAGCACAAGCCCGGCCGTGACACCCCGCCCCAGGGCAAGCCCCAGCACCGGGGAGATGACCGGAGCGATGGCCGGGGCGATGGCCAGGGAGATGACCGGGGCAATGGCCGCGCGAACGGCCAGGGCAAGGGGCGGGACAAGCAGGATCAGACCCGCGAGCCCGCCGCCCCGACCAAGGTGCACGAACCGCAGCTCCAGCTGTCGTGGCATCGCGGTCGCATCGTCGCGTGGTCGGCGGGCGACCACGCGACCGAAGCCGCCGAGGACGTCCTCGCCCGCCTGGGCAAGGCCGGCACGACCCCCGACCACTGGTCGCCCTACGACCGCATCAAGCTGCCCTCCGGTGGCCGGGCCGCATCGGTGTCCGCTCCGGTCCAGACGAGCCTCGGGTGGTTGGTCTCGCTCGGCGCCGGTGCCGATGAGGAGGAGTTGGGTGCCAGCGTGACCTGGATGGGGCTGGCCGCCGCGCTCGCGGTACGCCTGGTCGCCCACGGCCGCATGGTCCCGCAACTGGAGAAGGTGGGTGACGCCGCCGGCAACCGCTCGGACTTCGCGGTCCGGTGGGAACCGACGCTCATCGACCACGAGGAACTGTCGGGGCTGACCAAGTCGATGCCCAAGACGGTCGGGGTGCTCGACCGGCAGCGCGATGCACGCACCGTGACCCGATCGGTCGTCTCCGGGTTCGTCGATGCCATCTGCCGCGACGCCGCCGCTCGTGTGGAGGTCCCGGCTCCGCCCCCCCACCCCCACAGCGCGTCCGATGTCGCCGAAGCCGTGCTCGGACGCCTGGACGGCTCGACCTTCGAGGCCCCCCACCAGCAGGGCAGCGAGATCCGCAAGGGCCTCAAGTCGTGGGCCGAGGGCGTCACCGGCGCATCCAAGTTGGCGTTGGTGGTCCAGCTCGACCCGCCGGACGAGGGCGACGCGTGGCACCTGCGCACGCTGACCTCCGACGGGCGGCGCAAGGACGAACCGGTCGAGGCCGCCATGTCGCGCGCCAACCACGACCGCAAGGAGGCGATGAAGCGCGAGCTGGAGCGGCTGGAGGGCCTCTACGCCCCACTGATGCGCGGCAAGGACACCCGCCGCGGTCAGGTGATCCTCAGCCAGGACGAGGCGTGGGAGCTGATGACCTCGATCGGGCCGGTGCTGGTCGCCGCCGGGTTCGAGGTGCGGGTCCCGCCGCTGTCGAAGAAGAAGGCGACCCCGTCGCTGCGGTTGACCTCGATGGGCGAGCAGGAGACCGCCGTCGGGGCCCAGCAACTGTCCGACGTGCGCTGGTCCGCGGTGTTCGACGACGTGGAGCTCTCCGCCGAGGACATCCGGCGCCTGGCCGGCGAGTCCCGTCCGCTGGTGAAGTCGCACGGACAGTGGGTCGAGGTGGCCCACGCCGACCTCGAGGCCGCCGCGGCCGCTCTGGCCGAGCGCGCCGACAAGACCAAGCTCTCCGGCGCCGACATGCTCCGCTACGCGCTGGGTCTCGACGGGACCGCGCTCGGCAGCGCCGTCTCGGTCGTCGGTGAGGGTTGGGCCGCGGACCTGCTGCGCAGCGCCGCACAGATCCCGGAGCACCCGCCGACCCGCCCGCCCGGCTTCGAGGGCGAGCTCCGCAGCTACCAGGCCAACGCCCTGGCGTGGCTCGACTTCCTCGACCAGGCGGGGCTCGGCGGCTGCCTGGCACTCGACATGGGCCTCGGCAAGACCCCGACCATGCTCGCGAGTCTCCAGGCCAACACCGAGCACGGCCCGGCACTGGTCATCGCACCCCCGGCCGTGGTCGGCAACTGGGCCTCGGAATCGGCGCAGTTCGTCCCGGACCTGAAGGTGCTGGTCCACCACGGCGCGGCCCGGGCGGACACCGCCGCGATCGCCGCCGAGGTGGAGGGCACCGATGTGCTGATCACCACCTACGGCACCGCGGTCCGCGACATCGAGGCGTTGTCGGCGATCAGCTGGGGCAAGGTCGTACTCGACGAGGCCCAGGTCATCAAGAACCCCACCAGTGACACCGCCCAGCAGCTGCGCCGGTTGGAGGCGCGTACCCGGGTGGTGCTCACCGGGACACCGATCGAGAACGGGCTCGGCGACCTGTGGGCGCTGATGGACTTCGTGAACCCCGGGCTCGTCGGCGAGCGCGCCACGTTCGTCGCACAGATGCAGAAGGCCACGGAGGGCGGCAGCGGCGCGGAATCCGCGCTCCGCACCCTCAACGGCGTGCTCGTGTTCCGCCGCACCAAGGCCGAGCCGGTCATCGCCGCGGAGCTGCCCGACCGCATCGACGCGCTCGACCACTGCCCGATGACCCCGGAGCAGATCGGGCTCTACCAGGCCGTGCTCGACGAGTTGGTGGTCGAGACCGCCGACGACGACGCCCCCAAGAAGAAGGGCGCCGTGCTGGCCGCGATCACGGCGCTCAAGCAGATCTGCAACCACCCGGCCGCCTACACCGGCGAGGACGGCGACCTGGCCGGCCGTTCCGGCAAGCTCGCTCGGCTGGAGGAGATCGTCGACAACGTGTTCGAATCCGGGGAACGGATGCTGATATTCACGCACTTCGCCACCTGGGGCTCGAAGCTCGCGACCCACCTCACCGAGCGCACCGGCAAGACGATCCACTGCTACCACGGCGGGCTGTCGCGCGGTGCCCGTGACACGATGATCAAGGACTTCCAGGAGGGCGAGGGCCCCGGCGCGCTGGTGCTGTCGCTGAAGGCCGGCGGGACCGGGCTGAACCTCACCGCCGCCAGCCACGTCGTGCTCTACGACCGCTGGTGGAACCCGGCCGTGGAGGATCAGGCCCGGGACCGGGTCTGGCGCATCGGTCAGACCAAGACGGTGGTCGCGCACCGCCTGGTGTGCCCCGGGACGGTCGACGAACGCGTCGAGGAGGTCGTGGCCGGCAAGCGCAAGATCGCCGACATCGCCCTGCCGAAGTCGAGTTCGGTCGGTGACCTCGACAGCGACCAGTTGCGTCGCGCGCTCGGGATCGATCCGAAGATGGTGCTCACCGACGAACTCGCCGACGCGGAACTCGCACGAGGAGATGCTGCATGACGGCCAAACCGAACAACGACGGTGCGCCGGGAGGCTCCCGCGGCCGGAACCGACGCTCGCGGAGCCGCGGCGGCGGTGGCGGTGGCGGCAACGCTCCCGCCTCCGACAGCGGTCCGAAGAACAACGCCGGCGGCAACAAGGGCGGCGGCGGCGGTGGCGGGAACCGCGGCGGCAAGGGCGGGGGCGGCGGCAAGGGCGGCGGGAAGCGCCGTTCGCAGCAGAACAACCGCCGTGGCCGGAACCGGCGCCCCAACCAGCAGCAGGACACCACCAGCTTCTGGGGCGATGCCTCGCAGCTCCCGGAGCCCAAGACCGACGTGCGGATCACCGACGACCCGGATGCGGTCCCCCGCTCGCTCGGCACCCCACCGCTCCCCGGCCAGGAAGCCATCGCCGGGCACTACTTCGCGGCCGTCTACGACCGCGCGGTCGCCACGGCCGGTGCGCTCGCCGCCGCCGGTGGGCTGATCGATCCCAACGCGCTCACCGACGACGACTGAAGCCCGGGGCGGGCCGGGCGGCCCGGTTCACCCGGCTCCGGGCAACCGGTGACGCGCGATCGCGCCCTCGACCAACGAGCCGAGGTAGAGGTGACCGTCGTGCTCGCGCACCCCGGTCACGTAGTGGAACCGGTCGCCCGGTCCCTGCAGGTTGTGGGTCACCGTGCCGTCGGCGTCGATGCCGATCACGAAGGTGTTGCGTGACGCCTGGGGCTGCAGCTTGTCGGGGAGTGCCCACACCGCCCGCCGCAGCGCCGGGGGCCTCGGCAGCAGCGCGTCGAGCGTCGCGTCCCGGGTCGAGGGCATCGCGATCCACACCGTGCCGCCCGGCCCGGTCGAGAGGTTGTCGGGGAACCCGGGCAGGTTGTCGATCACCACCTCCGAGGTCCCCGCCCGCTCCCCGGCGAGCCAGTACCGGGTGATCCGGTAACCGGCGGTCTCCGCCACCAGCACCGCATCGCCGTCGTGGGTGAGCGCGACCCCGTTGGCGAAGGCCAGCCCGCCGAGCAGCACCTCCACCTCGCCGTCCCGCCACCGCAGCAACCGACCGGTGCACGAGTGCTCCAGCAGGTCGGCCTTGAAGTGCGGCAGTCCGAACCGCTGCGAGGAATCGCTGAACAGCACCGACCCGTCCGGGTGGATCGCCGCGTTGTTGGTGAACCGCAGCGGTTGGCCCTCCACGTCCCGGACCAGCACCTCGACCTCACCGGTCGCCGGATCCACGAGCAGCAGGCCGCGGTGCGCGTCGCAGACGTACAGCCGCCCGTCGTCGCGTACCTCGATCCCGAGTGGTCGCCCGCCGGTGTCGGCGACGACCTCGGTGCGACGCCCATCGGGGCTCAGCCGACAGATCCGGCCGTCGTCGAGCCCGACCACGGGGTCCCCGTCGGGCAGGATCGCGACGTCCTCCGGTCCCGCTCCGGGGACGTGGATCAGCTGGAGGCCGGCGAGTCGGGTGTTGGGCGCCCATCTCCCGGTCGGTCGCGGTGCCTTCGGTGGTGCCCAGGTGATCGGCGCGATCGCCGGCTTGGCGACGTCGGTGCCGGACGTGGTCATGGTGATCCTCCCGTGGCATGTGCCTGAACACCTGCCTGATGGTCGTGGTCGATGGCGTGGTGCACCATGGCGCGCAACCGCTCGTGGCGGTCCACCTCCTGCTGGTAGGGCGCCAGGAGCCGCTGTTCGGTGACCGCCTCGAGCCCGGTCCGGATCTCGCGGGCCACCCGGTCCCGGTGTCGCCGTGCCCCGGCCGAGATCACCACCCGCGTGAGGATGCCGATCAGGACGCGCACGAGCACCCCGCCGACGAACAGCGCGGTCGGCCAGGTCAGCGCCTCCGTGAGCTGAGGCGTCGGGATCTCGGGCAGCTGCAGCCAATCGGCCAGCCCCAGCAACACGAGCCATACGAACCCGACCGACGCCACCGCCTCGACGATCCCGCGCACCGCCGATGCCGCCCGCCACCAGCGGCGTGGCCTGGGTCGCACCCCCACGGCTCCGACCGCGTCGGCCAGCGCCGGTGCACCACGCGAGGCCAGCTCGGCGATCGTCGTTCCGAGCATCGCGTGGGTCGCCCCGGTCGTGCGCTGCAGGCGGAGCTCCCCCGCGAGCACGGTCTCGATCCGTGCCACCGACGGTCGCGAGGTGTCCTTGGCCGGCTTCGCCTCACCGATCCCGAAGGACCGGGCCACCCCGCCGACACCGCGCACCGGCAGCAGCACCAGGCGCCCCAGTGGCGAGCGGACACCCCGCCGTGCATCCCGCCGGTAGGTCGTCTCCGCCTCGGCGACCACACGGTGGGCATCGGTCGCATCCATCAACGCCTCGAGCAGCGACGCGGTGTCGGGGACGAGCTCCGGCAGTGCCGTGAGGTGATCCGCTGCCCGCCGGGCCAGGACGGCGACGTCCCCCACCAGCCGCCGGTGCGCCGCGGTCCGGCTCGCCGCGAGATCCCGCAGTCTGGCCCGCAGCCCGTCGATACCGCTGCCCGTGGCCGCCGAGGTGGTGAGCACCTCGAACGCGCGCGGGTCCAGCCGCTGCGTCAGGTCCGCGACGCACCGCTCGACGTCGTCGGGATGCAGTTCGTCGATGCGGTTCAACACGACGGTCACGACCTCCGCATGATCGGTGAGCGCCGCGAGCGGACCGTCGTGGAGATCGGCGCGCGCGTACTTGACCGGATCGACGACCACCACCAACCCGTCCACGCGTTCCGACAGGCGCGCCGCCGTCTCGCGGTTCCGCGGCACCACCGAATCGTGATCCGGCAGATCGATCAGCACTAGTCCCTCCGGGAACCCCTCCGGCGCCCGCACGCGTTCGTCGATGCGCAGCCAGTCGAGCAACGCCGAGGTGGGCGCGTCCCCCGGCGGTACCACCGCGACCGGCCAGCTGGTGGTGGGCCGCCGGACCCCCTCGGTCGCCACCTGGGCGCCGACGAGCCGGTTGACGAGCGCCGACTTGCCGACCCCGGTCCCGCCGACCAGTGCGACGACCGTCAGCCCGTCCCCGAGGGCGATCCGCTCGTCGATCGAGGCGCGGCGACGTTCGGCCTCGGCCACCAGCTCCGCGGGGAGACGGCCCGGCCCGAGCTGCGCGATCGCGTCCAGTGCGCGGACGGCACCGCCGAGGTCCGTCATCGGGATCCGTCCGCGGCGCGGCCGGGCGCGGAAGGCGATGCGGCGACCGACGCGGAGACCGCCGCGGAGGCCAGGGCGGCAGCGGCGTCCGCCGGTGGGCTCGCGGCCTCGATCGCCGCCTCCAGGCGGGCCTGATCGGCCTCGGCGAGCTCGCCGACACGGTGGCGGAGATCGGCCCCGATCTCGTCCAGCAGCCGTTTGACGTTCTGCTCCCCCAGCATCCGGACCAGCAACCACTGGCTGGCCGCCGACGCGGCCGCGGCGATGCCGACCTCGCCGCCGGTCAGCCCTCCGGAGAGGGTGAACAGCACCAGGATCGCCGTGGTGGCGACCGCGTTCAGGGCGGTCGAGCGTCGCCGCGCCTGCTCCTTGCGCGGTCCGCCCACGGTCTCGATCCGTTCCGAGACGTCCGTCTCCCACCGGGCGATCGCCTCCCGGACCCGGACCGGCCGCTCCGGGTCCTCGCGCCGCAGATCGGGATCGGCGTCGAGCACCTCGCGTCCGACCGGATCCGCCTCCAGGTCGCGGCGCGTGGCCGCGGCGGTGTGCTCCAGCAACCGGGTGACGATCCGCGTCAGCTCGCCGGCGACCTCGACCTGCACCTGTCGGGTGTCCTGCTGACCGGGGCGCCCGAGCCGGTCGCGGACCACGTCACCGACCTGTCCGATGACGGTCTGTACCCGCAACATCGCCTCGTTGCCCCCGACCAGTCGTTGCCAGCGGTCGAGCACGTCCGCACGGAGCGACAAGCCGGCCTCCAACTCCGCATCGAGCTGGGTCGGCAGCGCGGCGTAGTGCTCGCGGACCGCCGCCCGGAGGCGTTCGGCCGCGCGGCGTTCCTGCACGACCGCCTCCTGCAACGTGCCCAGCTCGGAGGGCAGCGCTGCCACGACGCCGGCCGTGGCGGCGGCGCGGACCGCTACCCGTCGATCCTCCGGCGCCAACGCGGCGAGCCAGTCGCGCAGCGCGGCGACGGCGTCGCCCGGCAGCTGGTCGTCGGCCACCTCGGCGTGCGGGATGTCGGTACGCAGATCCGGGTCGATCCGCTCCGCCGCGAGCAGCCGGTCGGCGTCGTCGAGCACCTCGGCGCGTTCGTGCGGTCGGACCTGGGTCACGGCGAGGACGATCAGCGCCTGACGTTCGCGTGCACGTCGCAGGTAGGTCATGCCGACCTCGTCCGCGTAGGTCCTCGAGGTGGCCAACCACATCCAACCGTCGGCGGCGTCCAACGCCTGTGCCGCGAGCCGGTGGTTGACCAGTTCGACCGAATCGATGTCCGGCGTGTCGAGCAGGGCCACGCCCCGGGGCATCGCATCGCTGTCGGCGATCCGCAGCTGCAGATCCGGGAGCACCCGGCCCGAGGCGAACCAGGCCCGGTCGCCGGGGTGGCAGACCAGCGTGGGGGTCCGGGTGGTCGGGCGGATCACGCCCGCCGCCGAGACCGGCGCACCGGCGAGCGTGTTCACGGTGGTCGACTTGCCCGCACCGCTCCCGCCGGCGACCACCACCAGCAACGGCGCGGCCGGCTCGGCCGTCCGCCCGACCACGCCGCGCAGCAGCCGGACGACCCGGTCGCGTTCGGCCGTGAGCGCGTCCGTCTCGGGACCGCTCAGCTCGAACCCGAGGACCTCGAGGTGGTCGGCGAGCGCGTCGAGACGCTCGTCGCGTCCGTCGTGTTCGAGCGTTCTCCCCACCGCCGCTCCTGACACCCGGGTCCTGACCTCGTCGGCGCGACAACGGTAGTGCCTCGCGCCGAGGGACGGTCAGGTCAGGAACTGCCAGATGGCGGCGGTGACGGCGACCCCGACCACGATCGGGCGCAGCACGTGGGCGGGCAACCGGCGTCCGTACCGGGCACCCAGCCCGCCGCCGATGGTCGCACCGATCGCCACGATGCCGGCGACCTGCCAATCGACGTCGGCGATCACGATGAACAGCACCGCCGAGACCAGGTTGGCCATCCCCGCCAACACGTTCTTGATGCCGTTGACCTCGGTCATGCCGCCGGCGACGAAGACCCCCAGCACCGCCAGCAGGATGACACCCTGCGCCGCACCGAAGTAGCCGCCGTAGACCCCGGTGGCGGCGACCGACACGATCAGCGCCGGGTGGACGGGCTCGCGCCGGGGAGCCTCGGTCGGCGTGGTCCCGGCGACCTCCGGATCGGCCGGGGGGGATGCCAGGGCCCGCTGTTCGCGGCGCCGGACGACCGCGGTCGCGACCCGGGGTTGGATCGCGGCCAGCACCCCCGACAACAACAGCAGCGGCGGCACCGCGACGGCGAAGGCGCCCGGTGGGAGCGCCAGCAGCAGTCCGCCGCCGACGATCCCACCGAGGGCCGATGCGCCGACCAGTCTGGCCACCAGCGGCCACCGGCCGACGAGGGTCGAGCGGAACCCGTAGGCCCCCGCGACGGACCCGGGCACCAGGCCCACGGTGTTGGACACGTTGGCCACGACCGGCGGGAAGCCCAGTGCCAACAGCGTCGGGAAGGTGATCAGGGTGCCCGCGCCGACCACCGCGTTCATGGCTCCCGCGCCCACGGCTGCCAGCAGCAGGAGCAGGATCTCGTACATGACCATGGGAGCGCACCTCGGCCGGACGACCCCGCACGCTAGTCAGACGGCGACGATGTCCGATCACGCGGGAACACCTCGACCCGGTCGTCGGGTGGTTCGACCGGTGAGGTCTCGGCGGCTTCGCGCTCGGCCAGGTCGGCGGCTTCGCGCTCGGCCTGCTCGGCGGCTTCACGTTCGGCCTGCTC
>PWLR01000139.1 GCA_003558435.1 Nitriliruptoraceae bacterium | reverse complement strand
GGGGGCGGGCAAGACCGCCCTGGCCGAGGCGCTGCTGATCGCCGGAGGGGAGCGGGTGCGTGCCGGGCTGCTCGACAGCGACCCGGACGAACGTGAGCGGGGCCACACCCTTTCGCTAGGGGTCGCGTCCATGACCTGGAAGGGGCACCGGATCAACCTCGTCGACACCCCGGGCAGCCCGGATGCGCTCGGTGACGTCTTCCCCGCCCTGCACGCGGCCGACGTGGCGGTGTTCGTCGTCGATGCCGTCGACGGGTGGCAGGCCGTGCACGACCAGCTGTGGTCGGCCTGTGAGACGTTGGCGGTGCCCCGGCTGATCTTCCTCGGCGGTCTCGACCGCGACCGGGCCAGCTTCCAGGACCACCTGGAGCGGCTCCGCGAGCGCTACGGCAAACCGCTGGCACCGGTGCACATGCCGATGGGCGTCGAGCGCGACTTCGTCGGGGTCATCGATCTGCTCCACCTGGTCGCCGTGACGCGTGGCGGCGGTGGCCGGATCGAGTCCGAGGTCCCGGCCGAGCGCCGCGCGCAGGCGGAGCGCAACCGCGAGACGTTGGTGGAGGCCATCGTCGAGGTCGACGACGAGCTGCTGCTGCGCTACCTCGAGGGCGATGTCCCCAGCGTCGCGGAGCTCGCCGACTGCTTCGAACACGGCGTGGCGCGCGGCGACTTCTTCCCCGTGCTGTGTGGCTCGCCCCAGCTCGACATCGGGACGCGCCTGCTCGCCGACTTCCTGATCGAGGAGTGTCCGAGCCTCGACGAGCGCCGTGACGTCGACGGGCCACCCTCGGCGGTGGTGTTCAAGACCCGCTCCGACCCGTACGTCGGTCACATCTCGCTCATGCGGGTGCTGTCCGGCTCGCTCCGGCCCGACGAGGTGTTGGAGAACGCCCGCACCGGCCAACCCGCCCGTCTGCACCGGATGTTCGCGCTCCAGGGGTCCGAGCAGGTGCCTGTCACCGGCGTCTGCGCCGGTGATCTGGTCGCGGCCGCCAAGCTCGACGACGTGCAGACCGGGGACGTGCTGGTGGCCGACGGGGCGTCCGTCGCGCCGGTCGACCTGGGGGTCCCGCGCGGCTATCACCGCGCGGCGATCGCGACCCGAACGGCCCGGGACGAGGACCGGTTGCCCGACGCGCTCCGTCGCCTCCGTGAGGAGGACCCCTCGCTGGGGGTGGAGGTGGACGAGGCGACCCGCCAGCTCATCCTCGTCGGCTACGGACCCGGCCACGTGCAGACGGCGATCACGCGGCTGGAGCGTCGCTACGGGGTGGGGGTCGACGAGGTCCAACGACACCTCCGCTACCGCGAGACCATCACCGAGCCGGCGCAGGGCCGGGGTCGTCACGTCAAGCAGACCGGTGGCAGCGGCCAGTACGGCATCGCCGAGATCGAGGTCGAACCCCTGCCGCGTGGCAGCGGGTTCGAGTTCACCGACGAGATCGTGGGCGGGGTGATCCCCCGTCAGTACATCGGCAGTGTCGAGAAGGGGGTGCAGCTGGCGATGGAGCGGGGCGTGATCGCCGGGTACCCGTGCGTCGACGTCGCGGTCCGGCTGGTGAACGGTAAGTCCCATCGCGTCGACTCGTCCCAGGTCGCGTTCGAGATGGCGGGTGCCGCCGCGTTCCGGGACGCGGCGCTGAAGGCCGGCCCCGTGCTACTCGAACCGATCATGCGGGTGGAGGTGACCGTGCCCGATGTCTACACCGGTGACGTGATGGGTGATCTGTCGGCACGCCGGGGACGGATCGAGGGCACGCGTCAGCTGCCCCCCGGGCGGACCGTAGTGAGCGCGCTCGTGCCCGAGGCCGAGCTGGTCACCTACGTCGGTGACCTGCGGGGCCTGACCCAGGGCCAGGGGGTTCCCGAGATGGTCCATGACCACCATGCCCTGCTGCCGTCCCACCTCGCGCCGGTCGGCAGCGAAGCAGCGTCGCCGGCAACCCCCTAGCGAGCCCACGCTGCCCGGGACCTCGTCCACCGGGCACGTCGGTCCCGAGAGATGGCGATCCGCTGACGTGTTCGCACGACGGTCTGCCGGCTCGGCCAGTCAGCCGGATCCGACGACGGACGGCGGTCGCACCGGTGGTGTGGTCGTGGACAGACCGGTGCGGTGATGTCGCCACCGCCGGGTGCCATCAGAGCGCTGCGTGACAGACCAGCCATCAGATTCCTTGGTCTGGTTGTGTGCCCAACACAGCGGCGCGAGCTGGTCGATATCGGTCCGCCCTGGTGGGTCGCCACGTCGTGCAGGATGCCAGGGGTGTGCGTGGTCGGTCTGGCTCCGCCGGGCGGCGATCGAGCAACCCGGGAACGAACAGGTGTCGTGCAGCGCCAGAGTGGCGTCGTTGAGCCAGTCCCCGGCGACGCGTGCGCGGCGCCCGACGCCGACCACGGCGCCGACGTCGTCGACGATGACGGTGCGCAGATCGGCACCCCGCTGTTGGAGGAGCGCGCGAGCGGTCGCTGCGGTGACCCGGACGTGGCCTCCCAGCAGCGTGGTCAGCAACGAGGTGGGGGCCTGATCACGGTCGAGCAGGGTGGACAGATCGATGCGCAGCAGCAGCTGCATGCGCGAGCGCATCGGCCCCGAGACCGCGTGGCCGGTCGGACGCGACATGGCTTGGGCGCCGGCGGTCGGGGGTGCGAGGCGGTTCGCCATGGAGCTGTCGAGGTGGTCGATCAAGCGAGTTATCCGTGCACGTCCGACGTCGCGGATGCGACGCGGCGTCGCGTGCCGGTCGACAGCGTCGAGGTCGTCGGGATCGCGCACGGCTGCATCGTCAGCGTCCGGGTCACTGCAGGAAGAGGCACCTGCCTCGGTCGTCTCGGTGGTGTGAGGAGTGTGGTCGTCGAACAGGGCGGTGTTGATGGCGGCGTCGAAGAGGGCCCAGTTGGTGGCCCCGAGCTCGCCCCAGAAGCGTCCACCGGTGCCATCCAGACGCGGCTGCATGGCGAGGTACTCCTGCTCGCTGGCCTCCTGCTGTTCCCGTTCGGTCTCGGAGGGGTCGAGCGCGTCGAGATGCCAGCGGATCGAACGGGTGAGCCCGTCGGGCTCGGTCTCGGCGGCACCGATCAGTACGTAGGCCACGGCCTCATCGATGCGGTCGTCGAGGTGGCGGGGCAGCGGACGCACGGTCAGCACGACCGATCGCACCTGCGCCCAGGAGATCCGGCCGGCCTGGAACGCGGCGTGCAGGGACGGGACCCGGCGCATGACCTTGGCGGTGGTGCGGAGCATCCGCACGTCTGCTCCGGTCCTGCGCCCGACGACCGTCAGCCAGGTGTCGAGGCCCAGGCCCGTCGCGGCCTCGGCGAGCGAGGTGTCCTCCAGCAGCAGGAGCCCGTCGATGACCTGTGAGATCAACCGGTCGACCTGACGGAGATCGTGGAGCACGGCGGCGAGCTGGGGGAGCTCGTCGAGCACCGGCAGTCCGAACGGCGCCTGGTGGTCTGGCGGCTCGGGGCCGTCCGGGTCGTCGGGGAACGGGACCTCGGCCAGGCGAGCCAGCGCGAGGGGCACCGTGTCCGGCTCGGTTCCCTGCTCCCGCGCTGGCTCGGGCTGGGGCTGCGGTTCGGGTTGGGGTTCGGGCTGTGGTCCGTCGAGGTGGTAGTTGCCGCGGGACTCGCTCGCCAGCGGCGCAGCGGGGGCACGGCGGATGGTCCGGGGGTTGACATGGCGCGCCCGTGCCGGGCGGAGGGGGGCCGGGACGGGAGTGAATGCCATGGAACGAACATACGTTCGATAACCTGCAGATGCAACAGGTAGTTGTGATCTGCTGTGCAAAACCATCGCAGACGCACATCTTCATCACCCAGCGCCTGTGATGTTCGATCGTTCCCGGTCCCCGTGGTTCCGGGCGTGGACCCCCGCGTTGCGCTCGACCCTCTGGGCGGGGCCCGCAGACGACGTGCAGAGCAGGAAGCGCGCCACCCACAGGTTCGGCCGGCTCCATCCGAGGGGCGTAGCATGCTGACCGTAGGTTCCTCGTCGTGAACGGAGGTGGGTCGTGTCGGTGGCAACGGGTCTGACCTACGACGACCTGGCGACGCTCCCGCAGGACGATCACCTCCGCCGTGAGCTGATCGACGGGGAGCTGTTCGTGTCACCTTCGCCGGGGCGACGGCACCAGCGCGTGGTCGTGCGCATCGCGGCGGCGCTGCTCGCCTACGTCGACGAGCACGGCGGCGAGGTGCTGCCCGCACCGGCGGACGTGTACTTCTCGGAACACACCGTGGTCGAGCCCGACGTGCTGTTCGTGGGTGCCGCTCGCCTCGATCAGCTGACCGACGACCGGTTCACCGACATCGCCCCCGACCTGGTCGTCGAGGTGTCCTCGCCCTCGACCCGGCGGTTGGACCTGATCCACAAGCGCGGGCTGTACGAGCGGGAAGGTGTCGCCGAGTACTGGTTCGTCGATCTCGACGCGAACCACGTTGACGTCCACCGACTGGATGCTGACGGGCTCTACGGGCTGCCGGCGAGCCTCGGGCCGGACGCGACGCTCACCTGCCTGGCTGCCCCGGAGTTCGTGCTGGCCGCCGCCGAATTGTTCCGTTGAAGGTGCCGTTCCCATGGTGATGTCCCGCAACATCTGTCTCGTCGGCATGATGGGGGTCGGCAAGACCACGGTCGCCGAGATCGTCGGTGACCGGCTCGGCCGACGGGTCGCCGACACCGACGAGGAGATCCGGCGCTGGACCAGATCCTCCATCCCCGAGCTGTTCGAGGCCAAGGGCGAGGCCGGCTTCCGGGAGCTGGAACGCCAGGTCGTCGAGGAGTTGGCGACCTTCCACGACCTGGTGGTCGGGCTCGGCGGGGGAGCGGTGCTGCGCGACGACAACGTGGCCTCGCTGCTGCTCAGCGGGGT
>PWLR01000180.1 GCA_003558435.1 Nitriliruptoraceae bacterium | reverse complement strand
CGAGCACGAGGGCGCGCTCACGGTCGCCGACCTGCTCGACCGGCGCACCAGGATCGGCCTCGTCCCAACCGACCGAGCGGGGGCGGCGGACGTCGCCGCGAAGTTCTCACCCCGGGGGGCAGCCCCGCGCCGTGCAGAGGCTCGCGGGGGCCTCGGGTAGCGCAGCGACCCGGGCGTCGGTGAGGTATTCGCCGATGCGATCGTCCTCGCTGATCGTGACCTGGCTCCTGGCTTGAGCCCAGGAGCGCGTGCGGCTGGTCGCCCGCACCGGCCTGCGGCGCGGGGAGGCCTGTGGCCTGCGCTGGGACGAGGCCGAACTCGACCGCGGACGTCTCCGCATCTCCCGGACCATCACCGAGGTGCGGAACACCGTCTGGCGCACAGCGGGTGACCTCCGCCTGCTTGACCTCCGCGGACCGTGGGCGCAACGAACCCGGACCGGCGCCCACCTGTCGACCGCGCCGCAGCCGACCCACGTGAAGCAGTCCGAAGGCGACACGCCGCGGTGTGGCGTGTCGAGAGGCAGGAGGTCGGCGGGAAGCCGTAAGGGTCCCGGCGGGTTGCCGCTACGACCGCCGACCCGCCACCCTCCGGTGCCGCATCGGCGACTTTCGAGGAGCACCACATGCCGCGAACCATCTTCCAGATCGAGGTCACCGCCGATCCGAGCCTCGAGGCCCGAAGGATCCGTGGTCCCGTCGCCCTTGCGACGAGCGTGACGGTCGGAGTATGACGGTGCGCGAGATCGAGTTCCCGGGCAGTACCGGCACGCGCCTGGTCGGCCGGCTCCACGTGCCTGACGACGAGGCGCGTGGCAGCATCCTGTTGGCGCACTGCTTCACGTGCTCCAAGGATCTGCACACCATGACCCGCCTGGCCACGGGCCTGACCGAAGCGGGTTACGCCGTGCTCCGGTTCGACTTCACCGGTTTGGGTGAGAGCCCGGGCGAGTTCACCGCCACGACCCTCGCCCACGATGTGCGCGATCTCACCGCTGCGGCGAGTGCCCTGATCGAGCGCGGCTACGGGCCCTGCGGACTGCTCGGCCACAGCCTGGGCGGTGCCGCGAGCCTGCTGGCCGCGCAGCGTCTACGCACGGTGCGTTCGGTGGTCACCCTCGGGGCGCCGTCGAGCCCGGATCACGTCCGCCACCTGTTCGACGACCCCGACGGTGACGGGCCCACGGTGAGCCTGCAGCTCGGTGGACGCCGGTTCGAGGTCGCCCGGTCCTTCCTCGACGACCTCGCGACCCACGACCAAGCAGACGCGATCGCCACACTGGCGCGTCCGTTGCTGGTCATGCATGCCGTGCACGACGAGATCGTGGCGGTCACCGAAGGCGAACGCATCTTCGCCGGCGCGAAGCAGCCGAAGGCCTTCTACCCGCTGCAGGGCGCCGACCATCTGCTGACGGACCGGACCGCGGCCGAGGCGGCGCTGCGTGTGATCCGCCACTGGTTCGACACCACCCTGTGACCTCCGAGTTGGAGGGTCCGTGCGCGCACACGATCCGTGTCGGACCGAACCCGACAGCCGAGACCGGACGTGTTCCGCGGATCGCGTCGGGCCATCGCGCTGCTCGCCCCCATCGGCGCCGACATGCCCGGCGCCGGGCCGGCGATCGGGCCCATCTCGGGCCTGCTGCTGGTGGTGGCGTTACTTGGACCGGGCAAACCCTCGGCCGACTACCCGCACGGCATCGGGACCGGCACACCGAGCCTGACCGTCGATGGGACCTCGTCACAAGCTGACCAGCGCACTCGCCCGGATCTCCATCCAGGAGATGCGGGAAGTCGTGGCCCTCCCGTGGGGTTGGTAGCTGGGGCGTGCCGTTGAGGCCCTACCGCACCCACCGCGATCGAGGAGCACCAACCCATGGCCGCATCGACCGAGCCCGGAACGTCGGCGCCCTCCACCCCACCGGCCGTTTACGACGATGTGCGGGCGTTGTTCGTCAACTGCACGCTGAAGCCCACACCGCAGCTGTCGCACACCCAGGCACTGGCCGACATCGCGATCGGGATCATGCAGGCCAACGGTGTGGAGGTCGACGTCATCCGTGCGGTGGACCACGACCTCGCGCCAGGTGTGCAACCCGATATGACCGAACACGGAGCCGCCTCCGACGAGTGGCCCGCATTGTTCGAGCGGGTCATGGCCGCCGACATCCTCGTGCTGCTCACCCCGATCTGGCTCGGGGAGAAGTCCTCGGTCGCGACCCGGGTGGTCGAACGGCTCTACGGCAACTCCGGCCAGCTCAACGACCACGGTCAGTCCGCCTACTACGGGCGCGCCGGCGGCGTTCTGGTCACCGGCAACGAGGACGGCGCCAAGCACTGTGCGATGAACCTGTTGTACTCGCTGCAGCACCTGGGCTACACGATCCCCCCGCAGGCGGATGCCGCCTGGTTGGGTGAGGCCGGTCCCGGTCCGTCGTACTGCGACGAGGGCTCGGGTGGGCCGGAGAACGACTTCACCAACCGCAACACCACGTTCATGACCTGGAACCTGCTGCACACCGCCCGGTGGCTGAAGGATGCCGGTGGTTTCCCGGTCCACGGCAACCAGCGCCACCTGTGGGACGCCGGCGAGCGCTTCGACGCCCCGAACCCCGAGTACCGCTGACCACCTGTGGCGCGACGTCGCAGCCGGCTGCGGTCTACGGCTGCATGGCCTCGGGGGTGACCCTGCACTTCGTGCTCCAGGGGGACGGCAGGTCGACGGGCCGTTCCTCTGCTCCCCGACGACTCGCCCCCGGAACACTCGTGGTGATCTCCGCACCCATGCCGTACACGATCCGTCACGGTGATGGTGACCGGTCAGGAGCACCGATCACCGCGCGAAGCGGGACGCCACAGGACTACTCCGCAAGATCGCGGCACCGGATGCGCGGCGCACGTGGATCGATGATGGCGGAGCAGGCCATCGTCCGCGGACCCGATGGTCTGGTGATCGCCTGCGGGGGAGCCGCAGGCGCGCTACGCCCGAGGCCTCGGACCATTCGACCGGCTGACCGAACCGGTCGTGGTCGAGCTGAACGGCTCGGAAGGGATGACGATCACCTTCGCCCGGCTGCTCGAACATCCGGAACACCACCACTCGCTCGGATGGCTCGCCGGGACCGCCGTCGTGAGTCGCTCCGCGTCCCCCGAGACGTTCCACACCTGTTTCGGTCGCATACCGATGGCGTCGCTGCGTGAGCTACGCCTACGACGCGGCGCCGAACTGTCGCACACCAGCGAACTGACGGTGGAAGGCATCGCTCACCGGGTGGGTGTCGCGAACCGAAGCCACTCCAGCCGCGCCTTCCGTGACCGGTCCGACCACTCCCCCGCGCTGTTGCCCTCGCACGGCTGCAGCGCGTTGTCGAATCATGGCAGCGGGGGCGGTGCTTCCACGATGTGCCACCGGTGGAAGCACCGGCGGTTCGAACGGGTTGCCCCCTTGGAGCGTGAGACCGCTCCGCACGCACGAGCGGTACTCGGCGTGAGACCCTCAGGAGATCAACGGTGGCTCGGCGCGACCGCGACACAGACGCTGCCCGGTTGGGTTGCCGCCAGGTGCGGCGGACCCTGCAGGCGCTCCTCGATGGCGAGGTCACTGCGGACCGCGCCGAACAGGTCGCCGCCCATCTCGAGAGTTGTCCCCGGTGCGGCGTGGAAGCCGAGATCCTCGAGCGGGTCATCGCCGCCCTGCAACGGCTCCGCCCGGATCTCGACCTCGCGGCCTACACCCGGTTGCTCGACACGGTCGACCGGATCGGCGATCACGAACCCTCGTGAAGTGCCACGGTCTCAGTGTGCGGCGCGCACCCCCATCAGCCCGAGCACGATCAGCCCTGTACCCAGCGCAACCAGCCGCCACTCCGGCCGAGCACGAAACCACCACAGCAGCGCGCCGACCACGATCAGCAACGTCACGACTTGCACGGCGACGCCGACATCGGTGGCCGGCTGCAGCACCCGACCGAACAGGCCGTGTGCTGCAGCCTCGACCACGATCATCGCGCGCGGTCCTGACCGGCGGTCCAGGGCATGGTCAATCGAGCGGCGGCGCAGCCGGGAGATCGAACTCCGTGCCGACGAGGTGGTTGAACCAGTTGGTCATCACGGTGCGCACCACGTCCGCATAGGCGTCGAGCAGTTCCACATCCGACCAGCCGGCATCCAGCGCCGCCTGCCAGGTGGCATCATCGACATGGCCCTTGTTGCCGCCGATCTCGCGGGCGACGGCGAGCAGGGCGGTCAGCTTGTCGTCACCGTCGACCGCGCCCTTGCGGATCTGGACGGTCTGCTCCTCGGAGAAGCCGTGCTTCTTGGCCGCACCGGTGTAGGCCGCCTGGCAGTAGTCACACTCGTTGACGTTCGCGATGGTCAGGTGGATCGCCTCCCGGGTCGCGGCATCCAGGTTGGAGACGTCCCCCAGCAGGTTCTCGGCCGTGTCGTAGAGGTTCATCACCGCCGGCGAGTGCGCCATCGCTCCGAAGATGTTGATCGTCTTGCCGACCCGCTCCGACTGACGCTTGAGTGCGTCACGGCTGGCTTCCGGGGCGGAATCGACATCGTGGTAGGGAACGCGAGCCAAAGGGATCTCCTGCGTAGGGTTCGGGGAAACGTCGGGCCACATCACCCGTGCCGCCGAAAGAGGGCCGGCAATGATCCGTGACACACCGTGCACAACCGCTCGCAACCCCCAGACCTTCCGCCCGAACGGCCAGGGGTCGGACAAGGGGCAGGTCGGGGGTGCCGGTCAGAGGGTGCCGCCCGTCGTGCCTCGGACTTGCCGTGGTCGGAGGAATGGCGCACCATGCCTCAGGGTTCACTAGCTCATGACCAGCCGTGACCGAACCATCCCGGAGCGTCCCGCCGCCATGTCCGAGGACCTCCACGAGACCCGGTTCCGGGAGCAGGTGCTGCCCGAACTGGAGGTGCTCTACCGCGTGGCACGTCGGCTCACCCGCAACCCCAGCGATGCCGAGGACCTCGTGCAAGACACGTTGGTACGTGCCTACCGCGCCTTCGACCGGTTCGATGGCCGCTATCCCCGCGCCTGGCTGTTGACCATCCTGCGCAACACCCACATCAACCAGCTCCGCAAACGCCGACCCGACCTGCTCGAGGACGAACTCGCCCAACGGCTCCCCGCCCGGGGACACGACGGCCGGATCGATGGCACCGCCGACCGCGCCCTGCACGAGGACTTCGACCCGATCGTGCGCGACGCGCTGGCAGGGTTGTCCCCGAACCACCGGGCCGTGATCGCTCTGGTCGACCTCGACGGTCTGAGCTACCAGGAAGCCGCCGACCTGCTGGGTGTCCCCGCCGGCACCGTGATGAGCCGCCTGCACCGGGCCCGGAAGAAGGTCCGAACCCGACTCGAGCAGCACGGCATCACCGAGGTACCACGATGAGATGGCTGAGATCGCGCCGCGAGCAGCTCCCCCTGACCGTTCCACGCGACCCCGAGTGCCACCAGGTCGGCTCGGTACTCCAGGCCTACCTCGATGGCGAGCTCGGCCCCCAGGACGCCGAACTGGTGGCCGAACACCTCGAACACTGTGAGCGGTGCGGCATCGAGGCCGACACCGTCACCAACGTCGTCGACGCCATCAAACGGCAACGCCCCGACCTCGACCCCGAACCGTTGGAACGGTTGGCGAGGTTCGTCGAGCAGTTGCCTACCGACGGCCCGTCGGCGCCCTGACCTACCGTGCCAGGTGCACCAGCTTCTTCGGGTGCTGCATGCGCCGGCTGTCGCGGCCGACTGCTGCAACGAGCCGGTAGCCGGTGGGCCATGGCCTCGGGCAAGCGACGCTGCCGCGTGTCCGAGGCGTGGCGGATCCTCAATGTCGGGTGGACGCTCACCTAGGCCCCACGGGCGAGGCGTGCTCCGCGAGGCCGAGGACCCACACCGCCTGATCGGTCGAACTCTGCGTGCCGAGCGGTTCGACGAGCTGCGGCAGCCGCTCGCGGAGCGGTCGCGTCCGAGGTGCTGACCGGCCACGGGCGCCCCTTGGCCGACGGGGCCCTCAAGTCGGCTACTCGCCCCAGCGCGGTGCCCGGCGGGTTCCCACCGTGTCCATCAGCAGTTTCCGCTGGGGGACGGCGGCAGCGTCGCCCACGATGCGCCGATGGGTCCACCTCGAAACCCCGCCGAACGAGCGCCGGGCGCCGACCTCCCCGGCCGTGTCCACGAGACTCTTCGCTGCTCGCCGGTGGCCGATGGCCGGTGGCCGATGGCCCCACCACAGCACCCCAGCGGCCGGATCGACGCCATGCGCCTGCCCTGAAGCGCAACCCCAACACCACGGTACAGGCGGCCGATCGCCGGACCGTTCGTCCGAATGCTTCCACGCGCTCACGTAGGTCCGTCGCCTCCGTCATCCGGTGGAAGTCGAGAGACGCCGCGGCTATTGCCCTAGGTGGCAACCACGCGTTCGGCTCGATCGCCGGCGGCCTACCCGTCGCCTGGGTCCTCGATCCGAACCTTCTTCAAGAGGAGAACCAGATGAACCGCAACGGCCGCAATCCCATGGCAGGGATCGCCGGAGGGCTACTGGGAGGTGTGCTCTTCGGCGCGATGATGCAGATGATGGGCATGATGGGCATGATCGCCATGCTCGTAGGGTCTGAAGCCGTGGGCGTGGGATGGATCGTGCACCTGGCGATCTCCGCGGTCTTCGGGAGCGTCTATGCACTCATCCTGGGGCCCCGAACCAGCAGCTACGGACGGGGCGTGCTTCTCGGATCCGGCTACGGCGCGATCGCCTGGGTGATCGGCGCGCTCGTGCTCATGCCGCTGGGCTTGGGCATGACGGAGATGGTGTTCACCGTCGGCCAGGACCAGATCATGAGCCTGATCGGCCATCTGGTCTTCGGCGTGGTGGTGGGCGTCGTCTACCACGCCATGTCGGCTCGGACCCCGCAGCCTGATCACACAGGTATCGGCGAGACGAGCGACAGGCGGGCCAGCAGGTGACCCTGACGCCTCGACCCGCAGTGCCGATCCGATCTGCACCCTCTCGGTCCGCTCCGATGGCATCGTGGTGCCATCGGAGCCGTCGGGTGGGACGGCCCTCTTGCGTGAGGCCGGCAGACGAAGCGGGTGTTGGGAGGTTCGAACGCGGGCGGCTCCACCCGCGTGCGCGGCTGGTCGTCCGCGCAGCCTCAGGCGTGGAGGGCCGAGTGGGCGCGCCCGTAGGGTGTGCCGGTGGGTCGACGAGGAGACGTGGGTGGCGACGATGGTGGCGGCGGTGCTGGTGGCGCACGGTGGACCGGACGCGTTGGAGCTTCGCCAGGAGGTGCCGGTGCCCCGGCCCGCAGCGGGGCAGGTGCGTGTCGAGGTGGCAGCGGCAGGGGTGAACAACACCGATGTGTGGACCCGTGAGGGCGCCTACGGAACGTCCGAGGACCGCGACGCCGTCGTGGGCTGGAAGGGCGTGCCGATCACCTTTCCACGCATCCAGGGTGGCGACGCGGTCGGCCGGGTCGTGGAGCTCGGTGACGGCGCCCCGCACGATCTCCTCGGTCGCCGTGTGCTGGTGGACCCGATCACCTACGGGCAGGGCGACGATCCAGGCGAGCCTCCGATCGAGGGCGTGCTCGGCTCGGAGCAGGATGGCGCCTTCGCCGAGTACCTCTGTGTCCCGACCGATCGGGTCCATGACGTCACCGATTCACCGTTGTCCGATGAGCAGCTGGCCTGTCTGCCGATCGCCTACGGCACCGCGACCGGGATGCTCGAACGTGCCGCCCTCGGAGCCGGGGAACGGGTGCTGGTCACCGGCGCCTCAGGCGGGGTCGGGATCGCACTCGTGCAGCTCGCGGCGGCGCGAGGCGCGCAGGTGGTCGCCGTGACCAGCCGTCGGACCGCCGATGCCGTGCTGCAGGCCGGGGCGTCCCACGTCCTCGTGCGTGACGTCGCTCCACTCGAGGCCCAGCTGGCGCGGGCTGGACCGTTCGCCGTCATCGCCGATGTGGTCGGAGGCCCGTCCTTCTCGGCGCTGCTGGGAGCGCTCGGTACGAACGGGCGCCTGGTCACCTGCGGTGCCGTGGCCGGCCCGGTCGTCGAGATCGACCTCCGCGTGCTGTACCTGCAACGGCGAACGCTGATCGGATCGACCATGCACACACCGTCGCAGTTCCGTCGGCTGGTCCACGATGCCCGGGCCGGTCGCTTGGCCCCACCCGTTGCCCGCACCTATCCCCTCACCGAGATCCACCAGGCCCAACAGGACTTCGTGTCCGGCGACCACGTCGGCAAGCTCGTGCTCATCCCCCGAGCCTGAGGCGATCTTCGGACCCGCCGGGATCTGCAGGCGCGGCTGCCGCCTAGGCGGTCCTTGGCCCGCGGGGACGCCGTCAACTCGAGAGCCTGTCGGCAGCTCCAGGAACGCGTGTTACGTCAGCATGCCCGGGCCGCGAGGGCCACCCACGCCTCGGATCCCGAGTTAGCGTGCTCGTCGCGCGCTCATGAACGAGCGGACCGCGACCGCCAGATAGACCGTCAGCACGAGCACGGCCACAAGCGACGTGATCGCAGCAGAGTCGGCATCCGCGAGTCCACCGAGCGGCTGGAGGGAGCCGAGCAGGCCAAGGAGTGCGACGACCAGCGCCGCGTGGATGGCGTGCTGGCCCGCCTCGATGCGCGCCGCGACGATGCCGAGCACGCCGATGACGAGTCCGAGCAGCGACGGCAGCAGCGCAGTCACGCTCGCGAACCCCGTTGCGACATACGCCACGACCCCGACCACGACAAGGATCACGCCGACGAGTTGGGTTTCCTTGACCATGGGTGCAGATCTCCTGGCGGGCCGGGCTGGGCTGGGTGCAGGATCGGGCGACCCGCTGCAGGGAAGTGTGCCCGAGCGCGCCATGTGAGATGTACCCGGGGCCCCGATCGGAGGCAGGGGAGATCGCCGGGCGACGCGGGCCTGGTCATCGAGATGGCGACCACCGATACCTCCACCCACCCGGCGTTCAAGGCAGGCGTGCTCACGAGCAATGACCGCGAGGTCCGCCGGCCCAGGCTCCGCAAGATCCGGCGTGCCTTCGACGTGGGTGCCGGGGTCGGGGCGAGGACGTTCGTGATGGGGGCGGACGCGAGGGAGCGGAGTGCGCGAACTCGAAGAACTTGCACGCGACCCTCGACCGGTACCGGGAGGGCATCGACGCCGTCGCGGGCTACATCGTCGAGCAGGGTTATGACCTGCGGATCGGGCCCGAGCCGAAGCCAAACGAGCCCCGCGGCGACATCCGCCTGCCGACGGTCGGGCAGGCACTCGCGCTCATCGCCGAGGTCGACCGGATCATCATGGTGGGCGGTGCCGCCAGCTCGGAGGCGCTCGACCTGACGTGAAAGCACGCCACCAGTCCGGCGAGGCGGGTACAACGGCCCCTGAAGCACAGGCGCCATAGCGAACCTGACCCGCGAAGGCCACCCCAATACCCTGAGGACCGCAACGCGATCGAGCGATCACCTGGTTCAGGCCGCCTCAGATGGGAACGTCTCGTACCTGACCCACTCGGGTCTTGGGATCGCCCAGCATCGGGCGGACATCGCGAGCTGCCCGGTATGTGTCGCGACGGCAGGATGCAATCACTGGGCCTGGTTCGGCGGACCCGCGGTTGCTCGCCCGCGCGGCGCGGATCGCAAAGAACCGGATGGCAACCGTCGCTTCAACCCCTCACCACCCCACCGAAACGCTCAGCCAGTAGCGGTCCGCGGACGCCCGGAACGGCCGTCTTTGACTCCGGTCCTCGCGGCGCACAGCCGTGGTCGTCGACCGCCACGGTCCCGCGGGCCGCATGGCCGACCTTGACCCCCCGAGCCGCCAAGAACCCGTCTCGTCGATCGGGCCCGCAGGTCGCGTTCGCACCCGGCGGCCGATGACCGCCGGGCTCTCGCGGATGGTCACTCGGGGCTGGTTGCGGTCACCACGTAGGCGAGGTTGGTCAGGCGCACCCGCCCGTCAGCATCGAGGTAGGGGTTCCATGCCTCGTCGGTGACCTGCCGCCACACGCGCTCCTGGAGGTCCTGCGGTTCAGATTCGACCGGGGTGGTGACCGGTGCGGCGCGGTCGCGCAGGAACCGGGTGGCCTAGGAACTCCTGTAGGGGGTGGAACAGGCCATCCCCCCGGGGATTGTCGGGCTTGGTGTCCCAACCACCGGGAGGATGACTATGGAGAACCGTACAGAACTGTCACGGGGCGATGCCCGTCGCAACGACCGTCGCCGCCGGCTTCGTGAGGTGGTCTCGCGTGAGCGGGCGATCTGCGGGATCGATCTGGCCGATGAGGTCCAGGAGTTGGTGGTGACCGATCACGACGGAACGGTGCTGGCCCGTCGTGGTCTGAAGCACAGGCGAGCCTGGCAGCGCACCGACGCGCTGGTCTGGGCCCACCAGCAGGCACGGGTGGCCGGGTTCGACGGGATGGTCGTGGCGTGTGAGCCGACCGGTCACCGCTGGCGGGTCGTGACCGAGCAGTGCCATGCGCTCAAGCTCGATGTGGTGTGTGTCCAGCCGCTGCTGGTGCATCGCGAACGGGAACGCGATGACTTGACCCGCGACCGGTCGGATCAACGTGACGCGGTGCTGATCGCAGATCTGGCGGCGCAGCTGCGCTGCTACATCCCGAACGCACCGACGAGGTCTCTGGCCGGCGGACTCCCCCGACAGCCCGGACACCCCGGCCTCGCCTGGGTCCGTGGACAGCCCCAACTCGATCGACTCGGACTGAGCATCCGCCTGGGCTACGAGTTCAGCGGCATCGATCTCGTCGCGTCGATCGCGCCGCTCCACCTCGGCGACCGTGCCCAACGAAGAGCGCAACGCCGACACGAGACCGTCCCGTGGCCGGTCGGTGTGGGCCATGATCGTCAGCCTACGACGGTCCGTGCAGGTTGCGCTCGGGTCGGTGGCCTCTACCGGAGCAGCCCAGCACGAGCTTGACTCAACCCTGCATCGGGAACCAGGAGGTTGGCGATGGATACCGTGACGATCCAACGCAGCGTGGAACTCGACGCTCCTGCCAAGCAGGCCTGGGCCGCAGCCCGGTCACCGCAGGTGTTCCGCTACGTCACCCGTGGGCTGGTGCGGCTCACCGGCCTGCCCCGGACGGGCCGGTTTGCGGAAGGAGCACGGATCGAAGGTTGGCTGCTGCTGGGTGGCGTGCTCCCACTACACCGTCACCACCTCGAGGTCGTGCGCGTCGATGCGACGGCGATGACGCTCTCCAGCCACGAATGGGGTGGGCTCCTGCGGCGGTGGGACCACGACATCGTGGTGGAACGGCTCGATGATCAGCGCTCGCGCTACACCGACCGGGTCCTGATCGACGCAGGCCCCTTCACCATGCCCGTAGCGGTGTTCGCGTGGCTGTTCTACCGCGAGCGTCAACGACGCTGGCGCCAGCTCGCACGACAGGCACCCCGGTCGTGACCTCGCGACGAACCGTTGCCACCCGAGGGGCATGGTGGCCGCGGCAACGGGCGTAGCGGACGATGAACGATCGTTGCAACGACACTCGCGCATCCTGCAACGACACTCGAGGGTTTCCGTCGCCGATGCGTCGGGCGACGGGAAGCTCGAGCGACCGGCGGGCTCACGAAGGCATGGGCCACTGTTCTGCAGCCTCCGCTGCGAAGGCTCCTTGGCGTATAGCCGCGACGTCGAGAGCCACACCTGAAAGTTATGGATGAGAGGACGTTAAGCGAGGCGGCAGACCCAGCAAGGATGGTCCGGCGCTTGCCCTCCCACCGGCTCGCGGGCCGTCCGCACCGCGCCGGAGATGGCCCGCGCCGCCTAGAGCCTGAGATGCAGCCGTGAGACCGAGGAGGCCTAGGTCCCGAGGGATGGACCCCGGTTTCGGCTGCACGTTGCCCTTGAGGCACATGCTGGTATCCATGCGGTGCTCGGATCACCCCACCCACAACCGCGCGCCCCGGGTTCTGGAAGGGTCTTGGGAACGACGCCAGGCCGGAACGGGTCCAAGACCCCTACAAATCGGCGGACTACTGCTCCGTGACCGACCCCCCAAAAATGGCCTATTCGCTCTCCTGCGGGGCACTAAACGCCTCTAGATGCCAAGTGGCGAGGGGAGACTTGAACCCCCATGTCCCAAAGGACACACGGCCCTCAATCGCGCTAGAGAGGCCCACCGCGTGAGGTCACGGTCCAGCGTTTCGGCCGAATCCTTCGAGCAGGGGGCCGAAATCCGCATGTCTCGTCCGACGCTATCCGGGCTCGTATTCGGGCGTGCATCGCGTTCGAAGCGAAGCTCGGGTCCGGCTATTGCACAGCCGCTGATGTACGTCTTGGATCCGCTGCAGAAGCTTTGGCGCTTCGGGTGACGGCAGCGCATCACCGATGCAAGGTCATCGTAGACCTGCTCGTTGCGCTCGACAGAAGTGGCCATCTCCCCCCGCCCCGACACCGAGCTACCGCTTACCCGTCCCATCGTTGGCGCCGCGGCAGACCCCCGGGTGCTGCTCCGTCATCGGACAGCTTGTGCTGATGCGCGACGTTGGCGGAGGACGGTGATTCCGAGGGTCAGCATGGTCAGGGCCAGGACGAACGGTTGGCCGCTGCTGCGGGCCGGGTGACGATCAGGCGCCGCGTCAGGCGAACACCCAATCGCCCTCGCGCAGCAGCGTGCCGACGCCGCCCTTCACCTGTAGGTAGTAGCCGCGCATGCCGTCGAGCAGGTGCGCCATCGGTTCGCGCACCGGCCCGGCCGCCGTACCTGAGGCCAGCCGGCTGAACTCCACACAGGGCTGCGCGGGGCTCACCCCGCCGAGCAGGAGCCCCTCAGCATCCGCTGTCCCATCGCCCGGCACGATCTGCACCCCACCCGCCAGGTCCCGAAGGTCCAGCCAGCCGGGGCGCTCAACCAGCACGCTCTCGCCGGCGATCCCATCGCGCAGATGCGACCCGAACCGCCCCCTCATCAGGGCGTAGTGGCCCGTGGTCAACAGGCTGATCCCGTTGTCACCGCGGTAGCGGCTCTGTGGGTGGTCTCGGTGGTGGACATCGACGATCGGTTCCGGGGAGTCGCCGTCGTGGCCGATCACGCCGTGCTCGCCGACCTCGAGGGAGGCCACCCGATGGATGCGTCCCGTGTCGTAGCCGCGATCCGGCGGCTCGCCGTGTTTGAGCGGAGCCACCTGTACCTGCAGCCGCACGATGCGCCCGAGTCGTTGCACCTGCCACCTCCCTGTCGTCGGCGGACCCTAGCGTGCGGCTACCCGGCTATCGGTCCCCTGCGGCAACCCCGGGGAGCTGCTCGCCAGCAACGGCGAGGACATCGGCAACCACCTGTGGCACCACGCCCGGAAGCTGACCACCAAGGCGATACGAACCACGGCGCTCACGCTTGGCCACCCCCATGCAAGCGCTCGCCCTCGCGATCGACGATCGGGCCCGCGGCCCGCTGCTGGTCAACCGGACATCGGGTCGCATGACCGCCCAAAACGTCCAGTACCTGGTTGCCGTGCGCGCCTGCGATGCCGCGATCTCGGTGCGCTTCACCTCCGCGGCTACGCCGCTCGGCGATCACGATCGGCTGCACGCGGGCGTTTCGCTGCGCGACATGTCCTACGTCGCCCCGCCATGCCAGCTACGTCACGCCCACGACTTCGTCGGCGGAAACGGAACGACCCCGGCCCCGAAGCGGTCCTGCAGGTGGCCAGGGACCGCGTGGCCGGCACCGCGCTCGAGCAAGTGGCCGCAAGCGTGCGTCATCGGACCGCACCACCACGCCGCGATCGACCCACGTCGGCACCAACCCCCTGACCCATCACCGAACCGCCCGGGAGCATCGCGGCATCACCAACTCTGCCGGTTTGGGCGGGGGCACCCGCCCAGCTCGCTTCGGTCCTTGCGGTGTGGAGGTCCGCGATCGCATTCGACTGCGGCCTGCGGGCATCCGATGACCGCACTGCCGGGGGGGCACGCAGACCCGACGTTCGAATAGGCACCATGGGGCGTTCTTGCCTGGGCGACGACGATGTCAGGCCAGGATGGCTGCCCGCTGTCGCGGGGGACGCACATCGCCATGACCGGGTCGGCCCCGGAGGTCGACTGGCACGTGGCGCTATCCCGGCGAGCTAGGGGGACTGACTGTTCCTCCCTGCGGCGAGGCGCTGACGGGCGACGACTCCCGCGCGGGCGAGTGTTCCGTGAGGCCATTGGCGCACGATGTAGGCCACGGCGTCCTCGACGGAAAGTTGCCGTGTCGAGTTGCCCGTTCGGATGTGGAACTGGGGTTCCTTGTCACCGACGTGGGGGCGGAGGTAGATGGGCGTGTCGCTCGCGACGACGTCGATCCGGCACCACCTGGCCGTGGAGGTGCTCGAAGGCCACCTCGATGTAGCGCAGTGCACCGCGACCGAGACACCGCTCGAGCAGATCGTGCAGCCAGAGTTCGTAGCGATCCAGGTCACCGCCCTTCACCAGCTTGAGGTCATGGTCGAGGCCCAGTACCTGACCGGCATCGTCGACCCCGATCAGCAGGGTGCCACCCGAACTGTTCGCAAAGCCCGCGACGCTTCGTGCGATGGCAAGTTCGAGGCGTGGGGCCTTGTCGCTGGTGTGGACGTTGTAGCGGGCGCTGCTCTTGAACTCGACGCGCGCGCTTTCGCCACGAGAGAGCAGCTCTCCGGTGGGTACCTGCTCGCGACGGGCCCGCAAACGTCGGTTGCCCCACTCAGCGAGCAGGACGAACCCTGTGGCACCCAACACCGATCCGAGCAGCGAAGGTCCCTCCCAGACGAACCAGCCGTCGGTGAACGCACCGACCGCTGCCCCGACGGTGCCGGCCCCGAGGAATTTCGCGAGGACCGTCGCGCTGCCGGACAGATCTTGTCTCCCGGGCAGAACGACCCGGGCCAACGCACCGATCAGCGCGCCGAAGAGGAGGAGACCAAGAACCACCACTACACAGACCTAACTGCCGGATCCGGCGGACGTCGCCCGGACGTGGACATCGGTGTTCGTGCGTCGAGCCCGGCAGACCTGAAGGCGACCGCCACACGTTGAGCTGGCGCCGCAGCACCTCGCTGATCGGCGAATGATCCGACCGGAGCTACATCAGCATCGCGGGCACTGGGTGGTCATCCGTTCCGGCCGAAGGCTCAGCAGGCTAGCCATGTCGAGTCCCTGGATACTTGCGTGGAGGTCTGTTCGGCATGTATCTCGGGGCCAGACTTTGCGGCGATACCGCCCCCGACCTCGAACCGCGTGCGTCGCTACGGGACCGTCACGGCGGCCGATACCATACAGTTGCAGTCTGCAAGCAAGTGCCGTAGCGTTGCTGCATGACTGATGACCTCTCCCCGTACGCGGACCTCGAACGCGCCCTGACGCGCCTGCTCCGCCGCGCGTTCCTGCCTACAGCGGGCGAGGCGACCCGACGCGAGGCCGGCGTCCATCTCGATCGCGCTGCCTACATCACCCTGGTGCGGGTCGCGAAGCTCGACGGTGGTCGCCTGTCGGACCTCGCGTCAGAGCTCGGCCTCGAGGTCTCCACGGTGAGCCGGCACGTCAAGGGGCTGGTCGAGGGCGGTTACGTCGTGGCGACCACCGACCCCGACGATGGTCGTGCCCGGCGCTATCGGCCGACCGAAGAGGGGATTCGCGTGCTGTGTCGGGTCCGCGATGCCCGTCGGGCCCATCTGGCCCGGGTTCTTGGCGACTGGGACGAGGGCGACATCACCACCATCGCCACCGGCCTCGAGCGCATCGTCGATGCCTTCGAAGCCGAGGAACGCTCCCGATGACCGCTGCCCACGAGGCACACCCCGCGGCGCCCGGGCCATCCGACGAGGGGGTGATGACCCACCGTCAGATCCTGGTGGTGCTCAGCGGACTGCTCACCGGCCTGTTTCTGGTGGCGATCGGTCAGACGATCGTGGCCACCGCGCTGCCCACGATCGCGGGCGAGTTGGGCGGAGTCGAACTGATCGCCTGGATCGTGACCGCCTACCTGCTGGCGGCCACGGTGGCGACGCCGTTGTTTGGCCGCATGTCGGATCTGTACGGGCGGCAACGCATCTTCCAGGCCTCGATCGTGATCTTCCTGCTGGGCTCGTTGCTGTCCGGCTTCGCGGTCGATATGCCGATGCTGATCGGTGCGCGCGCGGTCCAGGGCGTCGGCGGCGGCGGGGTCATGGCGTTGGTCATGACCATCATCGGCGACATCCTCTCGCCGCGCGAGCGCGGCCGCTACCAGGGCTACATCGGTGCGGTCTTTGGTTTCGCATCGGTGGCCGGGCCGCTGATCGGTGGCTTCTTCGTCGATCACGTGGACTGGCGATGGGCGTTCTTCGTCAACGTGCCGATCGGCCTGGTCGCGCTCGTGGTCACCAACAAGGCCCTGAAGCTGCCCCGCCGCCGCGTCGAGCAGTCGATCGACTACCTCGGTGCCGCCCTGCTGGTGGCCGGGGTGACCTCGCTGCTGCTGGTCACCGCCTGGGGCGGCGACCTCTACGCCTGGGGTTCGACCATGATCCTCGGGCTGGGCTTCGGTGGGGTCCTGCTCAGTCTGCTGTTCGTGCTCCGCCAGTTCGCCGGCTCCCAACCGATCATCCCGCCCCGGCTGTTCCGCTCGTCCACGTTCAGTCTGGTCTCGGCCAGTGGTTTCCTGATCGGCGCGACGATGTTCGGCGCGATCGTGTTCCTTCCGGTGTTCCTGCAGGTGGTGACCGGTGCCAGCGCGACCCAGGCGGGTCTGCTGATGACCCCGCTTATGGGTGGGATGATCGTCTCCTCGGTGATCTCCGGACGGCTGATCACCCGGACCGGCCGCTACAAGATCTTCCCGCTCGTAGGCACCCTGCTCATGGCAGGCGCGCTGGGCCTGCTCGCCACCATGGATGCATCCACCACCGGGTTCGAGGCTGGGGCGTTCATGAGCGTGCTCGGCGTCGGGCTCGGGCTGGTGATGCAAAACCTCATCCTGGTCGCCCAGAACGATGCGCCGGTCGCAGACCTGGGGGTGGCGACGGCGACCGTGAACTTCACCCGGTCGCTAGGCGGCTCGATCGGCACCGCGGTGTTCGGCGCGATCATGGCCTCCAGCCTCACCGCCCGGCTGAGCGTCGACCTGCCCGACAACCTCGACATCGACCCGTCCGCGCTGCAGGGCAGCCCCCAGACGATCCTGGCGCTAGAGCCCGCGGTACGAGATGTGATCGTCGATGCGTTCTCCGGGGCGGTAGGACTGGTGTTCATGGCCGCCATCCCGCTCGCCCTGCTCGCGTTCATCCTCATGCTGCTGCTGCCCGAGGTACCACTGCGCACCACCCGTAACGTCGGCGCGGCGCGCGAGGGCGTCCCCACCACCGGCATGGAACCGGCCACGGCGCCAGCCGATCAGCCGAGAAGCCGCATGGCCCGGATCCAGACGCGCTTCAAACGACGCGGCGGCATCTGAGTCCCAAACGGACGAACGGGCGCTGCGCCGGCTCTTAACTGACTCGCGTCCCGATCCGCTCGAGCTGCAAGGAGTCGGACCGATCGCGGCCGACACGCTGCGACGCCCTCCGAGACATCGACCCGAGCACGGCGTCCAGCCGTGCGTCCGAGCAGACGGAGGTCCCGAGGAGAGGCCTCCTGTTCCGTCTGGATGTTGCCCTTGAAGCACGTACTGGCATCAACGCGGCGCCAGGATCACCCTAACCACCAGCGCGCGCCCCGGGTCCTGGAAGGGTCTTGGGAACGAAGCCAGGCCGATAACGGGCCCAAGACCCCTACAAACCGGCGGACTACTCCGTGGCCGACTCCCGAGAGGGCCCTATTCGCCCTCCTACCGGGTTTATGGGGTATGCAGAACCTGCAACCTACTCAGGACCTGCAACCTGCTCGTGGGCGTGGGCTGGCGGAGCTTGGTCTTGGATGAGACGTTGACAGGCACCCAGGAGGCCTTTGCCGCGCCGCT
>PWLR01000150.1 GCA_003558435.1 Nitriliruptoraceae bacterium | reverse complement strand
GGTGTTGCCGAGCGTGCTGGGCCGTGCGGTGCGCGCGGGCTGAGCCCGCCGCGAACGGACCGGAACCCCGGACCCGGCGCGGGTCAGTCGCGCTCCCCCTCAGCGCGCCGCGCGCGACGTGCCCGCAGGAACTGCCACTCGATCAGGGCCCCCAACGCGGCGCCGATCGCGGCCGCTGCCACCAGGAGCACGATCAGCGGCACACCACCCGTGCCGTCGGGCGCCACCCGGCTCTCGCCGAACACCCACGAGAAGTCGACGGGTTGGCTGTTGTCGACCGCGAAGACGCCGAACAGCACCGCAAGCAGCACGATGACCACGCGTCCGACCTGTTGGGTCAACGGCGTCGGCTCGCGCACGGGGGCGACCGGCTCGGCGGGCTGCGGCTCTTCGGAGGGCCCGGGTGTCGAACGGCCACCCTCGGCGTTCTCGCTCGAACCCATCGGGGAGGACCCCGACCCGCCTCGCTCCGGCGGTGAGCGCTCCCCGGGTTCATCACCGGGTCCGTCGCCGGGTTCATCCTCGGGCCGTCGGAGTGGTTCATCGGGGCGGGGGGTCACCAGGGCTCCTGTCCACGGACATGTCCGTGATCGTGTTCGGTGCCGCGGCACTCGCCCGGTGCCTGCACCGGACCGTCCACCGCCACAGCTATCCTGCCCGACCGCGCACCGATCCGCGAGGAGACCGCGATGCCGCAGGGCACCATCAGGGATTTCGACCCCCGTACCGGAGCGGGCTCCCTGCTCGACGACGGTCTCGTGGAGCACAGCTTCGATCGTGAGGCGTTCACCGCCTCGGGCCTGCAGGAGCTGCGGATCGGTCAGCGCGTGCGCTTCGAGCTCGGGGGCGACGCCGATCCCCCTCGCGTCGCGCAGCTCAACATCGTGAGCCTGTAACGCACAGGGCCCGGCAGGCCCGGGCACCGCTGATCAGGCGACGTGGTCCGGCAGGTCGTCGAGGATGACGGCCGTACGCGAGAACATCCCCTGGCCGTGGTCCATGCCGTTGGCCTCGGCCCACTCGCGGGTCTCGTCGAGCACCTCGCGCAGACGCAGCGTCGTGTCCGGGCTGGCTCCGCCGTGTTCGGCCAGCGCGGCGCTGGCGACCTTGTCCGGGTCCATCTCCACCAGTTCGCGCACGATGTTGTCCGGGTCCGGCTCGTCCCGCCATGCCAGGGCGCAGGCCGCCGTGAACGCCTCGGAGTCGAAGTCGCCGTCGGAGGCCAGGATCGCGAGATGCATCAGCGCCTTGGCCGACAGTCGATCCTCGTCCGCCACCGCGGCGACCAGCGGCGCGTAGCCACCGAGCTGTTCCTCGGTGACGAGCGGAGCGTGCAATCGCAGGTACTTGACCCGTACCGGCAGGTTCTGATGCACCTCGAGGTCCTCCGGGAGCTCACCGTCGGCGAGCCAGTCCCGGAGCGGCCTGGTCGAGGCCCAGTACGCCCCAGGGTCCCCGTCGCGGAGAGATGCGCGGTTGGCCAGGGTCTTGGCCGGATCGACCGAGTAGCTGACGAAACCACCCCCGAGCTCGTCGACCCGCGTCCTGGCATGGTCGAGCGACGTCCAACCCGAGACCCGTTTGCCGTGCGCGAAGGTGCCTGGCGCCGCCGCGTCGAACACCCCGGGGGGTCCGTAGAGCGATGAGAGATCGGCGCGGGTACGGAGCCCATCCTCCTCGATCAGCGGCAGACGCTTGGGGAGGGTCAGGTGGTAGACGGTGACACGGGCCACGACGGCAACCTTCCGGTTTCGAGCAAGGGGCGGGCAACAGCAGCCGCGGAGGGTAGTGGACCTAAGCTGTCACGATGGCCGACGACCACGCGCGTGCGACCCTCCGTCCGGCCCCGCCCGGGTTCCGACTCCGACGGCCGGGGTGGGACGATCTCGATCGGGTCGCAGCGCTGCACGCCGCGACGTCCCGCGCCCGGGGCGCGTCAGCGCCCGTCCGTCCCGACGACCTGCGGTTCCGATGGCTCGGGCTGGACAGCTTCGACGAGGCGTTGCTCATCGAGCACGAGGGGACGGAGCCGGGCCCGGTCGCCTACGCCGCCTTCGAGGCGTTCGTCGATCCGTGGACCGGCGAGCTCGACCTGCACGCCGAGGGCACCGTCCATCCGGAGTGGCGGTCCCACGGCCTGGCCGGCTTCCTGCTCGCACGGGCCGAGGACCGCGCCCGGCTCGCCGCCCGCGATGCCGGCCGCCCCGGGGCGCTGCTGCGGACCTCGCTCGAGGACGGGGACGATCGCGCCCGCGCCTGGTTCGCCTCGCACGGGTTCACCCCCGTGCGCCACCTGCTCGAGTTGCATCTCGATCTCCACGCGCCACCACCGGCGGCGGTGTGGCGGTCGGGGGTCCGTTGTCGTCCGTTCCGGCCCGGCGAGGACGAGCAGGTGCTCTGGGAGACCCATCAGGCCGCGTTCGCCGACGTTCCGACCCACCTACCGCTCGATCTCGAGGACTTCCTCGACGACCGTCTGCGCCGGTACCCGGAGCTCGACCCCGGCTTGGTGTTGCTCGCCGAACACGACGACGAGGTCGTCGGTCTGGCGATCTGCCGGGCAGGCACCGAGGTGGCACCGGAGGACGGGTGGGTACGTGATCTCGGGGTGGTGCCGGGCTGGCGCCGACACGGCATCGGCATGGCACTGCTGCGCACCGCGTTCGCCGCCTTCCGCGCCCGGGGCCTGACCGGGGTGGCGTTGGAGGTCGATGACGTGACGCTCGACGGAGCGGTCGCGCTCTACCGGCGTGCCGGGATGCGAACCGTCCGGCGCACCGACGTCCTCGAGCGGTGGTTGGAACTCGAGGCGCCGTAGACCGCGACACCGATCGAAGCCGCATCGGCACGGAGCAGGAACGGGTCCGACCGTCCAGCAACCTCGCCGTCGAGCCGGATGGGGGCGTGCAGGGTGTCGCTCACCACGACCCTCGGCCACCACGCCCGGAGCGGACGCCATGCCCACCGACGTTCGCGGCCGCGGGATCGATGCCGTCATCTGTGAGGCCATCGAACGCCGGCGTCTGCTGTCGTTCGATTACGAGGGTGAGATGCGGCTGGTGCAACCCGCCGTCCTGGGCCTGCACCGCACGACCGATCGGCTGTCGTTACGGGCCTTCCAGGTGGGCGGCGTCAGCCGGTCGGGAGGCCCCGCCGGTTGGCGGCTGTACACCGTGCGCAAGCTGCGTGACCCACGGATACGCGACGAGCCCTTCGCCGCGCCGCCGCCCGGCTACCGCCCGGACGACGACGAGCTGTGGCCGATCGTGTGCCGACTACACACGGACCACTGATCCCCCCGGTGGCTCCCATCTCCGGCACCTCCGCTCAGCGACCGGCGACGCCGTAGCGCACCCGCAGCTGGCGTTGGGCAGCGGCGAGCGCGCGGATCGCCGGCGCGAGCGCGATCCCCAGCTCGGGGTCCGCCACCGGGGGCGCCCGGCCCACGGATCTGGCCAGCCGTATGCGCAGCGCGAGATCGAACCCGTCCCGAAGCGCGACCGCGAGCCGCGGGTCGAGCGATCCCCGGTCGGCTGCCGAGGCGAGTCGCTCCAGGGTCGACACCGCCGGGCCGCCGTGGTCCAGCGTGTGCAGCCGCGCGAGGTCGACGATCGGTGCGCCCAGGTCGCGCTTGAGGTCGAAACGACGGCGGAGCTGCTCGGAGCGCCAGCCGGTGCGCCGGGCGAGCAGCCGGGGAGCCGGCCGCCGAAGCGCGTCCGCGGCGAGGCTCGTGAGCGCGGCAGGTTGCCCGAGGCGCTCCCGCAGAGCCTCGCGGAGCCGCTCGTCGGCAGGTAGCTCCCCGGCCACCGTGCGGGCGTCCAAGGCGATCCCGGCGCCGATCAGTTCGGAGCGACGGGTCGGGTCCGTCCAGGTGGCCACGGCCTCCCGCCAGCCGGCGAGGTCCCGTCGCCACGTATCGCGGTCAGCGGACACCCCGCTCGGATCGATCCGGTGACCGAGGTCGCGGAGCACCTCGATCGTGCGCTCGGCC
Organism: Nitriliruptoraceae bacterium; assembly: GCA_003558435.1. GTDB lineage: Bacteria > Actinomycetota > Nitriliruptoria > Nitriliruptorales > Nitriliruptoraceae > PWLR01. The sequence goes on along the minus strand of PWLR01000150.1, from coordinate 13,997 downwards.
AGTCGCGCGACCTGGGGTTCGGCGTCGGACCCGGCCCGCTCGTCCCAGGCCAGGCCGGTGTCGAGGTCGCTGTCCGGCAACACCTCCCCGCGGGCCACACTCCCGAACGCCAGCAACGCGAAGGGTGCCGGGACCTCGCCCAACTCGGCGACGACCACCTCGACCACGCACCGGATGGCCTGCACGGTGATCGCGGTCAGTGCTCGCGCGATGGAGGAGGCCTCGGCGCCGGCGTCGAGCAGCTCGAGGGCCACGACCGGCACGCTCGCGGTCAGCTCGGTCATGCCCTCACCGGGCGAGCGCCCCGCACGGTGGCACGCCGCGCGGGTCCCGGCGCCCACCGGCAACGGGAGCTCGTCCAGCGCGAGCGCACCGACGGGGACATCGGCACTGACGAGCGCCGCGAGCGGTGTGCCCGCCGTGATCAGGGCGGTGAGCACCTCGATCAGGGGCGCCTCCGCGTCGACGACCGGCACGTCGATCGCGAGCTCACCGACGGGTCGCCGGCCGGCGGAAGCCAACGTCGCGAGTTCGACCGCTGCCGGGAACTCCTTCCCGGTCACGGCAGCCGTCGTCCGGCCGGCGGCGATGAGGCGATGCGCGACCTCCTCCGCCTCCACCTCGGCATCGACGACGAGCCCCGGGAGGTCGATGACACGCTCCAGCGATCGCGACCACGAGACGGGACCCGGCTCGGGCGCCCCCGGCCACACCAGGGCTTCCGTCAGATCGTCCGGCAGCACGAGCAACCGACTCGGCACCAACGGCTGGAACGTCTGCGTCGCGTTCGGCGCCGCACGGCGGCCCGGTCCGAGCAGATCCTGCGGGCGCCCGTCCCGCCCGATCACGAGCAGCACGCCGCTCTCCACCGCGACCGGGCCACCGGTCACCTCGGCACCCAGCAGCCCCTCCGCGGCCTCGACCCAGCGTCCCCCGGCGGCGGCGTCCTGCATCTCGGCAGGGATGCTCGTATGACCGGCCACCTGGAACAGCTGGCGGATCACCTCGTCCTGCGAACGAGAGGTGTCGGGCGGGCGTGGTGCGGGCATGGCCTGGTCTACCACGACCGCACGCCAGTTCGCTTCGGCTAGGTCATGTCCGTTGTGGCCCGGTAGGCCGCCCATCGCGAGGTCTATCGTCGGGTCGCGCCCGCCGGAGACGGGGCGGGCGCCGGCAACGGTGGACGGTGGCCCGTAGGGGCCGACGCTGGGAGACCGTGATGACCGAGACCTTCGAGGTCGGCGCGCTCGACATCGGCATCCTCGTGGGTTACCTCGTACTCAGCCGGCTGATCCCGTTGCTGTTGACCCGGGGCGAGAAGGACTCGAGCGAGTACTTCCTGGGCGGCCGTAACTTCGTCTGGCCACTCATCGGGTTCTCGCTGTTCGCGACGAACATGTCCGGGGCGTCCTTCGTCGGACTCGCCGGAGCGGGTTACAACTCGGGGATCTCGGTCTACAGCTACGAGTGGATGGCCGCGGTCATCCTGGTGCTGTTCGTGTTCTTCATCCTGCCGTTCTACCTGCGGTCGGAGGTGTTCACGATGCCCGAGTTCCTTGAGCGCCGGTACGACCGGCGCTCAAGGACGACCTTCGCCGGGTTCCTGGTGTTCATGAGCATGTTCGTCGACGCCGCCGCGGCCCTGTACGCAGGCGGCCTGGTCGCGCGGACGCTGTTCCCGGGACCACCCCTGTGGGTGCATGTCGCGGCGCTGGCCCTGCTTGCCGGCGTCTACACGATCTTCGGCGGGCTCGGCGCCGTGGTCATCAGCGACTCGATCCAGGCCGTGGTGCTCATCCTCGGCGGGGCCCTGATCTTCTTCCTGACGTGGCGCGAGATCCCGTCCTGGGAGGCGATGGAGGCAGCGGCGCCGGCCGGTGCCCTGAGCATCATCCAACCCATCGACGATCCCGCCCTGCCCTGGCCGGGGTTGTTCACCGGGGTGCTGATCATCGGGATCTACTTCTGGACGACCAACCAGTTGATCGTGCAGCGCACCCTGGGCGCCAAGAGCCTGGATCACGGGCGGTGGGGCTCGCTGTTCGCGGGGTTCCTGAAGCTGTCGATCCTCTGGATCATGATCTTCCCGGGCACGATGGCGATCGTGCTCTACCCGGACCTGCCCAACCCGGACCTGGTGTTCCCGACCCTCGCGTTCGACCTGTTGCCGATCGGTATCCGGGGGCTGATCCTCGCGGCTCTGGTCGCCGCGATCACCTCCAGCGTCGACTCGATCCTGAACTCCTCGTCGACGCTGGTGACGATGGACTTCGTCCGCGAGTTCCGCCCCGGCACCAGTGATGCGGCGCTGGTCCAGATCGGGCGCATCACGACCGGGGTCGTGATGGTGGTCTCCGTCGCCTGGGCCCCGCAGATCGAGAACTTCCCGTCGCTGTGGCAGTACCTGCAGTCGGTGCTGTCCTACACCGTCCCACCGGTGGTCGCGGTCTTCCTGGTCGGCATCTTCTGGCGGCGCGCCAACGGCGTGGCCGCGTTCGTCACGCTGTTGGGAGGCATCCTGATCGGCGTGGTGTTCTTCATCCTGAACGAGATCCAGGGCGTGTTCGACCTGCAGTTCCTCTACGCCTCCGGCATCTCGTTCGCGATCAGCATCGGGGTCCTGATCGGGCTGAGCCTGCTGACCCCCGCACCCGACTACGAGCGGGTCGACGACCTCGTGTGGACCCCGAAGCTGTGGCGCGAGGAGACCCGCGACCTCGAAGGCACACCCTGGTGGCAGAACTACCGGATCCAGTCGATCGGGTTGTTGGCCCTGACCGCCGTGATCGTGGGGTGGTACTGGTGATGATCGGTGACCGGCCGGTCCGCGACGGCTCTGCACGGAACCTGCTCCGCCTCACGACCGTGTTGGTGGTCGCGGTGGTCGCCGGACTCAGTGGTTGCGCCGACGACGAGCCCGGCCCGGCCGAGCTCACCTTCGCGTTCGGTCCCGACGAGAGCGAGACCCTGGGGCCGATCATCGAGACGTTCAACGAGACCAACGAGTTCGACATCACCGTGGAGTGGCGCGAGATGCCGCGCGAGTCCGATGCGTACTTCGCGGTGCTGTCCGACGAACTCCAGGCCGGTGACAGCGACATCGACGTCTTCGGCGCGGACGTCATCTGGACCGGCGAGTTGGCGGAGAACGGTCTCGTCACCGACCTCACCACCCGTGCGCGCGAGGAGTACGACCCGGCACAGTTCGTCTCCGCGGCCCGTCTCTCGGCCAGCTACCGGCAACGGACCTACGGGATCCCCTGGTACACCGATGCCGGTGTCCTGCTCTACCGCGCCGACCTGCTGGCCGATGCCGGCTACGACGCACCACCCGGAACCTGGGACGAACTGCGCGAGATGGCCTCCACGGTGATGGATGCCACGGAGGTCCCCGCCGGTTTCGTCTTCCAGGGGGCCGACTACGAGGGCGGTGTCGCGAACCTCCTGGAACACATCTGGAGCTTCGGGGGGCGGGTCCTCACGACGCAGGCCTCGGTCGCCGGATCGTTCGGCGAGAGCGTGATGGCCCCCAACGTCATCGTGATCAACAGCGCCCGGACCGCCGAGGGACTCGATCACGCGCGCAGTCTGGTCGAGGACGGCACCGCCCCCCGCGAGGTCACCGCCTTCCGCGAGGTGGAGAGCGACGAGGTGTTCGCCGCCGGCGATGCGGTCTTCCTGCGCAGCTGGCCACTGGCCGTGGCGATCGCCACGGCCGGCGATCTGGAGCCCGACCAGGTCGGAGCCGCCGCCCTCCCGGTCGCCCGGGAGGGCGACCCCGCCTTCAGCACCCTCGGGGGGTGGAACCTCATGATCGCCGACGGGACGGAGGACGAGGCCGCCGCCTGGGAGTTCATCCGTTACATGGCCGCCGAGGAACAACAGCGGATCCGTGCCCGTGATGGCGCGTTCCTGCCCACCCTGGAGGCGTTGTACGCCGACGAGAGCCTGGCGGCCGAGCAGCCCGTGCTCGCCGTGGGTCGCGAGGCGGTCGAGAACGCCCGGATCCGACCCGTCTCCCCGCGCTACTCCGAGATCTCGCCCGTGCTGGCCGCCGGCTTCCAGGCGGCACTGCTGGGCGAGGAGGACGGCGCCACCCTCGCGGCGAGGTTGCAGCGCGAACTCGAGGCCGTGGTCGGTTCCTGAGCGGATCCGGGCGCGGTACCGCCCCGGGATCTCCGCGTCGTGACCCGTCGCCATCGGCCCATTGCCCGGGGTCGTGACCGAGCCTAGTCTCGGTCGCATGGACGACATCAGCTTCAAGCCGACGTTCGAGCAGTACACCTACACGTTCGGCGGTGCCGCGCCGGTGATGACGGTCGAGCCCGGATCGGTCTTGCGGCTGTGGTCCGAGGACGCCTTCAACCACGCGCTGCGCTCGGTGCACGACCTGTCCACCGAGAAGGTCGACCTGCGCTACGTCAACCCCCAGACGGGGCCGTTCCACGTGCGCGGCGCGGAACCCGGCGACACGCTCGCGATCCACATCGTCGAGCTGACCCCCGCCCGGGACTTCGGTGCCTCGGCCGCGATCCCGTTCTTCGGTGGCCTGACCAGCACCGACCGCACCGCCTCGCTCCAGGACGCGCTGCCGGACACCACCTGGATCTACCACGTCGACCGCACGCGGAACACCGTGGGCTTCGAAGCCCGATTCGGCGACTTCACCGTGGAACTGCCCATCGAGCCGATGCTCGGCACCATCGGCGTGGCACCCCCCGGCGGCGAGGTGCGCTCGTCGCTGGTCCCGGAGCGCTTCGGGGGCAACATGGACACGCCCGAGGCCAGGCCCGGCACCACGATCTACCTCGGCGTCAACGTCGAGGGGGCGATGTTCTCGCTCGGTGATGGTCACTACCGCCAGGGCGAGGGCGAGGCGTGCGGGACCGCGGTCGAGGGCGCCATGGACAGCACCATCATCGTCGAGCTGATCAAGGGCGGCGCCCCGGCGTGGCCCCGGCTGGAGAACGACGACCAGCTGATGGCCGTGGGCTCGTCGCGGCCGATGGAGGACTCCTGGCGCATCGCCCAGGTCGAGATGGTCCGCTGGTTCGAGCAACTCTACGACCTGCACCCGATGGATGCCTACCAGCTGCTGTCGCAGATCACCGAGGTGCCGGTCGCCAACGTGGTGGACGCCAACTACAGCGTGGTGGTCAAGGCGCGGAGGTCGCTGCTCCCGCCCGTGAGCCCCTACGACGGCGTCCATGCCGCGCTCCGCCGGCGGGCCGCCGAGCTGTAGCCACCCCACCGGCCGCAGCCGTCGTCCCCTCAGTCCAAGACCTCAGCAAGACCTCAGTCCGAACCGACATCCCATCCGACCGGCCATCCCCCGGCGATCACGAGGAGCGAGACACCATGGATCTACGCCTCACGGGTCGCACGGCCCTGGTGACCGGGGGCACGCGGGGTATCGGCCGGGCCATCGTCGAGGGTTTCCTGGCCGAGGGCGCCAACGTCGGTTTCTGTGCGCGCACCCGTGAGGCGGTCGAGGCCACGGAGGCCGAGTTGTCGGGCGGCGACGCACGGATCGTCGGCACGACCCTGGATGTCGCCGACGGCGAGGCGATCGCCGACTGGGTCGCGGACTGCGCCGAGCGGTTCGGCGCCATCGACATCGTGGTCAGCAACGTCAGCGCCCTGGCGATCCCCGACACCGACGACAACTGGCAGGCCTCGATCGACGTCGACCTGATGGGCACCGTGCGACTGGTCAAGGCGGCCATGCCCCACCTGGAAGCCAGCGATGCGGCCTCGATCGTCACCATCTCCAGCGTGTCCGGTCGCGAGGTCGACTTCGCGTCCGGCCCCTACGGCACGGTGAAGACCGCCATCCTCGGCTACACCCAGGGCCTGGCGTTCCAGCTCGCCGCGAAGGGCATCCGCGCCAACAGCGTCTCGCCGGGCAACACCTACTTCACCGGCGGGGTCTGGGAATCCATCGAAGCCGGTGACCCGGAGTTGTTCGGCACCGCCATGGGCCTCAATCCGACCGGTCGGATGGGTACGCCCGCGGAGATGGCGGCAGGGGTGATCTTCCTGGCGAGTCCGGTGTCGAGCTTCACCACCGGCGCCAACCTGCTGATCGATGGGGCCTTGACCCGCGGCATCCAGTTGTAGCTGCCCGGCCACGCGCTCACCGGACGCGGGAACGTCAGCGACGCGGTGGCGGCGGTCTCGAACCGTCCCACGGGTGACTACCGCGGCCTCGCTGCCGCGGATCCCACGTCGGCTGCGCGCCCGCCGATCCGAGCGCGGCACCCGACCGGCGGGGGCCGGGGGCCCGTGCGGTTCCCACCCACGCGGCGTACGATCGATGCCGGATGGGCCGCGACGACTTCGCGACGACCTCCGGTCGCAGCCGCGCCTCAGCGGACCGGGAGCACGACCGCACGGATCCGGGTGGGATCCCGGTGACCTCCGACGACAGGGATGCCGGAGACGGTGAACACGGTATTCGCATTCGTGATCCTGGTCGGTCTCGCGACCCTTCCACTGCTGCTCGACCTCGCGGTCCGACTGCTCCGCCGTCGGGTCCGTCGGCACCGCTGGATCGGGGTACCCGAAGCCGAGATCGACGACCCGATCCGCGCGGTGAAGCGCGCCCGGCTCCGTGTCTCGCCCGACGGGCGGAGTGCGACCTTGTCCGGTCTGACCCTGGGTGGGCGCTACGACGTCGAGGACGACGCTCGCTGTCCTCGCGGGTGTCAGCGACCGGCAGACGGCTGCGACTGCGGGTTCTACGCGCTACGGCCCGAGGTCGAGAGTCACGTGTTCCGGACCAGCGAGCGCATGCAGCGGGCGACCACGGTGCGCTTGGACGTCGAGTTGTCCGGTTCGGTACTCGAGTACGAGCTCGGGTACCGCGCGCAGCGTCAGCGGGTGCTCCGGGTCGCGGTACCCACGATCTGCGCCTCGTGCGCCCGGTTCGGCGACACGCAGCGGGCTACCGGCCTCGCCGCCGTGCCCCCGGCCCAGTACGCCTACAGCGTGTCGGTGCTGTCCCGGACCACCCCCGGTGGGCGGGAACCCTGGGCCACGCTCGAACCCACCTGCGACCTGCACCGCCGGGCACGCAGGGACGAACCCTCGGTCGAGCTCACCGACCTGGCCGGCATGCTCGGGACCGAGGTGGTCTGGGAGCAGAGCCCGGTGCCCGAGCCCCCGTCGACGCGTTAGCTCGCCGACCCACCGGCGCGCACACCGGTGGGTCGCACGATCCCGGGACCAGCGGACGGACTCACAGTGGCGGGGTCCCCGGCACCGGCACCAGCCCTTCGCGCAGGAACGACGGGTCGTCGGCGTCGGCGGCCTCGACCTCGTCGCGCCGGATCCCCAGCAGGAACAGGATCGCGTCGAGGTAGGGCACCGAGACGGCCGTGTCGGCCTGGGCGCGAACCACGGGCTTGGCGTTGAACGCGATGCCCAGCCCGGCGGCCGCCAGCATGTCGAGGTCGTTGGCCCCGTCACCGACCGCCACGGTCTGCTCCAGTGGGATGCCTTCGGCCGCGGCGATGCGGCGCAGCACCTCGGCCTTGCCCGCCCGGTCGACGATCTCGCCGGTCAGCCGTCCGGTGATCAGGCCATCGACCACCTCGAGCACGTTGGCGACGGCGTGATCGATCCCGAGGTCGGCCGCGAGCCGATCGGTCACGGCGGTGAAACCGCCCGAGACGATCGCCACCTTGTAGCCGAGCCGCTTCAGCGTGCGGACGAAGGTCCGGGCGCCCGGGGTGAGACGGACCGCGTCGCCGACCTCGTCGAGGACGCTTGCGGGGGTACCGGCCAGTCGGCTCACCCGTTCGCGCAGCGAGGCGGCGAAGTCGAGCTCACCCGCCATGGCGCGAGCGGTGATGTCGGCGACGTCGTCGCCACAGCCCGCCCGACGGGCCAGCAGTTCGATCACCTCGTCCTGGATCAGGGTCGAGTCCACGTCCAGCACGACCAATCGCTTGGCACGTCGCTCCAGGCTCTCACGTTGGATCGAGACGTCGACGTGGTGGGCGGCCGAGGCATCCACCAGATGCGTGCGCATCGCGTCGATGTCCCCGTCGACGACGACGAACTCGAACGAGACCACCGGATAGCGCGAGAGTCGCACGATCCGGTCGATGTTGCCGCCACCGTCCGCGATCGCGGAGGTCACCGCCTGCAACGCCGCCGGAGGCAACGAGATCCCGATGACGGTGACCACCGACCGTGGCTTGCTCGCGCGCGTGGACGCACCCTCCACCACCTCGAAATCCAGCGACAACCCGTGCTCCCAGCCGTGGAACAGCAACTCCTTCAGCACGTCGTCGCCGGTCTCCAACCCGATCAGCAGATCCAGGGTGAGCCGCTCACGGACCACGACCTGTTCCATGTCGTACAGCTCGGCCCCGGCCTCGGAGAGCACGCCGAGCAACCCGGCGGTGATGCCCGGCCGATCACGGCCGGTACACCGTACGAGGATGGTTCGTGAGGAGGCGTCCATGCGGCGGAGCCTAGCCGCGACGATGACGGCCTTCGGTGCCCCGTTAGGCTCACCCCATGGTCACCTCGAACCCTGCCCTCGCCCAGTTGGGCGGCTATCCGTTGGCGTCGCTGCAGGACCTCGCGAACGAGCTACGTGCGGACGGCCGACCGTTGCACGACTTCTCGATCGGCGACCCGGACGAGCCGACCCCCGCGTCGATCCGTCAGGCACTGGTCGACGCGGTGGGTCCGGTCAGCCGCTATCCGACCGCGGCCGGGCAACCGGCTCTGCGTGCCGCGGTCGCTGGCTGGTTCGCCCGGCGGCACGGCGTCGAGGTCGATCCGACCGTGCACGTGGTTCCGTCGGCCGGGAGCAAGGAAGCCGTGTTCCACCTGCCGCTGGCGGTGCTCGACGCCCACGGCCCCCGCCGCGGGGTGCTGTGGGGCGATCCGGGCTACCCGGTCTACGGCCGCGGCGCGTTGTTCGCCGGCGGGGTGTCGGATCCCGTGACGCTGACCGCGCAGGGTGGGTGGCGGCTCGATCTCGGTGCCCTGCCCACGGAACGGCTCGCCGCGGCGTGCATGGTGTGGATCAACTATCCACACAACCCCACGGGCGCCACGGTCGACCTCGGCTGGTACCGCGAACAGGTGGCCATCGCCCGCGAGCACGACCTGCTGCTGGCCTCCGACGAGTGCTACCAGGAGATCTGGTTCGACGTGCCCGCTCCCAGCGTGCTGGAGGCGTGCGACGGCGACATGACCGGCGTCCTGGCCTTCGTGTCCCTGTCGAAACGTTCGGGCATGACCGGCTACCGCTCCGGAGCGATCGTCGGGGACCCGGAACTGATCGCCCGCCTCAAGTTGCTGCGCCCCAACATCGGGACGGCCTCACCGGATTTCGTCCAGGCCGCATCCATCACGGCGTGGGACGACCAGACCCACGTCGACGAGCGTCGCGCGATCTTCGGCGCCAAGCGGGACGTGGTGCTCGGGTTCTTCGACGAGGCCGGTATCGAGGTGTCGGGGTCCGATGCCAGCTTCTACGTCTGGTTCCGGGCCCCTGGGGGTGACGACGCCGCCTACGCCGAGGCGCTGCTGCTCGAGCGCATCGTGGCCTCCCCCGGTCGCGCCTTCGGGCCGGCCGGTACGGGCTGGATGCGCCTCGCCCTGGTCCCGACCGTGGAGGGCTGCCAGGCGGCGGTGGTCCGTTGGCGCGAGGCGATCAGCTCGGGCCGACTTCCGAGTTGACCGCCCGCCTGCGGTCACGGCGCCGTTCCACGGCGCTGGCCGCCAGTCCGAACATGTAGACCAGGGCGAACGCGGTGAGGCCGAGCGCGAGGGCGAGGAACGCCTCGGCCCCCTCGGGTGCCCCCAACTGGGCGCTACCGAGCGCCTTGTCCGCGGGCCAGGGCCACAGCACACGGGCGCTGCCGACCATCAACCCGATGAGCACCGCGAGCAACAGGTCGTGGTAGCGGGCCAGCACCCAGTTCAACAGCGTGGAGAACGAGGCGAGCCCCAGCAGGGCCCCGATCGCGAACAACCCGATCGGCACCAGGTCCCGGGCCGACAGCGCGCCGATGACCCCGCTGTACAACCCCAGCACCACCAGCAGGAACGAGCCCGAGACCCCGGGCAGGATCCAGGCCACGATCGACAGCCCACCGCCGAGCAGGAACCACAGCCCCCCCGGGTCGGCGATCTCTCCCCGGGCGAAACCGAGCAGCACGAAGAACGCGATCGCCGATGCCACGCCGAGCAGGCCGTGGCGTGCCGAGGGTTCGCGCAGTTGCCGTGAGGCGACGAGCGCCGCACCGAGGATCAGACCCAGGAAGACCGCGCGCAGTTCGGCGGGTCGCTCCTCCAGGATCTGCTCGAGCGTCGCGGCCAGCAGGAACACCGCGGTGAACATCCCCGTCAGCAGGACCGTGACGAACGCCCAGTCGATGGCCAGCAGCGCCCGGAGTGCATCCCGGGGGCGGCCACGGATCAGCAGCGACAGGGTTCGTGCCCCCTGCCGGATGCTGGCGACGAGCCGTTCGTAGATGCCGGTGACCAGGGCGACGGTCCCCCCCGAGAACCCGGGCACGAGTTCCGCGATGCCCATGGCGAACCCCGCCAGGACCGTCCCGCCCAGCGCCAGCGGGCTGCGCATCGGGGCCGCCGCCTCGATCGGCGTCTCCGCGACCAACTCCTCGAGCGGTGCGGCGCCGTCGTGGAAGCGGTAGGCGTAGTCGTCGGTCCCCACGGCGGGAACGTCGGTCCCGCCGTCCGCCCCCACCTCGGGTGGTGGGTCGGGACGTGGGTCGGGATCGTCGGTTTTCTCGGGGTCCACACTGCCTCCGGTGCCGCCCACAAACTAGCCCACACCCCCGGGAGCACCGACCCGTCGGCCGCGGCCCGATCTGCCCGGGACACCTCGGCCGAGCCTCCCCAGCGGTCGGTAGGCTCGGGCGCCCGCGGCGCGGTCCGTTGCTCCCGCGCGGCTCCCCACCTCCCCCGCTCCGACCTCGAGGTTCTGCCATGACCACCTTCGCCGCGTTCGGCATCGGCCTCGCCACCCGCACACTCGACACCGGCAAGATCCTCGATACGTGGTACCCGGAACTGGGCACCGGCGGCGACGTCGGTGGGGCGGTCGCGCTCGCCGCCGCGCTCGGCCACGATGGTGGGACCACCACCCACGTGCTCGACGCCGAGGTGCTGGCCGGCAGCGAGCTGGCGGCCACCGACCCGGTCGCGCGGGCCGTCGCCGGGGTCACCGCGGTGACCGCCACCCCGGCACCGACGCGGACCGAACGCGTCCCCGTCGCGACCTTCGTCGCGGACCTCGGCGACGCTCCCGTGGACGCCCACGACGTCTACCTGCGACTGCACCTGCTGTCGCACCGCCTGATCCGACCCCACGGGGCGAACCTCGACGGGGCGTTCGGCTTGCTGTCCAACGTGGTGTGGACCGACCTGGGGCCGTGCGACCCGGAAGGCTTCGAGCAGCTCCGGCTCGCGCTCGAGACGGCTGGGCACCGCTTGCGCGTGACCAGCATCGACAAGTTCCCCCGCATGACCGACTACGTGGTGCCCTCGGGCGTGCGCATCGGCGACGCGGACCGGGTGCGTCTGGGGGCCCACCTGGCGCCGGGCACCACCGTGATGCACGAGGGGTTCGTGAACTTCAACGCCGGGACCCTGGGGGCCTCGATGGTGGAGGGCCGCATCTCGGCCGGGGTCGTGGTCGGCGACGGCTCAGACCTCGGCGGCAGCGCGTCGATCATGGGCACGCTGTCGGGTGGTGGCAGTGCGGTCATCAGCATCGGGGAGGGCTCGCTGATCGGCGCCAACGCCGGGGTGGGGATCTCGCTCGGCGACGGATGCGTGATCGAAGCCGGGCTCTACGTCACGGCCGGGACCAAGGTCGCGCTGCCCGACGGCAACGTGGTCAAGGCCCGGGAGCTGTCCGGTCGTGATGGGGTCCTGCTCCGCCGCGACTCCCAGACCGGGCAGGTCATCGCCCTGCAGCGCGAGGGCGCCGCCGGCGACTGGGGCGGGCTCAACGCCGCCCTGCACGCCAACGACTGAGGAGCCCGCCGTGCCCGCCATCCCGACCGAGACCGCCACCCTCACCCTGCGCGACGACCTCGTCACACGCCTCCTCGAGCACTGTGCCCACGTGTGCATCACCGGCGACGAGGGCCCCATCGCCGACGCGGTCGTTGCCCGCTACACCGACCTCGGCGAAGAGGTCGAGCGGGTCGGCCACAGCGTGGTCGTCGGTCGGCCGGGCACCGGACCGGGCGCCCCGGACCGTCCGGTGGTGCTGCTCGTCGGCCACCTCGACGTGGTCCCACCGACCGACGACGACCTGCACACCCGGGTCGAGACCCTCGACGGCGCGGACGTGGTCGTGGGCCGCGGCACCTCCGACATGAAGGCCGGCAACGTGGTCGCCATGCGCGCCTTCGAGGACCGGCAGCTGCGCGAGGACTCGCCCTACGACCTCGTCCTGGTCCTCTACGCCGGCGAGGAGGGCTCGGCCGAGGCCAACGAGTTGCGCGATGTGCTCACCCGGGTGCCGTGGCTGCGCGAGGCGTCGCTCGCGATCGTGTTGGAACCGACCGACGGGCAGGTCCAGCTCGGGTGCCTCGGCGGGCTGCACGCGCTGCTGACCTTCCGGGGCCGGCAGGCGCACTCGGCGCGGCCGTGGCACGGCCGCAACGCGCTCACGCTGGCCGGCGAGTTCCTCACCGAACTCGACCGCGACCACGTCCGGGAGGTGACCATCGACGGCATCCTCTACCGGGACGTCTGGTCGGCGACCCAGGCCTGGACGCCGGGCCTCGGCCCGGACCCACGGCCGCCGTCGTCGCCCGTGCGCAACATCATCCCCGGCGCGTTCATGGTCAACCTCAACCTGAGGTTCGCACCGTCCCGCGGTGAGGAGCAGGCCGAGGCCGACCTCCGCGCACGGGTCGGCGACCGGGCCGAGATCGAGATCGTCGACCGGGCTCCGGGGGCTCCGCCCCGGCTCGACCGCCCGGTGGTCCGGGCCTTCGTGGACGCGGTGGGCGCCGAGGTGGCCGCCAAGCAGGCCTGGACCGATGTCGCACGGTTCGCGGAGATCGACGTCCCCGCGCTGAACTACGGCCCCGGGTTGACCGCGCAGGCCCACCAGCGCGGCGAGTACGTCGAGGTCGACGCCATGGTCGATGCGGCCGAGCGCCTGGACGCGTTCCTGCGCCGGCCCGCCCCGAGCGCCGCCGGCGCGAGCGATGGCACCTCGCCATGAGTGAGGTCCGTTACGTCGACCTGGCCGCCGCGGAACCCGACGAGGCCGTCGTGGTGATCGACGTGCTGCGCGCCTTCACCGTCGAGCCGTGGCTCTACGCCCGCGGGGTCAGCCGCATCCTGGCGCTGCAGGAACGCGACGACGCGATCCGGCTCCGTGACCACCACCTCACCGACGCGCTGCTGGCCGGCGAGCAGGGCGGGCGCCCCTTCCCCGGCTTCGATCTCGGGAACTCCCCGACGGAGGTCGCCGAGCACCCCGACCTGTCGGGCGCCACCGTGCTGCACCGCACCTCGGCCGGGACCCAGGGGCTCGTGCGCACGCTCGGCAGCGGTGCGGTGTTCGCGGCGTCGTTCGTCACGGCCGGTGCGACGGCGAGCGTCCTGCGGGAACTCGCCCCCTCGCGGGTCACGTTCGTGATCACCGGCGCTTCCCTGGGCCGGGACGGAGACGAGGACCTGGCCGCGGCGGAGCTGATCGCCGCCCGTTTCCTGGGTGAGGACCCGGATACCGCACCGTTCGTGTCGCGGGTGCCGACGTCGGACGCCGGCCGGGTGTTCGCGCCCGACGGGCCGGACTGGGCACCACCGTCGGACCTCGTGCACTGCTCCGAGGTGGACCGGTTCGACCACGCCCTGGTCGCGACCCCGGCGACGGGTCTGCCCGAGGGCACGACCGCGGTCGAGGTCCGCGTCGCCTGACAGGTGGCACCTACCCTCGGGGCGACCGTGCGGAGCGGTGAACCGGTCGGCGCCGC
>PWLR01000265.1 GCA_003558435.1 Nitriliruptoraceae bacterium | reverse complement strand
GGTGCTGCTCTACGCCCACCACGACGTGCAACCGGTCGGGACCGCTCACCGCTGGACCTCACCGCCGTTCGAACCGACCGAGCGCGACGGGCGCCTGTACGGGCGTGGGGCCGCGGACGACAAGGCCGGCATCATGGCGCACGTGGCGGCGATCCGGGCGTGGTTGACCACCCGCGGCCGGTTGCCCGTGAACGTCAAGGTGATCATCGAGGGCGAAGAGGAGATCGGTTCGCCCAACCTGCCCCGTTTCCTCGCGGCCCACGCGCACGAGTTGACCAGCGACGTGATCGTGCTGACCGATCTGGTGAACTGGAAGATCGGCTGGCCGAGCCTGACCTACGCCCTGCGCGGCATGGCGGACGTCACCGTGACCGTCCGGGCCCTGAAGCAACCGGTCCACTCCGGGATGTGGGGCGGGGCCGTCCCGGATGCGCTGACCGGCACCATGCACCTGATCGCCGGACTCCACGACGAGCGCGGGGTCATCGCGGTGCCGGGCTTCGCCGACGACGTGCGGGTGCTGCCCGAACCCGAGCGCGCCCGGTTGGAGGCGCTGGCGGCGGACCCGGACGAGTTGCGCGGCGAGGTCCGGATGCTCGAAGGCGTGGAGTTCGTCGGCGACCCGGACCGCACCCTGCTCGAGCGGATGTGGATGCAGCCCACGATCACGCCCACCGGCATGGACGTACCCGCCGTGGCCGAAGCCTCCAACACGTTGCTCAGCGAGGTGCGTGCCAAGCTCTCGTGCCGCCTGGCCCCCGGGCAGGACCCGGACCGGGCGATCGGCGCGCTGCGCGATCATCTGCTGGCATCAGCGCCGTGGGGTCTGACCGTCGAGGTGGAACTCGGCGAGCGCAACCCCGCATGGGTCATGGAGCCGGGCGGCGGCGCCTGGGACGCCGCGATCGCGGCCATGACGGCGGGCTACGGGCGGGCGCCGGCCACCCTCGGCTGCGGCGGCTCCATCCCGTTCGTCGAGCCGTTCAGCGAGGCGTTCGGCGGGGCGCCCTGCCTGCTCGTGGGCGTCGAGGATCCCGGATCCAACGCCCACGGCGAGGACGAATCGTTGCACCTCGACGACTTCGCGCGGGCGTGCCTCACCGAGATGGTGCTGCTCGCGGAGTTGGCCGACCGCGCCGGCGACCTCGACTGAGCCTCCCTGCCGGGCGGACCTGCGCGGACATGGCTTCCGCGACTACGCCGCCCGGCACAGGTCCCGATCGGTCGCGACCGCGTGCTCGGTGCGGGCGGTTCCGTCCACCGGGCTGCAGGCCCGGGTGTCCAGACGCATCGCCAGCCCCTGCAGCCAGGTGGCCAACACGGACCGGTAATCGCGCCGAAGCAGGACGCGCTGGCGGTGGAGGTCCGCGGCGGAGCGGGCCTCGGTCATGCGGTCGGCGGCGATCGCCTGGTGGGTGAACTGGTCGAACATCATCGGTCCTCTCCTCGCGCTGCCGGGCACTGCTGGGTGGGTCGACCCGGTGGTGGCGCTTCATTCGATATCTATCGAACCATTTAATTCGACAGATGTCAACTCGTTGTTCCCGATACTTTCGAGGGAAGTCGAATGAAACTCGCCACGTCGATTCGACGTGCGCGCCCTTACGCGATCCCCGCCCTCTTCGGGCGCGCGCCCGTACAGGACCATCGCCGTGGGATAGGTTCGACCGGTCTCGAACGTGACGGAGGCCGCCGCCGTTGCCAGGGAGCATCCATGCGACTGGTCGATCTGCGCACCACCCCCGTATCCACCCCAGGCACACCGACGGTCACGGCGCGAGCATCCGACGCCGCCGAACTGCTGCGCCTGATCGGCGTGATCGTCGACGACGAGCCCGACAAGTACGACGTCGGCGCGAGTCACATCGCCGAACTCCGTGCCCAGGTCCCCGAGGACCTCATGGTCGACATCCAGGCCATGCTCCCCAACGAACGCGACGACAAGAGCTTCCTCGTGCTGGCGCTGCTGGCGGCGTCCCTGCCCGATCCGGCCGGCGTCGAGGAGTTCCTGGCGGCCATGCGCGCCGAACCGGAACTGCCGTGGCGGGTGCTGCTCGCGCACAACGCGCGGGAGCTCGACGAGCCGGATACCGACGGCCTCCGCGACCGCCTCCTCGCCGGCGACCCGGCGGCGATCGGCCGCCTCGAGGCGCTGGTCGCGGAAGGCTGCTGCTCCGAGGGCACCGTGACCCTGATGACGATGACCCCCGCGGAGTACGGCCAGCGCCTCCTCGACATCGTGGAGCGGTTCGATCAGCAGGTCTGGCGCCACAACGCCGAGGAGGCCATGGGCCCCATCCGTCGCGACGCGGCCCACCGCAACCAGCAGTTGGCCGATGGCGCGGACGTCGGCGCGGTGGTGCTCGAGGCAACCAACGGCTTCGAGCTGCCCGACGACCCGACGATCCGGGAGATCGTGCTGCTGCCGAGCTACTGGTTCCGACCGTGGCTGGTCGTGGGCAACATCGGGGTGGACGGGCTCGAGGTGATGTCGACCGCGGTCGCCGACGAGTTCATCACCCTGCCCTCGGAGGTGCCGCCGCCTGCGCTGCTGAAACTCTTCAAGGCGCTCGGCGACGCCGGGCGACTGGCGTTGCTCCGCCGGATGACCAGCGGCCCGATCAGCCTCGGCCAGGCCGCCACCGAGCTCGACGTCGCCAAGGCGACCGCCCACCACCACCTCGCGATCCTGCGTCAGGCCGGTCTGGTGTCGTTGCGTGGAGCCGGCCGGTCCACCAAGTACGGGCTCCGCGAGGACCCGGCCGGCCTCGCGCACGACGCGCTCGCTCGCTACGTCCCGCAGCGCCCGGGACGCTCGACCGACCGGGGTTAGACTCCGCGCGCACCGACCCCTCGGAGCCCTCCACCCATGGCCGATCCTCGCGCAACCGGCTATTCCGAGGACGACCTGGCCCGGTTCCCCGACCGCGACGACCCGGCCGACTACCGCCACCCCTTCGCGCGCGACTACGACCGGTTGGTGCACACGACGGCGTTCCGGCGCCTCCAGGGCAAGACGGGCGTGGTCGCTCCCGGCGAGGCCGACTTCTTCCGCACCCGGCTGACCCACACCATCGAGGTGGCCCAGCTCGCCCGGCGACTGGGCTGGAAGCTCGGTGCGCATCCCGACGTGGTCGAGGCCGCGGCGATCATGCACGACTTCGGTCACGCGCCGTTCGGACACGTCGGCGAGGAGGAACTGTCGGCGACCGTCGACGAGACCGCGCGGGCGTGGGGCCTCGATCCGGCGGCGGTCGGCGGTTACGAGGGCAACGCCCAGACGTTCCGGTTGGTGACCAAGCGGCTCACGGGCTCGACCGCCGAACCGGGCCTGCACCTGACCCGGGCGACGCTCGACGCCGCGATCAAGTACCCCTGGGAGCGCGGTGAGCTGAGCACCCACAAGTGGTGCTTCTACCCGACCGAACGCGAGCAGGCGGCGTGGGTCCGCGAACCGGTCCCGGAGGATCGCCGGTACACCCAGAGCTTCGAGGCGCAGGTCATGGAGTGGGCCGACGATGTCGCCTACGCCGTGCATGACCTGGAGGACTTCTACCTCGCCGGGTCCCTGCCGTTGGCGCTGCTGGCCCAATCGGCCTCGGCCAGGACCCGCATCGCCGAGCAGCTCGTGGATCGGCGCGCGCGCCGCGGCAAGCTGGCCACCTCCTCCTCCAGCGATCCGGGCCGCTACACCGGCGATGAGCTCGTGGACGCCTTCGAACGGCTGTTCACCGAACCGAACGGACCGTTCGAAGGTTTCCACGGCCTGTCGGGCGAGTTCGACGGCTCGCTGGAATCGCGCAACGCGCTGCGCCTGATGCGCAAACGGTTGATCAACCGGTTGGTGCACTCCGTGACGGTCCGTGACGCCGGTGCGCCACCTCGGCGTCACGCCAACGATCTGGTGATCCCCCGCGACGCCCGCCTGGTCGACGACGTGTTGCGCGACCTGCTGTGGGTCTTCGTGATCGAGCACCCACGCATGGCCACCTACCAACATGGCCAGCGCCGTGTCGTTCGCGAACTGTTCGAGCTGTACACCGACGCGCTCACCGGCCCGCGCCCCTCGGCGGAGATCTTCCCCCGCGACCTGCAACCGGCGATCTACCGGCTGCTGGCCTCCGCCGAGCGGGCCTCCGCGGACGTCGAGGTGCTGCGCCTGGTCGCCGACCACATCGGCGAGATGACCGACGCGGCCGCCGCGCGCATGCACCGCCGGTTGACCGGCCACGTCGACGGCAGGTTCAACGACTACCAGTGAGCCGCGTCACCCGTCGGCGGTGAGGGCGTCGCGTAGGTGTTCGTCCACCGCGTCGAGGTACGGCTCGCCCGCGAGCAGGCCGAGATCGTTGTGGTCCAGGCCAGGGATCATCACCAGCTCCGCGCCGGCCCCCTCGGCGACCTCACGGGACAGCTCGGGCGGCACGATCCTGTCGTCCCCGCCGGCGACCACCAGCACCGGCCCCTCGTAGACCTCGAGGTGTTCGGCCACCGCGTAGTCCTCGCGCAGCAGCGTGCCCACCGGTAGGAAGGGATACGCGGATCGGCCGACCTCCGCGAGTTCCGGGAACGGCGAGCGCAGCACCAGGGCCGCGGGCGGCAGCTCCGTGGCCAACCCGGACGCCACGCCCGTGCCGATGGATTCACCGAGGTAGGCGATGGTCGAATCGTCCACGTCGTCCCGGTCGCCCAGATACTCGCGGGCAGCGCGGGCGTCGGCGCGCAGCCCCTGCTCGGACGGTGATCCGGGGTTGCCACCGAACCCGCGGTAGTCGAGCAGCAGCACCGCGTGGCCACGGTCGTTGAGACCGCGGGCGAGCGGCAGGCGCAGCTCGCGGTTCCCGGCGTTGCCCGGTGTGACCAGCACGGTGCTGGTCGCTCCGTGCACCGGCAGGAACCACGCGACGAGCTCGAGGCCGTCGGCGGTGGTGAGCGCCACCTCCTCGACGTCTTGGGGCGGCGTCGGCACGGAGGTATCCGGGAGGTAGATCAGCTGGCGCTGGAAGACCGCCGCGAGCACCACGACGACCAGCCACAGCGTGACCATGCTCACCACGACGATGCCCGCGGAGCGGATCACCCGCTCGGGACCGGGGCACCGCGGATGATCCGTCGCTGTTCCACGTCGCCTCCTCGCTCGTCCCGCTGCCGAAGATAACGGCAGGGCACGGGACCTTCAGCCGATGCTTTCAGTTTCCTTAACTGCAACTTCTCGCTATCGTTGCCTCCAGGCGTAGCGCCGTCGCTGCCTGCCGACCCGTCGCTCGCCGTCACAACTCGACGATCCGGGTCGGCGACTCTCGGGAGCATCTCCATGACCGACACACCGGAGCGGCCGCCCCCGGGCCCGGCCGCCGCGCGGCAGCACCTGGAACGCGAACGGCTCCGGGTCTATCGCGACGGCGCCGTGGACGGCTCTGGTCGGTACATCCCGACCGTGGCGGTGATCCTGACCGTCCTCCTGGCCAGCCATGACCTCGGCCAGGGTCTCGCGACGTTCGTCATCACCCAGGCCTGTTTGATCGCGCTCGTCGTGGCGGTGGTGATCGAGCGTCGTCGCCGTGGGGTGACGGCCCTGCGCCTGCGCGGCATGCCATCGTCCCTCCGGCGCTGTCTGCTCCCCCTGGTGATGGGTGGCGCGATCATGATCGTGCTGACGGTGGCGGTGTTCGGGTGGGCACTGGTGGGAGGCGAACCCTCGTTCACTCTCCTGGGGCTGGTGTGCGGCATGACCCTCGGCGTGACCGGCACCCGGAGCTGGCGCCGGTTCGCCTCGGAGGCGGAGCGGCTCGCGACCGAGGCAGGCCTGGCGCGATGACCGAACTCGATCCCGTGATCCACGCGCCCAAGCGCCTGCGGATCATGGCGATGCTCAGCGCCGCCGAGCAGGTCGAGTTCGCCTACCTCCGCGACCGACTCGGGCTCACCCCTCCTGATCTCTCCAAGCAGATGAAGTCGCTCCAGGACGCCGGCTACGTCCGGGTGAGGAAGTCGGGACGCGGTCCCGGGAGCACCACCCGGTACCGGATGAGCCGGACCGGACGGCAGGCCTACGAGACCTACCGCGAGGCCCTGGCGGAGGTCCTCGACGGCCCCGATCCGGTCCCACCCGATCGGCGCTAGCCCCGGGCGCGACGGGCCTCGTGGCTCCCATCGCCGTTGCCGTCGCCACGGGGGTTCCCCTGCTCCCGACCCTCAGCGAGCCGGCGCGCGTCGATCTCGCGCGCCTGCGCACGAGCCAGCTCCGCCGCGGCATCCAGTGCACGGATCAGCGCGCCGTCCCGTGGGTCGACTGCCGCCGCCAAGCCGGCGATCACGTCGGCGAGCGTCCCGGGGTCGGCGTCATGCGCCAGACGCGAGAGACTGTTGACCAGGCTGCGCACGTCCTGCACGAGGTAGGGCAACTGCTGAACCACATACTCCAACGCGACGACCAGATCGAGGGGCAGCCGGATCAGCGCCAGGCCAGCGCGCAACGGCCCCGCCAGGCTCGGTGGTGGCGGCCGCACCGCCGGCCCGCGGGATCGGACACCGATCTCCGCGGCCCTGCGACGACGGTCGGCCGAACCCGCCCACGCGGCAGGAGCAGGGGCCGGGGACGCGTCGGCGGCGTCGGAGGCCTCGGGGGCCGCCGACGCGCCGGGGCCCGGTTCGGTGACCGCCGGCACGGCCCTGAAAGCCCGTTCCACCGCGGCCAACGGCTCGGGCCGGCGCGGCCCGGAGGAGGCGGCGGGATCCGCACCATCTGCACGCATAGAGGACATGGCTCGTGGGTACCGGCGGCCCCAGCTCGGCGACATGACCCATCGACCGGCGACCACCCGGTCGAGTCGGACGTGGCGAAGGCTCAGCGCGTGCCGGGTTCACCGGTCACACGCCCAGATCCCGCCGGGCGAACACCGGCAGCGCGACGGCGAGCGCCACCACGGTGATCGCCACCAGCCCCCCGAACCCGGCCCAGTGGACGCCCTCGGTCAGCGGCTCACCGCCGAGGTACCAGGCGAACGGGCTGGCGTTCTCGAGCCACCCGCCGCCCTCGATCAACGGTGCCAGCGCGTCGGCCATGAACGATGCGACCGCCAATCCGGCACCCGCCGCGAGACCGATCGCCTTCCGGCCGGTCGAGGCGCCCGCCCCGAGGCTGACCGTGCCCATCGCGAGCACGAACAGGAACGGCCCGAGCGTGCCCGCCACGATGTTGGCGACCATGACGTCCATGTCGAGCGCCAGCACCATCGAGACCACCGTCACGACCATCACGCAGGCCAGCACCAGCAGCTGCACGACCATCGCGAGGAACCGCTCCAACAACACCCGTCGTCGGTCGACCGGCAGGGTGAGCTCGAGTTCGAGCTTCCCGTCCTCCTCCTCGCCGGCCAGGACACGTGCCCCGAACCCGATCGCGAACACCAGCAGCAGCGCTGGCCCGAGCAGCGAGAAGATCGTCGATTCCAGGTAGCCGGGAGCGGTGTCGATCCCCTCGTAGCCGAGCGCCTGGACCAGCCCCTCCGGCATCCCTTCGATCAGCTGGGCCATGTCCTGGTCGCCGATGGCCGGGTAGAAGCCGACGTAGATGGCGCAGACGGCGGCCAGCGCGATCGACCAGCCGACGACGGCGCGGCGCTGCTGCCGCAACACCCACGAGGTGACGGCCAGCCCCTGCCTGCGTGGGAGGACTCCGGCTCGATCCGATCGGGCCGGTCGGGTCGGCGTGTCAGTGGCCACGGTGCGCGACCTCCTCGTCGCCCTTGACCGGGACGCGGTAGAAGTCCAGGAACAGGTCCTCGAGTTCTCGGTCCTCGGCCGACCACCTCACGACGCGATAGCGCGCGGCGACCTTCAACAGGGCGTCGGGTTCACCGCGGAGCAGGCAACGAAGCTCCGCACCATCCACCTCGAGGTCCTCGACGCCCGGCAGGCCACGGAACGGTCCCGCATCGACCGGCTCCGCGAAGGCCAGTTCGACCTGCTGCCCGGCGTGATGGCGGAGCGTCGCGACGTCGTCGAGGTCCACGATGCGACCTTGGCGGACGATCGCGACCCGCTCCGCGACGAGTTCCACCTCGGAGAGCACGTGCGACGACATGAACACGGTCGCACCGTCCTGCTGTGCTTCGCGGACCATCGCCAGGAACTCGTGCTGGAGCAGCGGATCGAGCCCGGACGTCGGCTCGTCGAGGATCAGCAACTCCGGGCGGTGCATGAACGCCTGGACCACGCCGACCTTCTGTTTGTTGCCCTTCGACAACCCGCGGATCGGCTTGTCGAGATCGAGGGTCAGACGCTCGGCGAGAGGACGGATCCGGTCGGTGCCCACGCCCCCGCGTACTCGCGCGAGGTGGGCGAGCAGGTCGCCGGCCGTCGACCGGCCGCTCATCATCAGCTCACCCGGCAGGTAGCCGATGCGGGCGCGAAGACCCGGACCGCCCCGTTGCGGTGTGACGCCCAACACCTCGGCATGGCCGGACGTCGGACGTAGCTGATCCAGCAGCACCCGGATCATGGTCGACTTCCCGGCACCGTTGGGGCCGAGGAACCCGAAGACCTCACCACGATGGATCTCCAGGTCGAGGCCGTCGAGAGCCCGGACCGCCCCGCGCTCGCGGAAGCGGGACCCGGTGGCGTAGTCCTTGATCAACCCATCGGTGCGGATCACGACCTCGGGGGCGGTCCCGCGGGGCGAGGTGGTGGTGGCGGTGCTCGGCAGGCTGCTCATGCGCGGCCCTCGTCGTCGGTGGTGGTGTCGCTGCTGTTGCGGAAGCCCTCATCGATCCGTGCGAACGCCTCCGGGGTGATGACTCCGCGGCCGAGGATGTCCAGAGCCGGAAGGAAGTAGTCCATGGACCGGGCGGGGTCACCCGCCAGGTCGACGCCCAACAGCCGCTGGGCATGGTCGTGCAGGACCAGCGCCCCCAACGACCACAGCGTGAGCACCGTGGCGCGGCCACGCGGGTCGTCGGTCGGCGTCAGCATCCCGTTCGCCTCGCCCTCGGCCATGTATGCGACGGCGTCGTCGACCATCTCGTCGACCAGTTCCGCGACATGCGGGGAACCGTCGATCAGGGTCCTGGCGAGGTAGGCGAGCAGCGGGGGACCCTCGTCGTAGGTCCGCAACGCCGCCACCGGATCGAGGCCGGAGCTGCCGGCCACCACCTCGTGTTTGCGTTCCCGCACGAGCGCGGCCACGTGCTGGTCACAAGCGACGCGCAAGCGGTCCTTCGAGCCGAAGTGATGCATCACGAGCGGTGGCGAGACCCCCGCCTCCTCCGCGATCGCCCGCACGCTGGTGGCCGCCACCCCGTCGGCGGCGAAACGGGTGATGGCGGCATCGCGGATCCGGGACCGGGCCGTGCGGTCCGGGTCGGCTGGCCCCGCGGCCCCCGACGGTACGGAGGCCGTGGGGTCGGAGGCGGTGCCAGATGCGGTGGCTGAACTCATGTTCAGCAGTCTGAACGAATGTTCAGCCACTGTCAAGTCGATGCCGTTGCGTCCGCGCGTGGACGATGGCGTGGACGATGTGGGCGATATCGCCGGTCAGCCGGCGAACCTGCCCACCGCAGGCGGGGACGGCGGGCACGGCGGGGACGGCGGGCACGGCGGGGCGGGGCAGGCGGGTACGGCGAGCACGACGGGGACGCGCTGCCGTCGCGGGGCCCGCGACGGCAGCGCGTCCGGCGGTCACGCCTTCCGGGCGTACAACCCGTCGATGACGTCGGAGTACTTGGTGTGGATGACCGAGCGCTTGAGCTTCAGCGACGGCGTGAGCTCCTCGGACTCCGCGGTCCACTCGCTCGGCACGATCGCCCACTGGCGGACCTGCTCGACGCGGGCGAGGTGTTCGTTGCCGGCGTCCACCGCACGTTGCGCCTCGGCGATCACGTCCGGATGCTGCGACGCCTCCGCCACCGACCCGAAGCTCACCCCGTTGGCGGCGCACCATCCGGGCAGGACCTCGGCGTCCAACACGATCAGCGCGCTGATGAACGGACGCGTGTCCCCGACCGCGCAGATCTGTCCGATCACCGGCGACTGCCGCTTGATCGTCTCCTCGATGTTGTTCGGGGAGAGGTTCTTGCCGCCGGCGGTGATGATCAGTTCCTTCTTGCGTCCGACGATGCGCAGGTAGCCGTCGTCGTCCACCGATCCGAGATCGCCCGTGTGCAACCACCCGTCGGTATCGATCGCCTCGGCCGTGGCATCCGAACGTCCGTGGTAGCCCGGGGTGATGATGGGGCCCCGAGCGAGGATCTCGCCGTCGGCCGCGATCTCTAGCTCGATGCCGGGAAGCACCGTGCCGACCGTGCCGATACGCACGGCGCCCGGCTGGTTCGCGGTGATGACGGCGGTGGATTCCGTCATCCCGTAGACCTCCAGGATCTCGATCCCGATCGCCTTGAAGAACACCAGCAGGTCGGCGCTGATCGGGGCGGCACCCGACAACGCGTAGCGGAGTTCATCGAGGCCCAACCCGTCGCGGATCTTGGAGAACACCAGCTTGTCGAACAGCGCATGCTGGACCCGGAGCTTGAGCGACGGCTTGCGTCCGGCCATCTCCTCGCGGACCTTGGCCTGGCCGACCTCCAAGGCCTTGAGCGCCAGCTTGCGTTTGCGCTCGTCCTCGGTGGCCCGGACCTTCGCATCGAGCGCCGCATGCATCTTCTCCCACACCCGTGGGACCGCCATGAAGGTGTGCGGGCGTGCCTCCTGCAGGGTTTCGACGACCTGCGCGACCTCCTTGACGAAGTAGATGGTCCCGGCGAAACGGATGCCGGTGTAGTGGGTGGTCATCCGCTCGGCGACGTGGGCGAGCGGCAGGTACGAGATCCCGCGCTGGCCTGGCGTGTGTTCGAGGATGCGGTCGATCACGGCCAGTTGGAACAGCAGGTTGCGGTGGGTGATCGTCACCCCCTTGGGCGGTCCGGTGGTCCCGGAGGTGTAGATGATCGTCAGCGCGTCGTCGGGCTCGACCGCGCGCCAGCTGTTCTCGAGCTCACCCGGTCCTGCGTCCAGCGCCTCGGTCCCCGTCGCCAGGAAGTCCGCGTAGGAAATGACGCCGTCGCGGTCGGTGTCGACGCCCTCGGCGTCCAGCACGACGATCAGCTCGAGATGCGGCAACCGCTCGCGCACCGACTCCCAGATCGCGAGGAAGGTGGCGTCCTCGACGATGGCGAGCTTCGCGTCGCAGTTCTCGGCGATGTAGCGGATCTGATCAGCCGTGAGCGTGTTGTACACCGAGACCGGTGTCGCGCCGGCCAGCAGCGTGCCGATGTCGGTGATGACGTGCTCCGGGCGGTTGGTCATCATCAACGCCACGACGTCACCATGATCGACGCCGGCCCCGCGCAGCGCCATCGCGATCGCACTGGCTTCCTGGCGGTAGTCGGTCCAGGTCCGGGTCCGGAACGACTCCCCCTCCTTCGCGACCAGGGCGGCTCGTCCCCCGTTGGCATCACAGGTGGCCATGAACACGTCCAACAGCGTCCGGCCCTCGATGTCGGTCAGGATGTCCTCACGGACCTTCAGTGTCTCGCCCATCGCGTGGTCTCCCTCCAGCGTGTTGCGGGAGTTCACACGCTGAGAGGCTGTTGGTCAAGACATTGCCACCGACACCGCGACGGCCCGGCGCGGGCGAGAGGCTTCAGGCCCGCGTCGCCTCCAGCAGGCGCAGGGCCGGACCGAGGTCGAACGGCGCCCCGCACTGGACCATCAGGTGCTGCGCACCGGCCTGCAGGTAGGCATCGAGGTCGTCGACCTCGGCGGCCCCGATCAGCGCCGTGCGTTCGATCTGCGTCGGATCGCGACCGACCCGCTCACACCAGTCGTCCAGCACGCGGTTCTTGTGCGCGAACTTCTCGGGTGGCCCGAAGCCGTTCCACATGTCGGCATGTTCGGCCACGAGCCGCAACGTGACCTTCTCACCACCCCCACCGATGAGTAGCGGGAGCTCACCCAGCGGAGGGGGCGTGAGCTTCGCGAGCCGCTTACCGATGCGGTAGAGGCCGGCCTCGAGGTCACGGAGACGCGCCCCGGCGGTCCCGAAGGCCACCTCGTACTCGTCGTAGTCGCGCTCGAACCAGCCCGAGCCGATCCCGAGGACGGTACGCCCACCGGAGATGTGATCGACCGTGCGGGCCATGTCCGCCACCAGATGGGGGTTGCGGTAGCTGTTGCAGGTGACGAGATGGCCGAGCTGGACGTCGGTCGTGTCCGCAGCGAACGCGGTCAGCAGCGTCCACCCCTCGAAATGCGCCGCGTCCTCGTCGCCGTAGAGCGGGAAGAAGTGGTCCCAGGTCCACAGGCTGTCGAACCCGGCCTGATCGACCTCGACGGCCGCGCGGCGCAGCTCATCGACCGTGGTCGCCTGCGGGTGGAGCTGGACACCGACCTTGCACCGAGCCATCACGTGGTCCTCGTCCGGGACGCACGAGCGTAGGCGCGGCCAGACGCCTCAGATGGCCGCATCGACGGCGGCGGCGACGAACAGCAGCGCGAGGTAGACGGTCGAGTAGTGGAACAGCCGCATCGCCGCCGCCACGGTCACCTCGCGACGCAGACGATGGGCCAGGACGAGCCATCCGGCGCTCAACACGACCGCCGGGATCGTGAAGGCCAGCCCGGCGAACGAACCGGCGATGTAGAGCCCGACGAGCGAGGCCAACAGATAGCTGTAGAGCAGGATCTGGCGGGTGGCCTCGGCGTTGCCGTGCGTCACGGGCAGCATCGGCAACCCGGCGCGCGCGTAGTCCTCGCGGTACTTCATCGCCAGCGCCCAGAAATGCGGCGGCTGCCACCACAACATGATGGCGAACAACAACCACGGCCGGGGGTCGTTCAGCGTTCCTCCGCTGACCGCGGCCCACCCCGTCAGCACCGGCATGCATCCGGCGATGCCGCCGATCACCACGCCCTGCGGGCTGCGGCGCTTCAGACCCAGGGTGTAGACGAAGACGTAGAACAGGATCGCTCCGGTGGCCAGCGCCGCCGCGACCAGGTTCACGAACGCGGCCAGCCACACGAACCCGACCACGCCCAGCACCAACCCGAGCACCAGCGCGCCGCGCGGAGAGATCTCGTTGGCCGCCGTCGGGCGGGCCGAGGTCCGCGCCATGAGCCGATCGATGTCACGGTCGAAGTGGTTGTTGAGCGCGTTGGCGCTCCCGGCCGAGAGCGTCCCACCGATCAGGGTCGCCAGGACCAGCCAGGTGGACGGCCATCCACCGGCCGCGATGACCATCGCGGGGACCGTGGTGACCAGCAACAGTTCGATGATGCGCGGCTTGGTGACCAGCACGTAGCGCTTGACGATGTCCAGCGTGCCGCCGCGCGACTCGTAACGGCCCGCGCCGTGCATCGGACCGACGCCGCCGTCGCCCACCGCCCCGGTGATGTCGGCGGCCGCCTCCGAGGTTCCCGGCCGCGAGGGCTGGACCGCGCTCATGAACGCTCCGCGTTGGCGCCCTCGCGCCACTGCTTCCATCCGAGGACCCCCAACACCACCCCGGCACCGATCGCGGCGGTGTACAGCGCGAGGTGGATACCGACGAAGGCGGTCGAGAACTGGTCGGCGTCACCGAGCAGGTTGACGATGCGCGTGCCCCACAGCCAGAGCTGGAAGGCCCCCAGGGCGAGCAGCAACAGGCCTCGACGCCGATGGACGCGGGCAGGGATCGCCACGCTACGGCTGTGATCGGTGACGTCGACGGCCACGGGGACCCACCTCGGTGTTCCGGCTCGGGAGCACGAGGGTACGCCGGGCCATGGGCTCCGCGCGACCCGTGGGCGGTCCGTCGCGACGAGCCGTAGCCCGGGCCGCTCCCGGGGTCGGGAACCTGGCCCGTTGCGGCCTGATCGCAGGGCGGACCCACACCCGGCGGGTACCCGCCGCGGTCCGTTCCGCGGGTACCCTCCTACGCATGACGATGGCACCCGAGACCCCCAAGCGACGCCTCCTGCGCCGGTTCGCGCTCGCGGCGATCGTGACCAACATCGGGATCGTGTTCACCGGCGGGATCGTGCGCATCACCGGCTCCGGGCTGGGCTGTTCGGACTGGCCGACCTGCGACGGCAGCAACATCGCGCCGGTCGCCGGTGGGGACCATGCCGGATGGCAGGCCTTCATCGAGTTCGGCAACCGCCTGTTGACCTTCGTGGTGCTGGCCGCCGCGATCGCGGTCGTGGTGCAGATGCGTCGAACGGGCCCCCACCCCCGCAGCGTTCGCCTCCTCGCCTGGGCGCTCCCCGCCGGGGTGCTGGGCCAGGCGGTGCTCGGCGGGATCACGGTACTCACCGGCCTCTCCCCCTACACCGTTGCCGCACACTTCCTGTTGTCGATGGTGCTGATCGCGATCGCCGTGGCGTTCCACGAACGCATCCGTCCACGCGACCCGGATCCGGCCGTCTCGCGTGGGGTCCAGAACGCCACCACGGCGCTGGCGCTCGTGGCCTTCACGGTCCTGGTGCTCGGCACGATCGTGACCGGTGCCGGGCCACACGGCGGCGACCTGGGAGCGCCCCGTTTCAACGTCGACATCCGGCTGGCCGCGATCGCCCACGCCCATGCGGTGTGGATGCTGATCGGCCTGACGGTCGCGACCCTGGCGGTGACCTGGCGCACCGCTCCAGCGCGGTTCCGCGCCGCGCTCACGGCCCTGCTCGTGCTCGAACTCGCCCAGGGCGCCCTCGGTTACACCCAGTACGCGTTGGGGATCCCGCCGAGCCTGGTGTCACTCCACGTGCTGGGCGCTGCCGTGCTGTGGGCGGTGGTGAGCGCCGTGTGGATCCGGGCCCGGCCGGTGGAGGCGACCGACGATCAGCGGGTGCCGGCAGCAGCAGCCGGCACCGACTCCCTCGTCGCGAAGTGAGCGGTACGCCGGACGGTCGGGTTCCCGGCGCCGAGGTCACCGGGAACCCACCTCCGACTGGGGACGCGTTGCCGCTGAGGTTGGTCGTACTCGCCGACTCGACCAGCTTCACCGACGGCACCGGGCCCCAGCTTCCGGACGAACCGACGCTGTACCCCAACGTGCTGGCTCGGCGTCTGGAGACCGAGCTCGACCGCGGCGTGAGCGTCACGGTGATCGCCCGCCCGGGGACCACGGTCCGCGACGCGGTCGTGACCGTGCGCAAGGACCGGCACGTGCAGTTCGACGTGATCGCCCACGCCGACGCGCTGGTGGTCGGGGTCGGGAGCTTCGACCACGCTCCGGCCGGCACCCCGCCGGCGCTGCAGGCGATGGTCCCCTACCTGCATCCGCCACGGCTCAGGCGCCGGGCGCGGCAGTGGTCGCACGCGGCCTACCCCCGATTGGTGGCGATCCGGCGGGGCCACGGCCGCAGGACACCCGCAAGCGAGTTCGACACGCTGTACCGACAACTCCTCGAGCAGCTCCGCGGCCTGACCTGGGGGCGTGCCGCCGGGGTCGCACTCGGACCCACCAGCCACCGTTCGGCCTACTACGGCCACCTGCACCCGGAGCACGCCGCCGCCGAGGCCGCACAGCTGCGCCTCGCGCGGGAGCTCGGCTTCGCGGCCGTCGCTTCCTGGCCGTTGGTCGAACCCCACGCCGATGAGCTCAACGTCGACGGGATCCACTGGCCGGCGGTGGCCCATGAGGCGGTCGGCCAGGCGCTGGCGGACGCGCTGCTGCCCCAGCTGCGGGGTGATGCTCCGGTGATCGGCCTGCCCGAAGCCGCTCGCCGCGCCGGCCTGACCAGCTGAGCGAGCCGTCCGGTCCGGACGGCCGATCCGCTCGGGCGGCTCAGGCGTCGGCTTCGACCACGGTGCCCACGCCGTTCATGTTGGCGTGTACGACGCAGTAGAAGTACCACTCCTCGGGGAGGTCCTCCCAGGTCAGTGACTCGTCGATGTAGTAGTCGGTCAGTACGCCGCTGATGAGCTCGCTGGCGAGGATCTCCTCACCCTGTTCCGGCTCGTCGACCGTGCCTTCGAGTTCGGTGATGACCACGTTGTGGGGGATGCCGGCCTCCAGGTTGTTGAACGCGAAGGTGAGCGTCTCCTCGCTCTCGGCGGGCACGACCTCCCAGAAGTCCAGGTCCTCGACGCAGTTCTCGTTCGCCTCGTCGAGCTCGCAGAAGTCCTCCGAGTTCTCCGCACCGATCCACGGCGCGTCGTCGGGGATGCTGATCAGCGGCTGCACGTTGGCCATGCGCTGCTCGTCCTCGATACCACCGATCAACCCTGCCGCGAGCGCGCCACCGACCAGCAGCGGCAGCACCCCGGCGAACACCACCACACCGCGGCGGGGCGCGTCGAGCTTCTCCTGCGACGAGGCGAGGCTGACGGTGAACAGGATGCCGCCGGCCGCGACGGCCGCGAGCATCAGCGCACCCGACTGCGTGTTGTAGAGCAGCATCATGGCGATGGAGCCGACGAACGCCGCGATGGACGCGAGCACCACGATGGGCAGCACGATCGGCATGATGATGCGGCTACGAACGTCGTCGCTCACGGTGGTCCCCTACGTGTTTGGGCACTGGTACAGGTGCGGGTACGGGTGCGGCCGCCGGCGCTACAGGCTGGGAGCCGAGTCGAAGAGTATGACCAGGACCGCGAACGAGTAGAGCCCGAGGGCAAGGAACAGGCCGGAGTACATCATCCGACTGTAGATCTTGACGTCGTACTTCAGGTGCATGAAGAACCCGGCGACGTACACGAACTTCACCGCCATCAGGATCACCAGCAGCGGGATGGCGATCACCCCGAAGTCGAAGAAGTAGGTCGAGACCTCGAGGGCGGTCAGCACGGCCAGCACCACGGCGATGTTGACGTACTGCCGCGGGGTCGGGTGCTCCTTGTGTTGCTCGACCGGTGTGGTGGGCTCGGTCGTGGGGGTCTCGGTGCTACTCATCGGTGTCGCCTCCTCCGCGGGGGTGAACCTCGAACGTGCTGAACGTCAACCGACCGCGATCTCCGGGATCAGGTAGACGACGGTGAAGATGATGACCCAGATGATGTCGACGAAGTGCCAGTACAGGCCGATCATCTCGGTCTTGACGTCCTGACCGGGCTTGATCTTGCCGGTCAGCGACAGGGTGTAGACGCTCATCAACAGCAGCACGCCCACGAACACGTGGATGCCGTGGAAGCCGGTGAGCACGAAGAACGACGACGCGAAGGGCGACGACGAGAGCGCGAGGCCCTCCCGGTAGAAGACGGTGAACTCGAACACCTGCCCCCCGAGGAAGACCGCCCCCTGACCCGCCGTTGCCAGGATCCACAACCGCATGCGCCGCATGTCGTTGCGGGTGTGGGCGTGGTGGGCGAGCACCATGGTCAGTGAGCTCATCAGCAGCACGAACGAGGAGATCGACGTGAACGGGATGTCGAAGATCTCCACCCCGGGCGCGTTCGCCGTGGTGTCGATGTACAACAGATACGCCGAGATGAACGCCCCGAAGAACAGGAATTCCGACCCGAGGAAGGTCCAGATCCCGAGCTTGCGGTGGTCGATCCCGAGGGTGGTGGTGTGCACCTCAGCGGACACGGTGCCTGCCTTCCGTCACGTTCCCGTCCGGCGCGATCCGCGCCGGACGGGTGGTGGTCTGCGTCGAGGTGCTCAGTGCGAGACCGATGCGGGCCGCACCGGCATCGTGTCGTCCTCGGGGACGTCGTCGTCTCCCTCGGCCAACGGTTCGATGATCCAGCCGTACATCCCGACCACGAGCCAGACCATGCCCAGAGCGATCAGGAACCAGTTGAGGTAGACCAGCCCGTAGCCGAGCGGGAAGAACCCGAGGGTCTGGACCAGGGGCCAGTACGAGGGATCCGGCATGTGGATGTGGCCCTCGCCGTGGTCACTGTCGGCATCGTGGTCCTCGGATGCTCCGGCCGGGACCGGGATGGCCTTGCCGGCCTCGTCCTCGGCGTACTTGCGGTGCCAGAACTCGTCGCGATGCGTGATGGTCGGGATCACCAGGAAGTTCTCGTAGGGCGTCGGCGACGGCGTCATCCATTCCAGGGTGCGGGCGTCCCAGGGGTCGTCGCCGGATGCCACG
>PWLR01000095.1 GCA_003558435.1 Nitriliruptoraceae bacterium | reverse complement strand
TCGTGGCTGCGGTCAAGCCGCTGCTCGATGATGCGACAGGCTACGGCGACATGGCACGGGCCGCCGCAGCATTCGGACGCCGCGATGCCGCGACCAACGTGGCTCGCCTGGTGTTGGGGTTGGTCGAACAGGAGGCCCGCCCATGATCCCCCCCGTGACCCTCGCGACGCGTGTCCACTTCGTCGGCATCGGTGGTGCGGGGATGTCCGGCATCGCCCGTGTGCTTCTGCAGCGGGGCCACCTGGTCTCGGGCTCGGATCTACATGCCGGCCGTGCTCTCGACGAACTGAGCGTGCTGGGCGCCAGGATCGAGGTGGGCCACGATGTGACCCACCTCGGTGACGCCGATGTGCTGGTGACCTCGACCGCCGTACCCGCCGACAACCCGGAACTGGTGGCAGCCCGGGCCAAGGGTCTGCCCGTCCTTCGGCGGGCGGAGATGCTGGCCCAGCTCATGGCGGACGACCAGGCCGTGCTGATCGCCGGCACCCACGGCAAGACCACGACGACCTCGATGACCGTGGTCGCCATGCAGGCGGCCGGGGGTGACCCTAGCTTCGCGATCGGTGGACAGCTCAACGAGAGCGGGACCAACGCCCATGCGGGTACCGACGGACGTTTCATCGCCGAAGCCGACGAATCCGATCGCTCCTTCCTGGTCTACCGCCCGGACCTGGCCGTGGTCACCAACCTGGAACACGACCATCCGGACGAGTTCGCCGACGAGGCCGCGGTGCAGGAGGCGTTCATCGGTTTCCTCGAACGTCGTGCGCTCGGCGCCCCGGCGATCGTCTGCGCCGACGATCCCGGAACGCTCGCCCTGGCCAAACTCGTGGCGGAACCGGTCGTGACCTACGGCAGCGACCCCCGCGCCGATGTTCGCGTGCTGAGCTCTGGCGGTGAGCACCGCATCCGGATCGACGGCCAGGACGCCGCGTCGTTCCGGTTGGGGATCCCGGGCCACCACAACGTGTTGAACGCGACCGCGGCACTCGCGGTCTGCCACCTGCTGGGCATCGATCCCGAGGTCGCCGCCAAGGGACTCGCGCGGTTCACGGGTGCCGCCCGTCGGTTCCAGCGGCTGGGCGAGATCGGCGGCGTGACCGTGGTCGACGACTACGCCCACCATCCGACGGAACTGCGCGCGACACTCGCTGGTGCCCGCAGCCTCGATGCGCAACGCATCGTGTTGGTGGTCCAACCCCACCGGTACTCCCGCACCCAGATCTTCGGTGCGGAACTCGGTCGCGCCGCCGCCGCCGCGGATGTGGTCGTGGTCACCGACGTCTACGGCTCCAGCGAGGCGCCGATCCCGGGGGTCACCGGCGCACTCGTGGTCGATGCGGCCAACGCCGCCGGCGCCACCGTGATCTATCAACCCCATCTGGGCGACGTCGTCACCACGCTCGTCGAGCTGGTCCGTCCCGGTGACCTGGTGGTCACCACCGGTGCGGGGGACGTCACCCAGGTCGGACCGGCGTTGCTGAGTCGTCTCGGGAGGGGCACATGACCGTACGCGCGCTCGATGAACTGGTGGCGGAACTCACCGAGGCATGTGCGGGCACGGTCCGCGGCGGTGCGAGCCTGGCCGAGCTGAGCACGTTGCGCGTCGGCGGTCCCGCTCGTGTGCTCGTCACGGCCGAGAGTGATCACGACCTGGCGGCCATCGGACAGGCTTGTCTCCGCCACGGGGTCCCGTGGACCGTCATCGGGCGCGGGTCCAACCTGCTCGTCTCGGATCATGGGTGGCCGGGGGTCGCCATCCAACTCGGAACCCATTTCCGCGGGGTGGAGATCGATGGTCGATCGGTGCGTGCCGGGGCGGCGGAGAAGTTGCCGGTCCTCGCGGTACGGGTCGCGGACGTGGGCCTGACCGGGTTCGCTTGGGCGTGTGCGGTCCCTGGTTCGCTCGGCGGCGCCGTACGGATGAACGCGGGCGCCCACGGTGGTGACATGGCGAAACACCTGGTCGAGGTCGAGATCGTGCGGTTGCGTACCGGTATCCGTGAGACCTGGCCCGCATCCACCCTGGGCCTGGGGTATCGCTCGAGTGCTCTGCCCGACGATGCGGTCGTGGTCGCCGCGAGCCTGTTCCTCGAGGCCGGGGACGCCGACACCGTCCGCGAGGAGATCCGGTCCATACGTTCCTGGCGTCGGGCCCACCAGCCGCTGAACGAACCCAACTGCGGGTCGGTGTTCACCAACCCGGTGGACGGCTCGGCCGGTCGACTCATCGACGAGGCGGGCCTCAAGGGCCATCGACAGGGCGGAGCACAGGTCTCGACCCGGCACGCGAACTTCATCGTCACCCGCGGCGGTGCGACCGCGAACGACGTCGCGCGCTTGATCCGTGTCATCCAGGACCGCGTGCGTGAGACCAGCGGCGTGGAGTTGATCCCCGAGGTCGCCCGACTCGGCGCGTTCACCGGGGACGGGGGAGTCGATCCCGTGGCGCACGGAACGGGCGGCGACCTACCGGCAGGGGTCGACGGGTGATCGACGAACGGATCGCCGAACGGCGGGCCGAGGTCCGTGGTGAGCGTCGCCGCATCCGGCTGCGTCGGACACTCGTGCTCGTGCTCGTGGCCATCGTCGTCGCGGGTCTGGTGGCCGTCGAGCGCAGCGCCCTGGTCGGTCTCGAGGAGGTCCGGGTGCACGGCGTGCAACGGCTGGAGACCGCAGCGGTGCTGGACGCCGCCGACCTCGATCTCGGGACCTCCACGCTACGACTCGGCCTGGGTGACGCGGCCGAGCGGGTGACCGCGCTGCCCCTGGTACGTGAAGCGAGCGCGAGCCGGGTGGATCCGTTGACGGTCCAGATCGAGGTCGTCGAACGCGAACCGGTCCTGAACGTCACCGGAGCCGGAATCACGCGCCTGGTCGACCGTGACGGCATCCTCATCGCGGAGGGGGAGGTCGACGGGTTGGTCGAGATCCGCCTCGCTGCCGAGCCACCCGCGGTCGGTCAGGAGGTCGACGAGGACCCGGCGCTGGCCAACGCCCACCTGGCGTGGCGTGGTCTCGGCGGACCTCTGCGCACCGAGGTCACTCGCTTGGACGCCGAGGGTCCCGAGGAACTCACCCTCCAGCTCGAACGGGGTCTCGAGGTGCGCTTCGGTCGGGCGCAGCGGCTCGATGAGAAGGTCCGCGCGCTCGGAGCCATCCTGGGAGATCTCGACAACGAGACGCGCGATGCCGGCGGGGTGGCGACCATCGACGTGCGCGCACCGGCGGCGCCGGTCGTCGTCGGCCGCTAGGCGCGCGTCCATCCCCGGATGTGGGCCTCGACCCCTGCGGGGGGCAGCGGTGCTTGACCCTCGCCGATCGAGGGGGCTACGTTCCACATGAGGTTGACATAAGTATAAACCTCTACCTGAGGTCGAGAGGCAACCCGGGAAGCGCCGGGTGGCCGCTCGATCGTCGTTCGACAAGTCGTCGTCTGACAACCCTGGCCCGAGCGCTAGCGTCCTGGGCGCTTCGCTCGGAGCACGCGATATCCGCACGCCCGAGGCAGGCCCACGTGACGGGCGTTCGAGCCGGCACAGCGGCCGGTCCGAAGGCCGGTCCAGAGGCCGGCTCGAGGTCAGAGCATGTCCAACCCATCGTTCGATCACCATGTCGAACACACCAGCGATGTCCGGGTCACCCCGGACCTCGACGAGGAGGCACCCGTGGCGGCAGCACCGTCCAACTACCTGGCCGTCATCAAGGTCGTCGGGATCGGCGGTGGAGGTGTCAACGCGGTCAACCGGATGATCGACGCCGGTCTGCGTGGCGTCGAGTTCATCGCGATCAACACCGACGCGCAGGCCCTGTTGATGTCCGATGCGGACGTCAAGCTCGACGTCGGCCGCGACCTGACCCGGGGGCTCGGAGCGGGCGCGGACCCGAGCGTCGGCCGCCAGGCCGCCGATGATCACCGCGACGAGATCCTCGAGGTGCTCAAGGGCGCCGACATGGTCTTCGTGACCGCGGGCGAGGGTGGCGGCACCGGCACCGGTGCGGCGCCACTGGTCGCGCAGGTGGCCAAGGAGATCGGGGCGCTGACCATCGGCGTGGTGACCCGTCCGTTCGCCTTCGAGGGGCGCAAGCGCTCGAAGCAGGCCGAGGACGGGATCGCGGAGCTCAAGGACGCGGTCGACACCCTCATCGTGATCCCGAACGACCGTCTCCTGCAGATCTCGGATCCGGACACCTCGGTGGTCCAGGCCTTCCGGCTCGCCGACGATGTGTTGCTGCAGGGTGTGCAGGGCATCACCGATCTCATCACCACGCCCGGTCTGATCAACCTCGACTTCGCCGATGTACGCACCGTGATGGAGGATGCGGGCAGCGCGCTGATGGGCATCGGGAAGGCGCGCGGCGACTCGCGTGCGCTCGAGGCCGCCAAGTTGGCGGTCAGCTCACCGCTGCTCGAGGCGTCGATGGACGGGGCCCGCGGCGTGCTGTTGATGCTGGCCGGCGGTAGCGACCTCGGCCTGTTCGAGGTCAACGAGGCGGCAGACGTCATCACCCAGGCGGCGCACCCGGATGCCAACATCATCTTCGGTGCGGTCATCGACGACTCACTCGGCGACGAGGTCAAGGTGACCGTCATCGCGGCGGGCTTCGACAAGTACGCCTCGAAGGAGGAGGAGGTCGCAGCCGAGCAGGCTGCCACAGCCGCTGCCGAGCCGGTGCGCCCGGCCACGCCGGTCCAGCCCCCCCGACATGCCCCCTTGATCGAGGCGTCCCCTGAGCCGATGGCCGACGACGAGCCCGACGAGGTGTTCACCCCGGAACGGCAGGACGAGCGCGTCGCGGACGTCTCCGGTCCCTCGAGTGCCGACGACGAGCTGGACATCCCGTCGTTCCTGCGCTGACACCCGGGGCACGGCAGCCGGGACCCCGGGGCATCACCTGCGAAGCGAACCGCCGATGACCGACGTTGCGCAACGGATCGCGGCCGTGCGGCAGCGTGTCGCGGCCGCGGCCGCC
>PWLR01000274.1 GCA_003558435.1 Nitriliruptoraceae bacterium | reverse complement strand
GGCGTCCGCGTCGGGCCCACCGGCGTCACGCAGGTTGGCCTGTTGCGCCCGGTGCCGGGCCGCCCGTGCGCGTTCGGTGGCTGCGGAGGCCCGGGCCTCCGCAGCCAGGGCACGTCGTTCCGCGACGTCCACGTCGAGGTCCGAAGCGAGGTCCAGCTCGTCCTGCTGCAGATCGAGGGTGGTCTGCTCGCGGTCGCGGGCGGACTGCGCGTCGTCGAGCATCTCCTGGTGGGCATCACGACGGCTCTGGGCGGCCGAGACGGCCTCGCCCCAGCGAACGTCGTCGGTCGCCTCCGAGTGGTCCACGGTGCCCACGGTCGTGAGATCCGCACGCTTCCCGTCGGTACGGACCTGCTCGACGTCGTTGGCCTGCTGCTCGCGGTCGGCGACCGCCTGACCCAGATCCGATATGGCCTGGTCGCGGTCGAGCTCCTGCTGGGCCTCGTGCACGGGGTCGCGTGGTGCGCTCATCGAATCGTCCCTGTCCGTCGAGGGCGCCGGTCCGGGCGCGCTGGTGCTCTCCCGGGGAGTATCGGCACCTCGGCGACGCAGCGAGAGGGCGGATCGTGAGCGGTCCGGGAGGCAGGCGGCCAGCTAGACCTGGGTCGAGAAGTCGACACCGCTCTGGAGCAGCACGTTGGCGTACGGCCGGAACTCGCCGGTCCTCACCACGGCTCGCACGTCGAGGGTCGCGGCCTTCAGCGCCTCGTGGGTGACGCGGATCACCTCGGCGTCCGGTAGCCGTCGCGCCAGTGCCTCCAGCAGCCACGCCGCCTCACGCTCGCTCTCCTCCGCGATGACGTACGCCTCCACACGGAACTCGGTGAGCACGGCGTCCAGCACGGGCAACAACGCCGGCTGGCCCGGCGCGAAGGCGAGGTCGATGCGAGGTGTGGTGACCGGGATGGGCAGGCCCGCGTCACCCAGGGCGATGCGGTCGCCGTGACCGGTCTCCGACAGCGCCCGGGAGAGCGCCGGGTGCAGCACGCCTCGGCTCTTCACGTGGGGTCCTCGCTGATCCCTGCCGCACCGGAGCCTGCGACGGTTTCGAGTTGCTGTCGGGTCGGAAGTGATGGCTGCGCGCCGCGTCGCTCGACGGCGAGCGACGCGGCGATGGTCGCCCACCGCGTCGCGGTCTGCAGGTCCGCACCTTCGGTCAGCGCCACGGTCAACGCACCACAGAACGCGTCTCCGGCCCCGGTCGCATCGATGGCGTCGACCCGGCGCGCCGGGACGTGTTCGACGTAGCCGGCACCGATGGCCACCGCGCCGGCCGACCCGAGGGTGACCACGATCTGCCGCGGCCCCTCCAGTGTCCGGGCCAGGTCCACGACCTCATCGACCGACTCCGGCTCCGCATCGGCACCGGCCAACAGGGCCAGTTCCCCGCGGTTGGGGACCACGACGTCGGTGCGGTGCAACAACCCCGGCGGGAGCGCGGTGGCGGGTGCCGGGTTCAAGACCACCACGCCGCGTGCGGCTTCGGCGGCGGCGACCACGGCCCCGAGCGGCACCTCGAGCTGGAGCAGCACGGCGTCGGCGGTCCCGACGGCCGCGGCGACCACGTGCTGCGCGCCCAGCCGGGCGTTGGCCCCCGGGCTGACCACGATCGTGTTCTCCCCCACCTCGTCGACCACGATCAACGCGAGCCCGCTGGGGACTGCGGACAGGACCGCGAGGTGCTCGAGGTCGATGCCGTCGTCACGCATCGCGCGGGCCAGGGTGCGCCCGGCGTCGTCGTCCCCGACACAACCGACGAACCGCGTCCGCGCGCCGAGCCGTGCGCAGGCCACGGCCTGGTTCGCGCCCTTGCCTCCCGTCGCGCGGTAGTGATCACCGCCGATGACGGTCTCGCCGAGCCGGGGGTGCCGGGTGACGGGCACGACCACGTCGAGGTTGGCGCTGCCGACGACGGTGATCGTCGCACCCCGATCGCGGGGGCCACCGGCGCTCATGCGCCACCCACCCGGGAGGTCCAGCCGAGCAGCGCCTGCCAGAGCGGGGCGTAGCCGTCCCACTGCTCACAGAACTCCGGCGGAGCCCAGTGCGGCGCACAGTCCGAGGTGAAGACCGCCGTCCGTCCCGCGCCGACTTCGCGAACGGCGATCAGCGGATCACCGGCGATCGTCGCCAACACCTCGGCCTCGTCGACCGGGACGGTCCGGTTGTATCCCAGCAGGTGCGGCCACGGTGCCGCGACGTCGCCGAGGGCGGGATGATCGCCCTCGACGAGTTCGGGGCTGATCCCCTGAGGCGTCTCGACACGGTCGTCGCCGACCACGCACGTGACCGGGAGCACCTCTTCGACGGGTGTGCCGCGGAACGCCGCCTTCGCCTCGAAGCCGCTGAACGAGAGGTAACCACCCACCATGACCAGTCCCCCGCCGCCCCGGACCCAGTCGGCGAGCGACCGCAGACGGTTGGGGCGGGTCTCCGAGCGGTCGAGCACCGCAGGCGGCAACAACAGCGAGTTGGCGCCGATGTCGCTGAGGACGACCACGTCGTAGCGGGCCAGCGCATCTTCGTCGAAGGGGAAGTGCTCGGGCACGAGGTGAGCGGGCAGGTGCTCGACCGTGTGCCCTGCGGCCTCGAGCGCATCACGGAGCGGGCCGATGCCCTCCACGTAGGAACTGACGGTGAAGTGGTCCACCCCTTTGATGTGGGTCGACTGGGTGATCCAGGACTCGCCGGCGACCAGGACGTGCATGGTTCCTGCTCCTCTCGCTCC
Organism: Nitriliruptoraceae bacterium; assembly: GCA_003558435.1. GTDB lineage: Bacteria > Actinomycetota > Nitriliruptoria > Nitriliruptorales > Nitriliruptoraceae > PWLR01. The sequence goes on along the minus strand of PWLR01000274.1, from coordinate 15,574 downwards.
TCGTTGCGCTCGGGATGCGCGAGGCGTCGGCTCGCGCACGTCGGATCCGTCGGTCGGGGCTCAGCCGTGGATCATCTCGAAGTAGGTCACCTCGAAGGTGTCGATCCAGTCCATCCAGCGGGCCGCGACGTCCTTGCCGGGCACCACTTCGTGGTCGGCTTCGAACTCCTCGGGTGATGAGATCTCGATGACCTCGAGACCGTCCCAGACGGCTGGCTCGCCGCCCATCTGGCACCGTGCCGTTCCGTCCCGGAACGCGAGGACGGACGGCAACTCGAGCATGCCCGGGCCGATGATCTCCCGACTGAAGCGTTCGTAGTCGTCGAGGGTCCGACCCGAGTCGAGCCTGAACATGGTGACGGCGACGATCATCGTGCCTCCGATCGGGAGGTTGGGCCGGGGCCGGCCGGGAGTGGCGTCACCGACCGGCCCCGGAGGATCAGTCGAGGAAGCCGTCGACGTTGTCAGCGGTGACCAGTTCGACGTCGACCGGGACCTCGTCATCGAGATCCTCCCCCTGCGCGAGGGCGATGGCGCTCTCGATGCCGATGCGACCGATCTCGAACGGTTGCTGGGCGACCGTGCCGTCCATGCGGCCGTCCTGGACCGCGGCCAGAGCATCGTCGGTGGCGTCGAACCCGATGATGACCAGGTCGTCGAGGATGCCGAGCGCGTCCGCGGCCTCGACCGCCCCGAGCGCCATCTCGTCGTTCTGGGCGAAGATGGCATCGAGCTCCGGGTTCGCCTGGAGGATGTCCTGGGCGACGGTGAAGCCCTCGTCGCGGCTGAAGTTCGCCGTCACGCTGGAGACCAACTCGACGTCGTCGGCGTCCTCGAGGACGTTGTTGAACCCGGCGCCACGCTCGCGGGTGGCGTCGGTGCCGGCGATGCCCTCCAACTGCGCGACGGTGCCCTCGCCATCGATCGACTCGAGCAGGAACTCCGTGGCCAGTTCACCGCCGAGCACGTTGTCGCTGGAGACGTGGCTCGCGACCGTGGCGCCGTCGACCGCACGGTCGACGGTGACCACCTGGATCCCGGCGGCTTCCGCGCGTTCCACACTGGCGACCGCCGCTTCGGAGTCGACGGGGTTGAGCACGATGACGTCGACCCCCTGGGTGACGAAGTCGTCGATGCCGTTGGCCTCGGCCTGGGCGTCGTCCTGGGAGTCGTTGACGATCAGTTCGATGCCGGCGTCGTCGGCCGCGGACTGCGCGCCTTCCTGGAGGGTGACGAAGAAGGGGTTCGCCAAGGTGGAGATGGACAGGCCGATCGTGATGTCGGTGTCCTCGGCGGCAGCGTCGTCGGTGTCAGTGTCGTCGGTGTCCTCGGTGGCATCGGTGTCATCCACGGTGTCCGTGTCGTCCACACCGTTGTCGCCGTTGCACGCTGCCAACACCAGTGCGAACACCAGCAGCAGCGCGGACAGCCGGACCGGTCGTTTCGTCCTTCGCATCGTGCGTCCTTCTCTCGGTTCTCATCCCTCCGCGGGCTTGCGGAGGGTGTCGGTCATGACGGCGATGGCGATCACGCCACCGATGACGATCTGTTGCCAGAACGAGGACACTCCGAGCAGGTTCAACCCGTTGCGGATGACCCCGATGATCAGGGCCCCCACCAACGTCCCGCTCAGCCGTCCGCTCCCGCCGTTCAGACTCGCGCCACCGATCACCACCGCCGCGATCACGTCGAGCTCCAGCGTGGTGCCGGCGGTGGGTTGGGCGGAGTTCAACCGGGCGGTCAGGAACAGGCCACCGACCGCGGCCAGCGCTCCGGCCGCGGTGTAGACCTTGAGCTTCGCGCGACGCACGTCGATGCCGGAGAGGCGCGCGACCTCCTCGTTGCCACCGATGGCGTACAGGGCGCGGCCGGTCGGTCGGTAGCGCAGGTACATCGATCCGACGACGAACATCGCGGCCACGATCAACACGCTGACCGGCACCACACCCAGCACGCGGAAGGTCGCGACCCATCGGAACCACGCCGGGTAGCCCGTGATGGGTTGACCGTCGGTGATGACCAGCGCCAGGCCACGGGCGACCGACAGCATCGCCAGGGTGGCGACGAACGGCGGCAACCGGCCGTAGGTGATGAGCAGGCCGTTGATGAGCCCCGCCAGCGCCCCGACCGCGATACCGGCGAGGATGGCCACCCCCATCGGCAGTCCCGCCGAGGCGAACGTCCATCCGGCGACCGCGCCGCCCAGTCCCAACACGGAACCGACCGACAGGTCGATGCCCTTGGTGATGATCACCGCGGTGCCGCCGAGGGACAACACCGCGAGCACGGTGATCTGCTGGAAGACGTTGAACAGGTTGCCGACCGTCAGGAAGCGGGGTGCCATGACCGCGAGCACGGTGCAGAGCACCAGCAGGCCGAGTAGCGGGCCGCTGCCCGACAGTGCGCCCGAGAGGATGCCGCGGGCGCGGTCCATCGCCGAGGGGGCGGCCGCATCGGTCCGGGTGTCGGTCATCGCTATCCCTCCACGGCGAGTTGCATCACGGCCTGCTCGGTCGCCTCGGCGCGAGGCAGCTGACCCGTCAGGCGTCCGCGGCTGAGCACCGCCACCCGGTGCGCGAGCCCGAGCACCTCGGGCAGTTCCGAGGAGATGACGATCACACCCCTGCCCTGCTCCACCAGCTCGGTGATGATCCGGTAGATCGCCTGCTTGGCACCGACATCGACGCCTCGCGTCGGCTCGTCGAAGATCACGACCTCCGGCTCGCGAGGGAGCCACTTCGCGATGACGACCTTCTGCTGGTTGCCACCCGAGAGCGTCCCGGCCGTCTGCGTGGGCGAACCCCGCAGTTCCACCCGTGCGGCCAGATGTGACGTCAGGCGGTTGAGGGCCGACGGTCGGACGAGGCCGCGCTCCGCGACGTGGTCGAGCATCGGGTAGGTCGCGTTGTCGCGGACGGGCTGGTCGAGTGCGAGGCCGTGTTCCTTGCGGTCCTCGGGAACCATCGTGATCCCGACGTCTGCGGCCGCCTTCGGGCTGGCGACCCTCACGACCCGTCCGTCGAGGTGGATCGTGCCGGCATGGAGCGGGTCCGCACCGACGAGCGCCCGGGCGAGTTCGGTGCGACCGGCCCCGACGAGCCCGGCGATGCCGAGGATCTCACCGCGGTGCAGGGTGAAGGAGATGTCCTCGAAAGCCCCGCGGCGGGTCAGGCCCTCGACCCTCAGCAGTTCCTCCCCGACGGTGTCGGGTGGGGTCGGGAACTGCTGGTCGACCTCACGACCGACCATCGCCCGGATGATCTCGTCGGTGGGGACGTCACCACGTGACCAGCCCGCGACGCGGGCGCCATCACGCAACACGACCACGGCATCCGCGACCCGGGGGACCTCGTAGAGCCGGTGACTGATGTAGATGAACCCGACCCCCTGGCCGCGCAGGTCGTCGATCAGCCCGAACAGCACCTGAGCGTCCTCGCGCGAGAGGGCCGCGGTCGGCTCGTCGAGCACCAGCAACCTCGCGTCGAGCGACAGCGCCTTGGCGATCTCCACCTTCTGGCGGGCACCGACCGACAACCCGGAGACCAGGGTCGCCGGATCGAGGTCGTGCAGCCCCACGAGCGCGAGGTTGGTCCGAGCATGCTCACCCAGGGCCCGGTAGTCGATCAGCCCTCGCTTGAGAGGCATCCGCCCGATGGCGATGTTCTCCATCACCGACAGCTCCGCCAGCAGGTTGGTCTCCTGGTGCACCATCCCGATGCCCGCGTCGAGGGCGACGGCGGCGTTGCGAGGCCGATAGGGCTCGCCGTCGAGGAACATCTCCCCCTCGTCGGGCTGGTGAACCCCGGAGAGGATCTTGACGAGCGTCGACTTGCCGGCACCGTTCTCGCCGAGCAGCGCGACCGTCTGGCCGGCGAGCACCTCGAGGTCGACATCGTCCAGCGCCTGGACGCCGGGGAACGCCTTGCGCAACCCGTGGCACGCGAACAACGCCGATGAGGTGGTCACGAGGTCCCCCTGCGCTCGGGAGGGGCGGGCATCGAGCTCGCGACGGTCGAACGACGGATCATCAGGCTCGGCACGAGCCGTTCGACGGACCGCCCCTCCCCCTCGTCGCGCGGGTGCAACAGCCGCCTCACGGCGGCGTCGGCCAGCCGGTCCAACGGTTGACGCACCGAGGTGATCTCGGGACTGGTGAGCGTCGCGAACCCGACGTCGTCGTAGCCGGTCAGCTTCACCTGGCCGGGCACGTCCACGCCGGCTTCGCGCAGCACCGCCAGCACCCCGAGGGCGATCAGGTCGTTCCCGCAGATCACCGCGTCCGGCAGCCCGGCCCCGAGCAGCCCTCGCGCGGCGTCACGCCCCCATTCGACCGAGTACGCGCCGAGCAGCGGCTTCTCCACGTCCAGACCGTGGTGCGCGCAGGAGGCCGCGAAGGCGTCCGCGCGTTCACGGGCCGTCGAGTCACGACGGGCGGCGCCCACCAGCACGAGCCGCTCACACCCGAGTCCGGCGACGTGGTCGACCGCGCTCTCGATGCCGGCGGCGTGGTCGACCGCGACCAGGTCGGCGGGCACGTCGATCGCGGCTCGGTCCAGCTGGACCAGACGCACGAGACCGGCCGCCTCGGTCATCGCCGCCACGGATTCGTGCTCGTCGACGGGGATCGCGATCAGCGCGTCGACACTGCGATCGAGCAGGCGGTGGAGCCCCTCCGCCTCGACGAGCGGGTCGTTCTCCGCGTCGATCAACAGGACGGTCTTGTCGACGGCTTGTAGCCGCCGCCCGACCGCCTGCATCAGCGAGGAGAAGTACGGGTTGGCCACCTGCGGAACGACCATCCCGACCGTGTCCGTGCGCTGGAGCCGTAGGCCGCTGGCGAGCAGGTTGGTGCGGTAGCCGAGCTCCGCCTGGGTCGCTCGTACCCGTGCGGACAGCTCCGGGTCGACCCGGCGGGTACCGGAGAGCACGCGCGAGACCGTGGCGATCGAGACACCGGCGGCATCCGCCACCTCACGCATCGTGACCACGTCGTCCGTCTTTCGCTCCCGCGTCCCCATGCCCTGCGGCGCGAGCCGGTGGGGCCGGGAGGCGAGGTTGGGTAAACCTTTTCCCACATCCAACTACGAACCTAGTTATCCCGTCCACGGCGTCAAGGGCCAGGGGTCCCACGAGTGATCCCGATCGCGATATCGGGCGTGCCGCCTCGTCCAACGCTCACGGTCGCGCGACGTAAGCTCGAGCGCGACCATGCACCATCGAGGAGTCGGCCGGGTTGAACCGCTGGGGGTACGTCCTGGGAGCGCTCGTGGCGGCGATGGCCGTGACCATGGTCGCGCTGGTTGCCTACGTGACCCCGCGAGACGACACCCCGCAGGCTGCGGACGTCGTGGTCGTGCTCGGTGGCGCCGGGGGCGAGCGGGCCGAACTCGGGATCGAACTGGCCGAACGCCTCGATGCCCCGTTGGTGCTGTCGTCATCGGCGTCGGTCTTCGGTGAGCGCCAGGGCCGCACCTGCGGGCGGGATGCGATCTGTTTCGATCCGGTCCCGGAGAACACCGCCGGCGAGGCGGAGAACATCGCGCGCATGGCCGAGCAGCAGGGGTGGGACCACGTGGTGGTGGCCACCAGCAGCTTCCACACCAGCCGGTCGCGGTTCCTGTTCGAGCAGTGCCTGGGCGAGGACCGCGTCAGCGTCGTCGGCCGCACCCGGAACGGAGCCGCCGAGACCACCCCGCGGTTGGTCGTGCGCGAATCGTTCGGGGTGATCGCCGGGGCCACGGTCGCTCGCGCGTGCTGAGCGAGGAGCGGGCTCACTACCGTGGCGCTGAACGAACGATGCGTCGACGACCTCGAGGTCCCTGCCCGTGAGCTACGTCCGATGAGCTACGTCCCCGCCCCCGACCGCTACGACGCGATGACCTACCGCCGGACCGGTCGCAGTGGGCTCGATCTGCCGGCGGTCTCGCTCGGGCTGTGGCACAACTTCGGCCACGATCGGGCGCTCACGGCCCAGCGCGAGATCTTGCGCCGGGCGTTCGACCTCGGCGTCACCCACATCGACCTGGCCAACAACTACGGCCCGCCCCCCGGCTCGGCGGAGGAGAACTTCGGGCGCATCCTGGCCACCGACTTCGCCGCCCACCGCGACGAGCTCGTGATCTCCACCAAGGCGGGCTACGACATGTGGCCCGGCCCCTACGGCCAGTGGGGTTCGCGCAAGTACCTGTTGGCGAGCCTCGACCAGAGCCTCGAGCGCATGGGCCTCGAGTACGTCGACATCTTCTACTCCCACCGCTTCGACCCGGACACCCCGCTCCTGGAGACGATGGGCGCGCTCGACGCCGCGGTCCGGCAGGGCAAGGCGCAGTACGTCGGGATCTCGTCGTACTCCTCCGAGCAGACCCGGCAGGCGGCCGCGATCCTGCGCGAGCTCGGCACGCCGCTGCTGATCCATCAGCCGTCGTACTCGATGCTCAACCGCTGGATCGAGCGCGACGCGCTGCTCGACACCCTGGAAGAGGTCGGCGCCGGCTGCATCGGGTTCTCACCGCTCGCCCAGGGACTGCTGACCGACAAGTACCTCGACGGGATCCCGGAGGATTCCCGGGCGGGACGGGCCGCGGCCGATTCGTTCGACCCGGCGCTGGTCACCGAGGAGAACCTCGCCAAGGTCCGCGGGCTGCACGAGATCGCCGAGCAGCGCGGCCAATCGCTCGCGCAGCTGGCGCTGGCCTGGACGCTACGCGATCCGCGGGTCACCTCGACGTTGATCGGGGCCAGCAGCGTGCGTCAGCTGGAGGCCAACGTCGCCGCGCTCGAGCGCCTCGAGCTGACCGCCGACGAGCTGGACGCGATCGAGCGCTACGCCGACGAGGGCGGCGTCAACCTCTGGCAGCCACCGGACCTGACCTGACCCGACGGGCACGGGAGGGCCCGACGCGGCCGCAGGTGCGTGGCAGCTCACTCCGCGGAGCCGGCCGCCTGTTCGTCGGAGGCGTGCGCGGCGCACAGCGCGACGATCTCGCTGGCGGGTGCGTCCACCAGTTCGTCGGCGGCCGCGCCCCGGTGTTCGACCACGGCCGGCTCGTCGCATCCGGCGAGCTCGCAGGTGCCCTCGGGGGCCGGTGACTGGCTCACGCTCGTCCTCTCGATCGGGGGTCACGAGGGAACCATCCGGTCACCGGATCCCAGCCGGTCATCCCGACCGAACGACACCGGGTCGCCCAACCTCGCGGTGGGCACCAGGTCCGGATCGAGGTCGCCACCGAGCGCCCGGTCGGCGAGCGCCTCGCCGAGCGCCGGGGCGTGCTTGTAGAGGTTGTGGCCGGCGACGAACAGCAACCGGTCGGCCTCCCACACGGCGAACCCGTCGTCCGCCCACGGCAGGCGCGTCACCCAGCAGTGGCGGTGCCCGACCGGGACGGGCACCAGCCCCGGCAGCGCACGTTCGACGTAGGCGCAGGTGCGCTCGCGTACCGCCGTCAGACCGCCGGGGTCGACCGCCTCACCACCCGGCAGCAGTTGCAGCGTCCCGCCGAGCCCGACGGCGTAGGCCGCGTTGCCGGGCAACGGCGTGGCGTAGGCGGACGGCTCGCCGAACTGGCCGCTGCTGTCCTGCAGACAGGCGAGCCGCAGCGGCGGCGCACCCCGGACCGGGAAGCTCAGACGGAGTGCCGCCTCGCGGACGATCGGCAGCTCCAACCCGGCGCCCTGTGCCAGACCGGCCGTTCCCGCCCCGGCACACACGACCACCGCGTCGTGCCGGGAGACCCGGCCGCCGGCCCGGACCTCGGCGCCGCCGCTCGGGCGGGTGTGCAGCGCGTAGACCTCGTCGGTGACGATGGCGACGTGCAGCGAGGCGACCAGCGCCTCGATCGCGGCGCGGGTCCGGATGGCGCCACCCGTCACGTCGAGCATCGCCGGACCGTCGGGCGTGTCGGCGACCAGCGGCAGGTGGTCGATCACCTCGGCGGGCTCGATCGCCCGCGCGTCGATGCCGTCGTCCTCGCACAGCATCGGAAGCTGACGGGTGACCGTCGGACCGAGCGCGACCACCCCGTCGGGGGAGATCAGCTCGGCACCGAACCGCCGCTCCCACTCCGACCAGCCACGACGGCTGCGCTTCACCCACCTCAGCAGACGCGGGTCGTCGTGCCCGTGGCGGAAGATCCGTGTGTCGCCGCCCGACTGGGCGTTGCCGGGCAGCCCGCGCTCGTAGACGGTGACGCTCGCGCCACGCTGGACCAGCGAGAAGGCGGTCGCGAGCCCGACGATGCCGGCACCCACCACCGCGACGTCCGAGGATCCCACCATGCCACGACTCCTCGATCAGCCGGCGGGTCCGCACGGCCACCGCAACCCTACGACCTGGGCGAGCGGCCGAGGCTGGCCATACGTTCGACCTACGTCCGCTGGTGGCCGGCCTCGTTCCGGAGGTCGGTCAAGAGTCGTCCGCACCGCCGCGGTTCCTCGGACCACAGGCCGTGTCCGCCCGATAGCCCCTCGCGCCGCCCCGGCCGGATCAGGCTCGCCGCCCACGCGCCGGCCTCGGGCACGCCGGTGACCGACCACCGCCAGCTGTCGATCCGGATCCGCCACTACCGAACCACCTGGGGTGCAGACGGTGAAGACGCACGGTAGCCTTCGGGGGTGAAGACGGTGCAGACAGGAGGGGTGATGCTGGCCGAGGCGACCTACCAAGCGGTACGAGACCGTCAACAACGCGAGCCCGACGTCGTCGAGCCCGTCCTCGCTCTTCTCGCCGACCCCGACCATGACGGTGAGGTCACCGATGGCATGCGGCGTCTGGCCGCCACCCTCGCCGACCAGCGCGAAACCGCCGCGCTCGAAGCGTTCCTCGCAGGCGCGCTTCCCACCAGCGACGTGATCGACCGGGTGCCAAGCTGGAACGACCGACGCACCATCGCGTCCGCCCGCCGACGCCGCCAACTGCTCGGCCTGACCGTCGGCCGTGAGACCTACCACCCCGACTGGCAGTTCACCCGCTCCGGGGTCCGCCGCGACCTCAGCGCTGTCATCGGCCCGCTGCTGGAGGCGTCAGCCAACGACCCCGTCCTCGCTGACCAGATCATGCGCGCCCCGCGGCCCGATCTCGACGGCAGGTCGCTGGCCGACCTGCTCACCAGCCGCCGCACCGACGACCTGGTCACATGGTTGACCCACTATCGCGACGGGTATACCGCTTGACCGTCGTCTTCGATCTGCCGGATCGACGTCCGTCAGGACTGCGGCGGCCACGGGTAGTCGACGTGAGCCTCACCCGCATCGACACCACCGACCCCACCGCATGGCCGTGGGACGGGTTCCCCCAGCCCTACCACCGGTTCGACCCACCATCGGGCAGCTTCCGTGTCCGCTACGCGGGCTGGACGCCGCGGGCCGCACTCCGGGAACGCTTCCCCGAGCGGCGCATCCCCGAAGGCGACGCCGACCTGCGGCTCATCACCCTCCGCGGCCGTGTCCGCATGCTCGACCTGACATCCGAAACGGTGCTGGACGCGCTCAGCATCGACGACCGGATCTCGACCGGCCGCCTCCCGAAGATCCGCACCCCCGGTCAGCCCGACCCGTTCCTCGATGCCTGCGGCCGGCTCTCCGACCTGGTCGCTGGCTGGTGGGACGACGTGCACGCGATCCGCTACCGGTCGCGGACCACCCCGTCGCAGACCAACGTCGCATTCTGCCAGCACGCCGAGCTCGAGCCCGACGGCGTCCCCCTGGCTGACGCGACCGACGTGCTGGCCAGAGCCGTGATCGGCGATGGGTTCTCGGTACCCGCCTCCTGGCTGGCCTGACCGGACACCCGGAGGCCACCGTTCCCACCGCCATCCTCCGCTCGAACGCCCTCCGGGACGTGTCGCGCGATGCCGTCGGACAGGGTGGCCGGCAGCTGGGTGGTCTCGAGCCCCTGTTCCGCGTAGGAGGCCGGTGCAGCTCGATGTGGGCCACGCGGTCGTGCTGCCAGGTCCGGATCGTCTCGAAGGCCATGGCGGCCTCCTGGTCAGCGCAGCTCGTCGGTCTCCAACGGGGTACGCCCCTTGGCCAGGATCGCGACCGCGATCGCGAAGATCGCCGCGGTGAGCGGCCAACCGAGCACGACCCGGGACACCCCGAGCCACGCGACCTCGCCGCCCAGGTACAGCGGCACCTGCACCCCGGCGCGGATGGCGCCCATCACCACCAGCAGCAGCGTGAGCCGGTTGGACAGGCGCATGATCCCGGCGTCACGCTTCATGGCCTCGGGGTCCTCCAGCACCCCGCCGATCACGAACCCGATCAGCGGCCAGCGCACGAGGACGCTGAGCCCGATCAACGACGACCAGACCACGTTGAAGATGATGTTGGGCAGGAAGACGTCCTCGCCTTGCCCGGTCGAGGCCGCGAACAGCGCCCCGATGGCGATACCGAACAGCCCGGTACGGATGTGCTTGATCTCGGAGTGCTGCGCGAGCCGCAGCCCCATCAGCGCGACGGCCAGCCCGATCCCGACGATCAGCGACAGACGCAGGTCGTTGGTGACCACGTAGACCGGGGCGAACGCCGCGGTGGGCAGTGCCGCTTCGAGCCCGCCACGCCACCCGCCGAGCTGTTCGGCGAGGTGCTCGCGGACCAGTTCCTCGACCGTCTCCGGCCCCTGGGCGTCATCGGCCCTGGTCGGCGACTGGTCGCGGTCGTGAGACTCGTTCAGGGTCGGGCTCCGGTTCGGGGCCATCAGTGAACCATCGCGCCCCGGGGATGCGGGTCAGCGGCCCGCGGTCGGGTCACCATCGGTCTCGTCCGGTAGTGCGCGCCCCCGCGGCCTGGCCGCGGTGTGCACGAAGGCGTGGTGCAGCTCGAGCTTGTCGTCGGCGATCGCCCGGGTGGGGTAGGCGGTTCGTTCGCCACACCTGGTGCAGTGCATCACGAACCGGGTCGGCCCGTACTCGATCTCCTCGGCCATCGCCCGCCTCCTGGCGCTCGGTCCACGGGACCACGATACGTCGTGACGGCCCGGCAACATGCTCCCTCAGAGGTCACGGGCGAGCGCAGAGGTGAGGCCAAGATCTTCGTCGGCGTGCCGGGACCATGGAGCGCTACCGCGGCCGATCGATGCGGGCCGGGTGAACGCGTGACGCGCAGCCACCGGCGGTGTGCACGAACGCGTTGTGCAGGGCGAGTTTGTCGGCGGCGATCTCCCGGGTCGGGTACGCGGTGCTCTCCCCACACCGAGTGCAGGTCATGGCGTAGCGGATCGGTCCGTGCGGCTCGGCCGTCGACATGTCGGTCTCCTCGGGCGGGATGTCCGCTACATCGGCTCACACGACGACGGGGTTGACGGCGAGGCTCAGCCATCGCCGACCGCTGCACCTGCAGTGGGCGCGACGCCCAGGCGTAGGGCCGCTGCTCAACGCACTCCGACGGGTCGCGCCCGGCCCGCCACCAGTTGCCCCAACACGGTGACCAACTCGGTGCCGGAGATCATCTCACCGACCGAGACGACACCGTCGCCCGACCTGGTGGGGCCGGCCGATGCATCGGCTCCTTCGAGGCGGATGACGAGCGTGTCCGGGGTCATCCGTCGTTGCCGCTCCAGCACCAGGTCCTGCTCGGCGTGCAGCCCGTTGACGATCACATCGGCGCCGTCCACCAACGGGCAACGCTCGTCGGCGAGCAGCGGACACGGCCGCGGGAGCGCGGCTCGTGGCCCCGAACAGGTGGCCACCTCGTAGCCGGCGGCGCGGAGTTCCTCGGTCAGCTCCAGGCTGCGGAGGCTGCCGGGGTGTTCGATCAGCACGCGTGCGAGGGTCGGTTCCACCGTCGGGTCCATCCTGGTGCGCTCCTCATGGGTTCCGACCCACCGTCACCTGCCACGATCACCGACCCCAGTGCTGGTCGTCCCGGAACGTCGGGACCTTCGACGGACGACGACGCTGGTGATCGCGAACGGCGTTGGTGGGGCCGCCGCGTGCTCGACGCGGATCCTTCCGGGGCCACCTACGGGCGCGTACCGTGCCGAGCAGACGACAGGAGCCCACCTTGGCCAGCGACTTCGACGAACGTGCCGCGACCTGGGACGACGACCCGGCCAAGACCGAGCGCGCCCGCGAGATCGCGGCGGCGCTCCGAGCCGCCGTACCACTGGACGGGCGAACCCGGCTGCTCGAGTACGGCGCCGGCACGGGCCTGCTCTGTGAAGCACTCGCCGACGACGTCGGGTCCATCACCCTGGCCGAACCATCCGAGGGCATGCGGCAGGTCATCGCCGCCAAGGTCGCCGCCGGGACCCTGCCGTCCGATGCGCGGATCTGGGACCTCGACCTGGTCGACGCCGAGGTACCCGACGAACGCTTCGACGTGATCGCCACCGTGATGGCGCTGCACCACATCCCGGAGCTGCCACCGGTGCTGGCGGGCTTCGCACGGCTGCTCGACGAGGACGGCCGACTGTGCGTGATCGACCTCGAGGCGGAGGACGGCTCGTTCCACGCGGATCGGCCCGGGTTCCACGGCCACGACGGGTTCGACCGTGACGAGCTCAGCGAACGACTCGCGCTCGCCGGGTTCACCGATGTGCGGTTCACCCCGGGCGGTCAGGTCACCAAGGACGGCCGCGACTACCCCCTGTTCATGGCCGTCTGCACGGCACCCGCACACCGGGACGACTGAACGCGCAGCACCCCGGCGTGCGGCTCGCGGTGGAGAGGGGGCGCTTCCCGCCGCTGCGGGCGAGGCGTAGGCTGACCGCATGCGCTGGATGGTGTTGGGCCCGGTCGAAGCGGGCGGCGAGGAGCAGCGCACCGATCTCGGCGGGGATCGGCAGCGGACCCTGGCGGCCGTCCTGCTCGCGGCGCGCGGTGAGACGGTGTCCACCGAACAACTCATCGACGGGCTCTGGGGGCCGCGTCCTCCTCCCGGTGCCCGCAAGACCCTGCAGAGCTACATAGCGCGCATGCGTCGCTGCCTGCGGTCGTTGGATGCGACGGCCGAGCAGGTCGTGACGACGGTGGCGACCGGCTACCGGTTCGATCCCGGGGCGTGCGAACTCGATGCGGACCTCTTCGAACGGCTCGTGGCCTGCGCCCGACTCCCGGACGCGGAGGCCGCGGAGGCCGTCGATCTGTTGGACCAGGCAGAGGCGCTGTGGCGCGGTCCGGCGTTCGGCGAGCTGGCGTCCCACGAGCTGGTGCGTGAGGAGGCCCGGCGGCTCGAGCAGCTCCGGGTGACCGCGACCGCCGATCGGATCGACCTCGAGCTCGCGCTCGGTCGCCACCGCCGGGTCCTCGGCTCGCTCGACGCGCTGGTCTCGCGCGACCCACTGGACGAGCGGGCACACGCGCAACGGATGCTCGCGCTGTACCGCAGCGGCCAGCAGGCCGAAGCCCTCGCGACCTACCGGCGGCTCCGGGAGCGGCTCGGTGACGAGGTGGGGATCGACCCGTCGGAGGAGCTCCAGCGACTCCACGCGCAGATCCTGCGGCAGGATGCACAGCTCGCGGCACCCACACCCCGGGCTGCGAGCTCGGCACACGACCGGGGACCGCGCCACCCCGGAGCTGCTCGCCAGCCGACGGTCGACGCCCCGCCGACGGACCGGCGCAGCGACGTTGGGCTCATCGGGCGCGATGAGGAACTCGCGGATCTCGCCGCGCTCGTCGAGGCGGTGCCGCTGGTGACCCTGATCGGGCCCGGAGGGGTCGGCAAGACGCGGCTGGCCGAGCAGGTGGCCGTCACCCTCGATGACCGGTACGAGGACGGCGTCGTGCCGTGTCCCCTGGCCGCCATCCGCGATCCGGGCAGTGTGGCCACAGCACTGATCGATGCGCTCCGGGCCCGCCACCGTGGTGGCCGCCCGCCCGAGGAGACCTTGGTCGCCGCCCTGAGCGCCCGCCGGCTGCTGCTGGTCATCGACAACTGCGAGCACCTGGTGTCCGCCGTGGCGTCGGTGGTGGAGTCGATCCTCGCGTCGTGCCCGAACGTGACGCTGCTGACCACCTCACGGGAGCCCCTGCGGGTCACTTCGGAGCGGGTGTGGCAGGTCGCGCCCCTGGCGGTGCCACCGCGGCGGGCGAGCCCGCAGCAGCTCGCGCGGGCACCGGCCGGTGCGCTGTTCCTCGAACGGACGCGAGCCGCGGCGCCCTCGTTCGGGTTGACGGAGGACAACGCCGCACCGGTCGCCGAGCTCTGTCGCCGGCTCGACGGGATCCCCCTGGCGATCGAGCTCGCCGCCGCCCGTGTGCGGGCGATGTCGGTCGACGACCTGCTCGCCCGGATCGATCAGCGCTTCACGTTGTTGACCGGCGGCCCACGCCGGGAGGACGGACGTCACCGCACCCTGGAAGCGGTGGTGGCCTGGTCCTACGACGCGCTGGAGGAGACCGAGGCGCGCCTGTTCGACCGTCTGTCGGTGTTCGCCGGGCCGTTCACCCTGTCCGCCGCCGAGCGGATCGGTGCGGACGCATCGATCCGGGAGGAGGACATCGCGGGACTCCTCGCGGAGCTGGTGGACAAGTCGATGGTCGTCGTGGACCGTGCCGGCGTGGACCTCCGCTACCGGCTCCTCGACACCCTCCGGAGCTACGGGGCGGCACGGCTCGCCGCATCGGGCGACACCGATCGCTTCCAGCGCGCCCACGCCGAGCACCACGTCCGGTTCGTCGAGGAGGTCGGCCCCCTGGTCCGCGGGCCCGAGGAGCATGGCACGTTGGGCCGGATCGATGCGAGCATCGACGACCTGCGCGTCGCGCATGCGTGGCTCGTGGAGCAGCCCGACACCGACGGCGCGCTCCGGCTTCCGGCAGCGTTGCAGGACTACACCGGCCACCGGCAACGCGACGAGGTCTACGAGTGGGCCGAACGGGCCCTCGCGCTGCCGGGAGCCTCCGGCCACCGGGCACGTCCCGCGACGTTGGCGACCGCTGCGCGCGGTGCGACGCGGCGCGGCGATCTGGCTCGCGCGCGGCGCTACGCCGAGTCCGCGCTCGCGCAGGTCGAACCCACCAGTCTCACGGCCGCCTGGGCGAACCACGCCCAGACGACCGCGGCGCTCTACGAGGGCCGCCTCGACGATGTGCTCGCCCTGACCGAGCAGCGCGCCGAGTTGCGTGAGGCGCCGGGCGAGGACTACTACGCCGCGCTCAACCTCATCCTCCGTGTGCTGGCGTACCTCTACCGCGGTGACACGGCTCTCGCGGCGGTAGAAGCAGAGCAACTCTCGGCCGCAGCGGCCGCATCGGGCAATCACCACGTACGTGCCTGGGCGCTGTACTGCCGGGGGGAGACGCTGCTCGACACTGATCCGTCCGCGGCCGCACCCTTGCTCGAGGCGGCGATCGCGGCGGGCCGAGGGGTCGAGGGTCGACTCCCGGAAGGGGTGGCGATGGTGTCGCTCGCCTCGCTTCGTACACGCACCGGTGACCAGACGCGCGCGGTGGAACTCTTCGCCGAGGTGATCGCGCTCTGGCGGCAGCTGGGTGACTGGACCCATCAGATCACCACGCTGCGCAACCTCGTCGAACTGCTCGTCGGCCTCGGTCTCGACGAACCAGCGGCCGTGCTCCACGGCGCGGTCGGCGGGATGTCGCCCCCCAGCTTCGGCGCCGAGGCCGACCGGCTC
>PWLR01000022.1 GCA_003558435.1 Nitriliruptoraceae bacterium | reverse complement strand
GGACCCCTGGCCGACCTCGCCGCGCTCGTCGAGGAGGTCGTCGCGGTCGAGACCGCCTCCATCACCCACATGGTCGACCGGGCCGACGGGATGATCCGCATCGACGGGATGGTCGAGGCGGAGATGGCGCCCATCAGTCCCCAGGAGACCCCCACGACGTTGCGCGACTCGGCGTTCTCCACGGTGCCCGGCGCCCCCGCGTACATGGGCAAGGCGTCGCGGTTCGAGGTGGACCTCCCCCAGCACGGGATGAGCTGGACGTTCGAGGGGCACAACGCCGTGCAGACCGCGTGGCGGATGGAACACGTGGAGTGACGAGCGGGAGCGGGTCGAAGCAGAGGTGACGGGAGCGGTGATGCACGACCGGAGCGCTCGAGGTCCAGCCGTCGGGGTTCGGCCGACGTCCAGGCGGGCGAACCGCGTTCCCGCCGTACTGCTCGTGGTCATCGCGACCGCGTGGGCACTGGCGCTCGCGGCGGAGTGGACCGGGTACGCCGACTGGGTCCACCATCACGAACTGGTGGACAGCCGGCTTCCGGTCTGGGGCGCGCTGGGGCTGTTCTTCGTCGCCTGGCAGGTGCACATCGCGGCGATGATGCTGCCCTCGTCGCTACCGCTGATCGCGCTGTTCCGACGTGCCTCGGTGACCCAACCCCGGCCCGCAGTGGTCCTGGGGGCCTTCCTCGGGGGCTACGCCCTGATCTGGACCGCGTTCGGCTTCGTCGCCCTCGCCGGCGACGCCCTGCTGCACGACCTGGTGCCCCGGTGGGCATGGTTGGACGAACGCCCCCGACTGATCGGCGGCGGTGTGCTGCTGCTCGCGGGCGCCTTCCAGTTCTCGTCCCTGAAGGACCGGTGCCTCCGGGAGTGCCGCCATCCCGCCGCCTTCCTGGTGAAGCACTATCAGCGAGGCGGTGCTGCGGCGTTCGCACTGGGGCGGCGCCACGGGCTGTTCTGTCTCGGCTGCTGCTGGGCGCTGATGCTCGTGATGTTCTCGGTCGGCATCGCCAACCTCGCCTGGATGGCGCCGTTCGCGCTGCTGATGCTCTACGAGAAGACCGGCCGGAGAGCCCAGCGGGCCGTCGCACCCGTGGGCATCGTCCTGCTCGGCCTCGGGGTGCTCGTCATCGCCGACCCGGCCTGGATGCCCGAGCTGTACCCGGCGTTCGACCACTGACGGGTTCGGTGAACGAGCGGGACCGGCGTCCGAACGGGCAGGTGCGCGCCAACTGGCCATGGTCTTACGTACAGACCTCAGCACGTCACCTGCCCGCCATCGGGCGCCGCCCTCACGCGCCGTCCCGAGTTCAGACGACGAGGTGATCCACGTGGCCGTGGACGGATCCCCTACTCCGAGCGCGACGGACGAGACCCCCGAACGCCGGAGCACCAAACCGGTCGTCCTGATCGGCTCGGCGCTGTTCATCCTCGCCGTGTCGGTCTGGGCGCTCATCACGCCGGAGGGCGCGGCGGCCGCCATCGGCACGCTCGTGGGGTGGGTGGCCGCCGGGTTCGGGTGGTACTACTTCCTCGTCGCGACGCTGTTCCTCGTGTTCGTGATCTACATGGCCGCCTCCCGGTACGGCACCGTCAAGCTCGGGCCGCAGCACTCGACGCCGGACTACAGCCTCTTCGGGTGGGGCTCGATGTTCTTCGCGGCCGGGATCGGCATCGACCTGATCTTCTTCTCGGTGGCGGGCCCGATGGCCCACTACCTGTTCCCACCCACGGGGGAGGCGGAGACCGTCGAAGCCGCCCGCCAGGCGGTCGTGTGGACGCTGTTCCACTACGGCATCACGGGCTGGGCCATGTACGCCCTCATGGGCATGGTGCTGGCCTACTTCGCCTTCCGGAAGGGCCTGCCGCTCGCGGTCCGCTCGGCCCTCTATCCCTTGATCGGCAAGCGGATCCACGGCCCGATCGGGGATGCGGTCGATCTCGCCGCCGTGGTCGGCGCCGTGTTCGGCATCGCCGTCTCACTCGGGATCGGGGTGCTGCAACTCAACTTCGGGTTGCGGTTCTTCTTCGGCATCCCCGAGACGGTGGCGGTCCAGATCGGTCTGATCCTCATCGCGGTGCTGACCGCCACCGTCTCGGCCGTGTCCGGCATCGACAAGGGCATCCAGCGCCTGTCCCAGCTGAACGTCATCCTCGCCCTGCTCCTGATGGCCTACGTGACCGTCTTCGCGAACCCGCTGTTCATCCTCAACAGCCTGGTCATGAACATCGGCGACTACATCGCCCGCTTCGGCGGGATGACGCTCAACACCTTCGCCTACGAGCAACCCACCGAGTGGCTCAACGACTGGACCCTGTTCTTCTGGGCCTGGTGGATCGCGTGGGCTCCGTTCGTCGGCATGTTCCTGGCCAGGATCTCCCGAGGACGGACCATCCGTCAGTTCGTGACCGCCACGCTGATCGTGCCGTTCGCGTTCCCCCTGCTGTTCCTGTCGATCTTCGGCAACGCGGCGCTCCGCCTGGTCCGTGAGGGCGATGCCGAGTTCGGCGAGGTCGCCGCCAACGTGCCGGAACAGGGGTTCTTCCTGCTGCTCACCCAGTACCCGGGGGTGACCTTCACCGCAGGCATCACGATCGTGGTGGGCCTGCTGCTGTTCGTGACCTCGGCGGACTCCGGTGCCCTGGTCCTGGCGAACCTCAGCTCGGAGCTGCCCACGCCGCTGACCGACGCCTCCCCCTGGCTGCGGATCTTCTGGGCCTCGGTGATCGGCCTGCTGACCCTGGCGATGCTGGTGGTCGGCGGGTTCGAGGCCCTGCAGTCCGCGACCATCATCATGGGTCTGCCGTTCTCCTTCGTCATGCTGGCCATCATGTGGGGCCTGTACAAGGCGGTCCAGAGCGAGTGGTGGCGGGTCGAATCCGCGCGCACCAGCCTGCCGATGCGCCTGTCGGGCCGGACCCCGGCCGAACCCGACGTCGCGCAGCACCGATGGCAGCAGCGGCTCGGGCGCTCCTTCGAGTACGCCGATGAGGACACCGCGCGGCGGTTCATGAAGGAGGTCGGCCGCCCGGCGTTCCGCGAAGTCGCCGCCGAGCTGCAGGCCCAGGGCGCCGAGGCGTCGGTGACCGAGGGACTCGACGACGAGTCCGGTGTCGAGCACCTCACCCTGGTGGCGCCGATGGGCGACGAGGACGACTTCCTCTACCAGATCCATCCGCGGCCCGCGGACGTCCCACCGCATGCGAGCCCGGACGGCGGCGATGGCCGCTACCTCCGACTCGAGGTGCACCTGCCCACCGGCAGTCAGGAGTACGACGTCGTGGGCTACGACTTCCACCAACTCATCGCCGACATCGTGGATCAGTACGAGCGGCACCTCGAGTACCTGCGCCTGCAGCGTGGCGCCGCAGGCCCGGGTAGCCGGTGAACCCGTTCACCGGTCGGGCGCCCCCCGAGATGTGTGCGCTCACGTCGCTACCGTGGCGGCATGGAGCGTTCGGCCGGTCTGCTGCTCGTGGTCATCGGTGCCGCCGTGGTCGTGATCGGGCTGCTCGTGTGGTCGGGCGCGCTCAACTGGTTCGGTCAGTTGCCCGGTGACATCCGGGTGGAGGGTGAACGCACCCGGGTGTTCGTGCCGATCACCTCGATGGTCATCGCGTCGATTGTGCTCACGCTCGTGGTGAACCTCGTGGGCCGTTGGCTGCGCTGACCGGAGACGGTCGCCGGCGCGTCAGGCGCCTCGGCCGATCCGGGAAGCCGGGTCGGCCCAGTCCGGCATCCGAGCCTCGGGTCCCGCCCCGCGCGTGAGCGCCTCCACGGACCCGGCCAGCTGGCCGAGCAGTCCGCGTGCCTCCTCGGCGTCCGGGGCACGCAGTCCCAGGCGCTCGGCCAGCGACATCCGCGGCAGCGCGCGCACCTTCACGCGGGTGTCCGGCGCGAGGCCGGCCAGCCGGGCTGCAGCGACGAACGCCTCGCGGTAGCCGCCGATCGCGTCGACCAGCCGGTGCCCGACCGCGTCCGCGCCGAGCCACACCCGGCCACGCGCGACGGCGTGGGCCTGCTCGCGCGTGAGGCCACGTCCGATCGAGACGCGGTCGAGGAACTGCTCGTAGATCCGGTCGAGCGACGCCCCGACGTGGTCCCACTGCTCATCGGTGAACGGTTGGTCGTTGGACAGCATCAACGCGTTGGCGCCGTAGTGGATCTCGTCGGTGGAGATCCCGAGCCTCGCACGCAGTCCCCGGGTCACGAACTTGCCGTACACCACCCCGATGGAGCCGGTGAGTGTGCCCGCCGAAGCGATGATCCGGTCGGCGCCCGCCGAGACCCAGTAGCCGCCCGATCCGGCGACCGCGCCCATCGACACCACCACCGGTGTGCCCGCTTCGCGCGTGTGCGCGACGGCGCGCCAGACGGCATCGCTGGCCACCACCGACCCGCCCGGACTGTCGACACGGAAGACGATGGCGCGCACGCGTTCGTCGCTTCGTGCCTGCTGGAAAGCGGTGACCACGGAGTCGGCACCCATCACCGGACCGGCGATCGACCGGCGGTCACGTCCGACCAGGATCGTCCCGTGGCCGTGGATGAGCGCCACCGTCGGCCTGCCGGGGCGCCACCGGCGACGACGGGCACGGGCGCGATATCGCTCGAAGGTCACGAGCCGGGCGCCGTCGCCGACCTGCTCCTCGACCGACGCGACGGTCTGGTCCCGGTAGGCGAGCCGGTCCACCAACCCCCCGGCCAGCGCCTCGGCCGCCGCCAGCGGCGCCCGGTCGATCAGCTCTTCGACCCGACCACGATCGAGTCGTCGGCCGGTGGCGACCGCCTCGATCAACTGCTGGTAGCGACTCGCCGCGAGCTGTTCGACGTTCTCTCGATGAGCGTTGGTGAACTTCCGCTCGGTCACCACGTTCTTCGCGGCCTTGTACTCGTGACGGTGGTCGAGTTGCGGGGTCACGTCGAGCTTGTCGAGCAGCCCGGCGAAGAACGGCTGCACCAGCGCGACGCCGGTGACCCCGACCTCGCCGGTCGGCTGCAGATGGATCTCGTCGAACGCCGTGGCGAGGTGGTAGGCGAGGGCCGCATCCCCGGCTTCCGAGAAGCTCTGCGCATGGGCGATGGCCGGCTTGCCGCTGTCCCGGAACGCCTCGATCGCGCGTCGGAGCTCCTCCGCGTGGGCCCAGCTCCGAGCGGGGGCATCGACCCGGGCGAGCACGGCACGGATACGCGGATCGCGAGCCGCCTCCTCCAGGACCTCCAGGGTGTCGCGTAGCCCCGGGCGACGAGCCGCGAGCATCCGCGCGAGCGGGTGCCCTTCCGGCGTGTCCACCACCGGTCGGGACAGATCGAGGACGAGCACCCGTGGCCGACGGAGCGGTCGGTCGGAACCCGGCACTCGCATGCACACCTCCGTTGATCGCCCAGCGTGGAGCCGACACCATCGACGCAGGGCGTCGGGCGCCGGCCGGGTTGCAGGGAACGTAACTCGCCCCGGTGGGCGGGTTCCCGGTGATCCGGACCGACCCAGCGGAGCTCAGCTGGACGGGGAGGTCGGGACACCCACCCCCGGGCGACGCGTTCCCAGCCCGAGGCCTTGACCACGGTCCGCGTCGGCTGACCTCATGAGGGCCCGCTCGAGTCCCGCAGGCACCCTCCCCGAACGACCTGCCGAACCGTTGCTTTAGCTACTCCTGCTGCGCTCACTGCGTGGCTGACGTCCGGGACGGGAGCTCAGCGCCACGCTGGACGAGACCGCCGACCTCGGTGACGCGTTCCGCCGCGTCAGGGATGACGTGCCCTCAGCCGAAGACCGTCTGGATGACCGGGAACGCCTCTTCCTCCGTGGTGATGCTGTGGTTCTCCATGTCCATGAACCGCGAGAACGCCACGGTCTGCTGGAAGTCCTTCTCGAGATCCTGCCCGTGAAGCTCCTCCTGGATGACGAAGCCGCCACGGCCATCGAGACGCTCGTAGTGAGCGATCACCCCCAGCATCTCGCCACCCGTCGCGAACAACCGAACCATCTCTCGCCGATCCTCCAGGGTGAGACCCTCGCGGTAGGTGTAGGACGTCATGTTCAGGCGCTTCATGCCCCTCCCTCTCCTCGGGTGCAGGTGTTCAGTGTCGCCCGGCGACGGGCAGCCGGGTAGTGCCGAAGGGCAGCGGTCCCCCGCCGGCGACACACCGGTCGGCTCACGTTGAGCCCGGTGTCCTATCGCGAGCTGCCGCCCCCGCCACCGCCGCCGGAGCCGACCCCGGAGGAACCGCCCGCGCTGCTGGAGCTCGCCTTCGGTGTCGCGGCCGAACGGGTCTGGCTGAGATCCCTGGAACGCACCGGTGCGTAGAAGCCGCGATGCTGGGTGGCTCGCTGGATCTGCGGATCGAACCGGTCCGCCCAGTCGTCGCCATGGCCGAACGCGATCACCCATGGCAGCAGCTCGAGGAACGGGTTGTCGAGCGGCACGTTCGGGTCGTCGGCCAGGCCGCTGATCTGATCGGCGTGCGCTTCGGCGACGAAGCGGCGCAAACCCTCGACCTGACGCCAGGCCTCCAACCGCTCGGCATCGATCCGACCAACGGCGGTCCGTAGCGTCCGGTCGGTGTAGTACGACGCGCCCCAGGCGCCCAGCAACCCGACCACGATCGCCGCGCTGCCCACCGGTGAGACCAGCAGCAACAGCCCCGCCGCCGCCACGCCGGCCAGCCCGATCACCACACCGACGGGGCCGATGCGGGCGGCCACGTGGCTGGGGACGCCGGCGAGCTGCGCGTGGTGGGCCCGGACATCCTGCCAGGCGCCTTCGAACGTCCGCGCCCGCTTGTCCGGGGTCTTCTCGTCCCAGGTGACCCATCCTCGGAGCTCGGGCACCAGGGCGCGCAGTGCGACCGCTTCCGGTTCGCTGTCGGGGGTGCCACGCCCGGTGAAGCGCACACGGAAGCCCTTGCCGCGGGGCTCGACCTCGATCAGGTCGCGCTGCTGGGCGTCCAGCAACCAGGCGCCGAACAGCTGGTCGTCCTTGGCCGCGCCTGCCTCGCCGTGGACGAGCAGCCCGGCGGTCAACGGCCGCATCCCCGGCGGCGGCGCGTAGGTGACCCCCGTCGTCTGGAGACGCTCGCGCGCTTCCCGACGTCGTCGCCGGGTGACTGGCTCACCGATCGTGCCGAGCAGCGGGAGGGCGGCGGCGCCGGAGATCGCCGCGACCAGACCGATCCGCTGCCTCGCCACCGTGGAGAACTCCTCGAGCGGATCGAGGTCCGCCTCCGGGAGCTCCCCGGGGGCGAGCACACCGTCGCCGATCACGTCAGCGTCGAGACGGGCCTCGACCGTGACCCCTCGCCCCGGGCGCAGCTCCTGCGCGCGCCAGCTCGGTCCGTCCCCCTCGCACGCGAAGGCCTCGCCGAGGGCCCCGACCACACAGTCGAGGCCGTGCTGGCCGTCGGGGAGTTCGAGGGTCACGGTGGCCTGCTCGATCAGCGTGTCCCACTGATCACCGAAGGTGTCCCACCGCAGGGTCGGTGTGCCTTCCACCCCGACGAGCAGGCCGTCGAGGTCGTAGCTGATGCGGTAGTGGTCGGAGCCGAGCGGGCGGAAGTCGACCTCCTCGCCGAGATGGACCGAGTCGTGACCGGGGGTGTCGTCGACCCGCACCTCGAACCACACGTCGTCCTGGGTGTCGGAGGTCACGTCGACGCGCTCGACGGCCATCTCGCGGCCGTCCGGTGCGGACCGATCGATGTCCCGGATGAGCCCCCGGCGTGGCTCGTGCCACTCGACCTCGATGTCCTCGGTGACGCTGAAGGTCCCGTCCGGGCGCAACGTCCCGGTCGTGTCGTAGGCGGTGATCGTGTACCGGTCGTCCCAGGACGGACCCGGGGTCAGCAACCCGTCCCAGTTCAGCGCCGTGGCCACGCCCCCGAGCACGCCGGTCACCACCAGCGTCGACCCGGCGAGGATCCCGAGCGCGAGCCGCAGGTTGCGGACCTTCGCGGTCTGTTCGTACACCCCCGCCTCCTCGACCGATCAGGCCAACGAGCCCCGTCCTCGACCGTAGTTGGGACGCCGGACCCGGGGCGCCGCGTCGTGACCGAACGGTGCACGCCCGTCGCCTACAACACCATCCACGCGACGATGGCTCCGGCGATCGCGGCCGAGGCGGCGAAGGTCAGGGCCTTCACGGGCTTGCTGGCGTCCTGGAACTGCTGGGTCGCTTCCTCCCCGTACTCCACGCTCTTGAGCAGCAGCCGGCGCGCCCACCCGAAGACCGCGGCCAACATCACCAGCCCGAGCGGCACCACGACGGTGACCGGTCCGGGGAACACGATCATCGCCAGGCCGGCCGCGATCACGATGAAGCCCGTGGCGATCCACACGCCGTGGAAGATGCGCCCGTGGCGGTCGTAGACCTCCTGAGCGTCGTCGACCCTGCGGTCGGTCCACTGCTCGACGTCCTCGTCCTCGTCTGGCATGGCAGGTCCGATGAGCTGCGGCTGGGGTTCCCGGGGTCCTGCACCTTAATGACCCTCGTTGCGACAGGCGCTGACCGATGGTCCCGACCTGCGCCCGTCGGCGGCTCGGCGTAGGTTGCGGGGCGAGGTCGGGAGGTCGCCACGATGGCACGGGCATGGTTGACCGTGAAGGTCGAACTCGTGGGCGGGCGCGGCGAGTTCCTGTGGCCGCGTCCCGCGCGCGTCATCGCGGTGAAGCCGAGCCACACGTTCCGGGAACTCGCCGAGGCGATCAACGACGCCTTCGCCCGATGGGACCGCACACACCCGCACCTGTTCGCACTCGAGGACGGCCAGCAGGTCGTGGCCCGCGGATGGCTCGACGAACCCATCGACGCCACCCTCGACGAGATCACCGAACGCCTGGACCGACTCTCTCCCGATGAACGGTTCGCGTTCGTCTTCGATCCCGGCGACGACTGGACACATCTGTGCACGGTCGGCCCCCGCAAGATCGACATCGTCGAGGTCGTCGGTGAGACGCCGAACCGACCGATCCCGATCGAGGGCTGGGGTGAGATCCCCGATCCCTACGGGCGGCGGTGGGAGCACGATGACGGAAACGACCCGCCACCGCCGCCACCCGACCCGCCGACCCTCGACCTCCCACCGTTGATGCCGGGGTGGGGCGAGGAGGCGTTCACCGCCGTGCCATCGGGTCCACCACTGCCATCCGAGACGGTGGGCCTGTGGCGGCCGCTGGCCTGGACGGAGGAGGCGCTGCGCAACCTGCGCGGCGCCGTCGCCCGGCGCGAAACCCCCGCGGTCCTGAGCGCCCTGGTCGGTCGCGACCCGGTGGAGGTCGCCCACCTCGCCGCGCCGGGGCTCTTGGTGGCACTCGCCGACCACGACGTCTCCGCTCGGGGATACGCCGTGCTGTTGGTCGACGAGCTCCGGGAGCGCTGGTGGGACGGCGACCACGCCCTCGCCGACGAACTCGCGGCGGCCGCCGGGACCGGCGAGCCCACCGGCCTGCAGGGTGTGGCGGTCGACCTCGATGAGCTCGCGACCCATCTCGCGAGCGGGTCACCGGAGACCGAGTCCTTCCGAGTGCACCTGCCGACCGGCCGCTTCTGGCCCAGCGATGCGCTCCTGGTCGCGGGTGAAGAACCCGACGACTGGGAGGACGACGATCGGTGGCTCGAGGTGCGCTCCGCCGGTTCCGCCGACGGCTGGCACGATATGAGCGATTTCATCGGCACGCTCGAGGATGGCGAACTCGGCGAACGACTCGATGACGCGATCCGCGGCAGAGGCGCGTTCCGGCGTTTCGGCGACCGGCTGCGCCCCCACGAGGACGAATGGACACGGTGGCGGCGGTTCAAGGACGAGCGCGACCTCGGCCGTGCCCGCGCCTACCTGGCCGCTGCCGGCTACCGCCCCGAGGTCGGGTAGCCCGCCCCCGACCCTCTGGTCGGTTCAGTCGATCGCCAGCTCCCATGCGCCATCGGCGGTGATGATCAGCGCTTCGGCATCGTCGCTCACGGTGATCGCGAGGTCGTGAACCCCGGAGCCGTCGATGATGCTCGCTCCGGACGGGGGCACCGAGTCGCCGTACTGTTCGACGGTGACGTCTCCCTGACCGTCATGGCTGAACCATCCGGGACCGCCACCATCGATGAGCAGGACCTCGTCGCCGCGCCCCGACGCGCGACCGTCCTCGACCCGTTCCGCCGACGCCATGGGCAGGACCTCGATCGTCCACCTCCCGTCCGCCCGGATGTCGAGTTCGCGGTAGGCCGCGACGAGCTCGCCGAGGTTCACGGGCCGCGTGCCCTCGTACTCGCCGACCGTGTCGATCACGACGTCGTTCACGCCCCGGTCGTCGACGGCTTCGACGACGAAGGCCGCCGCACCGCTGTGGGTGATGCGCAGGATCGCGGGCTGGTCCTCGACGATCCTCAGCTCCACGATCTCCGGACCGGCGCCGACGAAGGTGACCGGGTCGAACCCCGACTCGGACCCCGACTCGGACGAGGCCCGTGCATCCTCGGGATCTCCCGTGGCGTGGAGGTCGGTGTCGTCCGGTTCCGCGGCGAGGTCGAGCTCCGATGGACCGCCTTCGAGGAAGGCGCCGTAGACCACGCCGACACCGAGCAGGAGGACGGCCAGACCCCACCGCCGCTTGAACCGGGGGTCGACGCGACCACGGTCCGGCTCGCCCGGCGGTGTCGACGGCGTCGGCCCGGGGGGTGGCGACATGCGGCGGCCTCTCGGCGAGATCCGATGATCCCAACCAAGTCGCCGGAGCCGTGCACGGCAAGACGACCAACGCCACCGGCGCCCTGGCCGTGCGCCGGTAGGACGAACGGCGCGCTAGCGTTCGACCATGAACATCTTGAGCGAACCACTCACCGAGGCCCAGGTTCGCATCCTCGGGGTCCTGGTCGAGAAGCAGCTGGCGACCCCACAGTCGTACCCACTGTCGGAGAACGCCCTGATCACCGGCTGCAACCAGTCCACCAACCGCTTCCCGGTGGTCGACTACGACAGCTCGGTGGTCCGTCCCGCCCTGATCAGGCTGCGCGAACGTGCCCTGGCCAAACAGATGATCCGGACCGGCGAGCGAGCCTCGAAACACGCCCACCGGTTGGACGAGCAGCTCGAACTGTCGTCCCCCGCACCGCTGGCGGTGCTGGCCGTGCTGATGCTGCGCGGCGCCCAGACCCCGGGTGAGTTGCGCGCCCGTACCCAGCGGCTGCACCCGATCGCTGACGACGGAGCGCTCGATGCGTCGCTGTCCGAACTCCAGGAACGCGGCTTCGCCGAGCCGCTGCCGAGGCAACCCGGTGAGAAGCAGGTGCGGTGGCGTCAGCTGCTGGCCGGGGTCGACGTGGGCGGGGAGGCCGATCCGGGACAACGCGCCGAGCCGTCGTCCCACGATCTCCAACGGCCGCGGCCGCCATCGATACGCGAGCTGGCCGAAACGGTCGATCGGCTGCAGGAGCGGGTCACCACCCTCGAGCGCGAACTCGGGCTCGGTCCGCATGACGAGCCGGACGGACCCGTTGTGCGACCCACCGCCCAGCGATAGGCCTGGTCCCTCGACGACGATGGGGTGCGCATGGACATCGTGAACATCGGTGGAGAGGACCTGCCGCTGGGCCTGATGTTCATGGGTTTCGCCGGTGGACTGGCGCTGTTCCTGCACGGCATGAACGGCGTCACATCGGGGCTGAAGGGGCTCGCGGGCACCTCGCTGAGCCGGGTGCTGAGCCGGATGTCGGGCAACCGCTTCACCGGGGTCGCCACCGGGATGCTGGTCACGGCCACGATCCAGTCCTCCACGGTCACGATGGTGCTCGTCATCGGGTTCCTGTCCGCAGGCCTGTTGACGCTCGTGCAGTCCGTCGGCGTGATCATCGGCGCGAACGTCGGCACGACCATCACCGCCCAGATCATCGCCTTCGACGTCGTCAGCTATGCCCTGGCCATGATCGCCGGCGGTGTCCTCGCGGAGTTCACCGCTCGTCGCGAGCAGATCCGCCAGCTCGGAACGGCGATCGCCGGCCTCGGCATCCTGTTCCTGGGGATGGGGGTGATGCAGAGCGCCATGGCACCGCTCCAGGACTACCAGCCCTTCCTCGAGCTGATGGCGACGGAGCGCGGTCCCCTACCGGGGGTGCTGATCGGCGCCGGGTTCACCGCCGTGATCCAGTCCTCATCGGCGACGATCGGCATCATCATCGTCATGGCGAGCCAGGGCCTCGTCCCCCTGGAGACCGGGATCGCCATCGCGTTGGGAGCCTCGCTCGGGACGGCCGTCACCACGATGCTCGCCACGATCGGCCGACCGCCGGTGGCGCTGCGCGCGGGCCTGATCCACGTCACGTTCAACCTGGTCGGCGTGACCATCATGCTGTTCCTTATCGAGCCCATCGCCCAGTTGGCGACCGCGATCTCGCCCAGCGCGGACGAGCTGACCGGGCGTGCACAGCTCGCGGAGGAAGCGCCCAGACAGATCGCCAACGCCTACACGTTGGCCAAGACCGGGATGCTGCTGCTGTTCTTGCCGTTCACACGCCGGCTCGCCGGCTTCGTCGAACGCTTCGTGCCGTTGCGGCCCTCGGAGATCGGCGTCGAACCCAAGTACCTGGACGAGGATGTCCTGAGCGCACCGGCGGTGGCCCTGGACCTGGCCCGCAAGGAGGTGGCCCGGCTGGGCAAACGCGCGGTCGCACAGGTCGAGCGGTCCATCCCGCTGGTCCTGATCGGGAACTCGACCGAGCTGACCGCGCTCGCCGAGCGCGACCACGAGATCGACGAACTCCACGAAGCGATCCTCGCCTACCTGCGGCGCATCGGCGACTCCGCGCTCAGTGAGACCGAGGGAAAGGACCTCCAAGCACTGCTCGCGGTGACGAGCTACCTCGAGCTCGTCGGCGACATCGTCCAGCACGAACTGGTTCGCATCGGGTTCCGACGCATCGAGGAGGGGATCCCCATCAGCGATGCGAGCCTGGAGGTGGTCGGCGACTTCCACGCCAAGATGGCCGAGCTGCTCCGCGATGCGATCCAGGCCTTCACCGAGCAGGACGTGGAACTGGCCCGCTCGGTCCTCGACGCCAAACCGGAGGTCGACGAGCTGCTCGGCCATGTCGCTCAGCACCACGTCACCCGGATCAGCGCGGACGCACCCCAACGCGTCGCCGCCTACGCACGCGGGACCGAGACGATCGAGCACCTGCGGCGCGTCTACACCTTCGCCAAACGGATCGCGCGCAACGTGCCCGGAGCGGTGTGAGGTCGGTGTTGACACCGGACGCGGACACCTACATCACCCAACCAGTGTCGGGTTCGGTGGAGGCCACGCCATGGGCACGACCAGCGGCTCGCCGCGGGTGACGGCGCGACGCGCCGCGACCCGCGAGACGATCCTCGCTGCGGCGTGGGATCTGGCCCGCGACGAGGGCCTGACGGTGTTCACGATGCGGGACCTGGCGGCACGGGTCGGGATGCGCGCCCCTTCGCTCTACGAGTACTTCTCCGGCAAGGACGCCAACTACGAGGCGATGTTCGCGCAGGCAACCGCGCGTTCCTCGCCACCGTCCGAGATCTGCCGGCCCGACCGAGATCGGTGCGCGTGCGAGCCTGATCGGTGCCGCGCGGGCCTTCCTCGAGTTCGCGACCACGGATCCGGTCCGCGGCCAGCTGCTGTTCCAACGCTCGATCGCCGGGTGGGAACCCTCCCAAGAGGCCTACGCCCCGGAAGGGAGCACCCACGATGGACGGTCGTGACATCCAACCGATCGGCCGCGACGAGAGGGTCGAACTGGCCACGACCCACCGTGTGCGATGGCTGGTCGGTGCGCGACATGGTCGCGCACCTGCTGGGTGCGGCGGAGGCCGACGCCTCCCAACTGGAGAACGCCAGACAGGGGCTCCGCGGACTCCGCCGAGCGCGGCGCAGCGCACGTCCCCTGGTCGACGGCATCAACGACGTGCAGATCCACGACCGGCGCCACCTCGGCCCCGACGAACTGATCGTCCGCCTCGAACAGATCGCGCGAAGTCGGTCCGGAGACGGGTCCGCACACCCGGACCGATGCGACGCATCAGCGTCCCCGGCCCCCTGGGTGACCGGATCACGCTCGGCGAGCTCGTGGACGTGATCCACACGCGCGATCAGTGGATGCACCGCATCGATCTCGCCCGGGCGACGGGGACCGAAGCGCTCGTCACCGGCGACCACGATGGTCGCATCGTCGCCGATGTCGTGCGCGACTGGGCGCTCGCGCACGGTCAGCCGGTCACGCTCGCGCTGGACGGTGCGGCCGGCGGGGTCTACCAGCAAGGTGCGGGAGGTCCGACCCATCACCTCGACGCCATCGACCTCTGCCTGGCGGTCAGCGGTCGTGCGTCGAGCGAAGGACTGTTGGCCGTACCCGTCACCTTCTGATCGACGGCTCCGGTGGCGTCAGTTCGCGGTCCCCGGACCTTCGGTGGCCGTCAGCGGCGCCCAGGCGACCTCGGTGCCGAGCAGACCGGAGAGTTCCAGCAGCCCGACCGGGGCGAACTCGTCCGGTGGTGGCCGGTGCAGGCCGCACACGGGTTCCAGCACCGGCCAGGCGTCGCGGCCGCCGAGGCGGCCCGCGACCCCCAGCGAGGGGTCGGGACCGTGGCTCTGGGCCGCTTTGGGCAACATCGCCACCGCGTGCCGGGTGTCGCCGAACCGGACACAGGGCGCGCAACGGCTCGGGACGACCACCCGCAGCACCTTCTGCCGCGCGGCGCGGTAGCCGAGGTCGAACTCGAGTACGTCGCCGGAGAGCTCGACCTCCAACCGCGCACTGGTCGCGCGCCGTCGGAGACCGTCGACGGTGTCGAAGACCTGGTCCTCGCAGCCGGGACGGACGGCATAGAACCCGCAGTCGCAGCCCTCCCCCGGTGCGCGACATCCCCGCACGCACGTGGCCTCACCCTCGACCTGGTACCGCCCACCGACGGTCAGTCCCGAGAGCGTTGCCGCGTCCCCTTCCGGAGCAGCGCGGATCCGGGCCCACTTCACCGCACGGATGGGCTCGTCGAGATCGACCCGCGGGGCATCGCTCCAGCGCCGCTCGAGTTCGCGGCTCCGCATCGCCCACAGCCGACTACCGAGCCACAACGGCAGGGTCGCGACCCCGACCAGGACCGCGAGGGCGAGCAGGGCACTCACGGCGAACCGGCCTAGTGGTCGATACCGCTGTCGGTCACGGCATCGGTCACGGCCTCGTGACGCTCGCGACTCTCGACTTGAGCGGTGTCCCGCTCGGATGGCTCGACCGACTCGGCGGGCGCATCGGTACCGAAGTAGGCGTCGAGGTCGATGCTCGGTCGCTCGGCGACGGTGAGCCGACGGCGGGGCTTCCCAAGGTTCATGGTGGTCCTCGTTGTTCTCGTGGCGGGCTTGGCGTGGAGGGTGCATCCGAACGTGATCCCGGATCCGCCCGACCGGGCCACGTCACGAGGGTACGTCAGCCTGTGGCGCGATGACCGAACAGAAGTCGAGGGTCAGCGCGGACGACGCGGGTGGGGACGGGACGGGTCCGGCTGGGGTGGCGTGGGCACACGGTTCTGGCCCATGACGTGCAGCACCCGGGCGACCACACCCAAGGAGACCGCGACCAGGCCGAGCATCGCCAGCCCCACCGCCCACGTGCCCGTGGCGACGGCGATGGTCACCACCAACAACGACGCGACGGCGTGGACCAGGACCGCGATGCCGACACGGGTACGCACACGGGGCCGGCCCCGTGGGACGGCGGCCGCGGTGACGCGCCGGGCGATGGCCCGTCCGCCGCGCGTGTTGGCGACCGTGCGACGGGCATCATCGAGGTGCTCGCGTTCGAATTCGTCCGGCAGGAACAACGGTTGGTCGTCGTCCATCGGTTCGTCCATCGGGGTGCGGTCCACGTCGTGTCTCCTGGGTTCTCCTGGTTGCGGGTCGGGGCATCTTCCACCGGAACGGCCACGACCCCGTCGCTGCACTACGACCGGTCGTAGGTGGTTCGCCGCCGATCCGCCCAGGGATCCACCCAGGGTCGTGGCCGACCGGACGGACCACCGCCGGACGCACCTCAACGCCGGCCCACCCGGGCAGCCACCAACTGCTCCAGCATCCGGCGTTCGACCGCCGGGTCCGGGGGTTCGGGCCGTTGGTTCAACGCCACGAGCCGGGCCACCGCCGCATGGGACGCGTCGAAATCCCGCCGCTGCGACCTCGGCAGCCGACGTCGGATCGCCAGGGTCCGCCGCCAGTCGGAGAACGCATGGAGCTCCGCTTCGGTCAACCCGTAGCGCGGGGCGATCCGGGGCACCATCTCAGCGATCGCGTGACGACCCCGCAGGCGTTCGCGAACCAACAACCACGTGGTCACGCCGAACAACACCACGAAGACGAGCACGATGATCAGCACCGCACCCACCGTGCCCTGCTGTCCCAGCACGCTCGAGCCGTTCCACATCGCATGGAGCAGCACCGCGATCACGTACCCCGGCAGCGCACCCACCACCGGATCACGACCCCGGACCACGGCGCGCCCGACGAACACGCCGATCCAGATCGTGAACAGCGGGTGGGCGAACGGTGCCAGCACACCGCGAAGGATCACCACGGGCGCCAGGATCCCGGCCTCGGCCGCCATCACGAAGAACTGGACGTTCTCGACCACGGCGAAGCCGGCCGCCACCCACCCGGCATACACGACCCCGTCGATCACGCCGTCGAGCTTCCTGCGTCGGACCGCGTACAGCACACCCAGCCCCTTCATGAACTCCTCGACCACCGGCGCCGAGACCACCACCATCGCCACCTCGCCGAACACCACCCCGACGAGCGAGTTGATCGTTCCCGCCACCAGGATCGCGACGGTCGCGCCCCACAGCACGGCGTGGATGCGTTCCTGCCACGGTTCCGGTTCCAACCGGTCGAACCACACGAACACCAGCACGACCACGAGGAAGCTCGGCACGGACACCAGGGTCGCGAGCGGTGCGAGGAACAGCGAGACCACCAACGTGAGCGCGATCGGCACCGAGGCCACCAGCACCGGCACGCTCAACCACGCGGGCAGGCGCGGCTTGCGTGGTGCCTGCAGCGTGTAGTTGGTCCACGTGCGTCCGTCCCACCAACGCCACTGCCCGGAGGTCGTCGGATCCGGGAACCAGCCGTGCTTGCGCGCCGTCGGCGGGGGCGGGGGCGGAACCGGTGGGGGCGGAACCGGCGGGGGCGGAACCGACGGCGGCGGCGGCGAGGACGAGGGTGGTGGTGAACTCACGAACGCGGGCCCGCCGGAGCCGGATGGAGGCCATCGGACCGGGCTCGGGACGACCACCCGGACCGCGGCTCGATCAGGGTCACGAGGTTCACCATGGCCGGGGCCGAGGGGAACGCCGACAGCCCCACACCGATGTCGGGGCGGAGGTCGTCGAGCGCGCCGGCGTCACGTCCGTCGAGCAGCAGCGAACCGGCCACCACGCGCCGGTAGTCGTCGATGCTGTAGAGCTCGCGCCGCCCCCCGGGGGACGTGCCCCGCACTCGGACCCCCTGCGCCCCACCGATCAGCAGCCGGCCGAGTGGGCCGACCAGACGATCCTCGACCGCGAGCCAGCCCGGCGCACGCCGGAGCGCTCGTGGCCGGGCCGCGAACACCCACGACCGCCAGTCGCGCTCACCGGGCAGCAGCTGCACCAACAACGGGCCGGCAGCCACCTCCACGTACCTGCCGTTCCAGCCGCCCCGGACCCCGACGACCTCCACCCGATCGAAGCGGTAGAGCTCCCCGACGAACGCGGCCACCTCCGGCGCCGGAGCCAACAGCACGCGCTCGCCATCGGGGCGGATCCACATCACGTCCGCGAAGTGACCGAGCGGCGAGTCGCGCCACAGGCCGACCACGACCTGATCCCCGGACGCGAACGCACCGGCCGCGATCGCCCCTTCGAAATGATCGAAGCCATGCGCCGACCACCCGGGGCGAGCACCGTCGGTCGCCGCGTGGGCGTGTCCCGACCGGGCTCCCCGTCGGCGCGGAACCACGGTCACTCGTTCTGGACCTTCGGTGTGTGTTCGAGGTCGGGTGCGCAGTTGGCCATGGACCGCTGATCCGCGGCGCACGCGCCCCCGTCGCGCTCCGCACGTGCCTGCGCGAGGTCGCGCACCTGCCCGCCCCGGGCCCGCGCCTCGTGGCGGTCATCGCGGCGGGCCCGACGCCGTGTGCGGCGCTCGCGCAGCCAACGCCACAGTCGATCGAACTTCCGCTTCATCCAGTGGTGGACGTCACGCGCCCAGTCGTACTCCTTGGCGAGGATCGCGAGGCCCGCCAGGAACGTCAGCGCGCCCGGTCCCGGCACGAACGGTGAGGCGAACACCGCGCTGATCAACACCACCAGCATGCCG
>PWLR01000043.1 GCA_003558435.1 Nitriliruptoraceae bacterium | reverse complement strand
TGGCGCCCGGCTCGGTCGCTGACCGAACCGTCGGCGGGCTGCGTCGGCTAGCGTCGCGACCGACCGTAGGCCGCTTCCCGGGAGCTCCACGATGACCTCGTCCCCGCTGTCCGCCGATCGTTCGGCGCTCGTGCTCGCCGACCTGTTGCCCGGGGCGCGCGTACGCGATGCGATCCTCGTCGGCATCTACGCGCTCGCCATCGTCGCCAGCGCCCAGATCGCTTTCCCGATCCCCGGATCACCTGTGCCGGTCACCGGTCAGACCTTCGTGGTCCTGCTCGGGGCCGCAACGCTCGGTACGACCCGTGCGGCGCTCGGCGGGTCGTTGTTCCTGGGTCTCGGTCTCGCCGGGGTGCCATGGTTCGCGGTCACCGGGGGAGCCACGGTCGGCTACCTCGTGGGCTTCGTCGCCGCGGCCGCCATCGTCGGCTGGTGCGCCCGCCAGGGATGGGTCGCGACCTGGAGGGGTGCTGCTGCCGCCATGGTGCTCGGCAACGTCGCCATCCTGGCGCTCGGCATGGTCGGACTGATGTTGGTGCTCGGGATGAGCCTGCCCGCCGCCTTCATGGCCGGGGTCGTGCCGTTCGTGATCGGTGACGCCGCGAAGCTCGCCGCCGCGACGGCGTTGCTGCCGGTCACCCAGCGGCTGCTCGAGCGCTGAGCCCACGATCCCCGACGACGAACCCCCGGTCATCCGACCGGGGGTTCGTCGTTGCCGTGCGTCGCGGACCTCGGTCAGGGGCCCTTGGCGTGACCGGGAGGCCCTGCGCCGTCCGGGCCACGACCCTGCGCCGCTCCCCGCCCATCGGTGGCATCGTCCGTGCTATCGGCCTTCGGGTTCGCGTTGCCGGGGCCACGGCCGGTGGAGCCGTTCGCGTTGCGAGCGGCGGCGGAGGCCGCAGCGCCGTTGCCGCCACCCCTGGCATTCTCAGCGACGGCCTGGCCGAAGCCGTCGTCGCCAGGCGAGAGGCCCCCGGACAGCGCCTCGTGGACCGCCTCGGCGACCTCAGAGCGTCCCTCGCCGTTCTCGCTTCGCTCTGAGGCGTCCGCCTTCTTGAGCTGTTCGCTCTTGTCTGCCGGAGGCCCATCGATCGAGGTCTCAGCGAGTTCGTCGGTGGGAGCCTCGTCGGCCTCGTGGGCCTCGTCCTCGTCGGTTTCGTCGGCCTCGTCGGCCTCGTCCTCGCCGTCGACCACCGCTCCGCCGTCGCTGGCGGGCACGATCTGCAGGACCGGCGTTGCCGGGCTGGCGATGGCCGCACCGCTGCCGAGGAGTACCGCGGCCCCGGCGAGGGCCGCCACCTTGCTGCCCAACAGGGTCTTGAGGTGGAACAGGAAGCTCATCGAAGGATCCTCGAGTCGTTGAAGAGTCAGCGTCGTAGCCGGTCCCGAGGTGACGGTGACGCTCCGATCCGTGCGGTCCGTGCACGCAGAGTGGTGAACTTCTAGCGGATAGTGGTCGGCCCGTGAGCTGGAGGGCGCGCCCACCCTCTCGTGGTCAGGCCGCCTGCCAGCTACGGAGGTTGGCGTGGATCTTCTGCGTGGCCGTCGAACGGTTCAGGGTGTAGAAGTGCAGTCCCGGCGCTCCGGCTTCGAGCAGGTCCGCGCACAACTGGGTCGCGACCTCCACGCCGATGTGGCGCACCTGTTGTTCGTCGTGCTCCACGGCGTGGAGCCGTTCGGCGAGTTCGACGGGGAACGCGGCGCCGGACATCTCGGCGAACCGCTCGATCTGCCGGACGTTGGTGACCGGCATGACCCCGGGAACGATCGGCTTGTCGCACCCGAGCGCCGCCAGTTCGTCCACCATGCGGACGTAGTCCTCCACGTCGAAGAAGAACTGGGTCACCGCGAAATCCGCCACGGCCAGTTTCGCGGCCAGGTGGCGACGATCGGTGGCCAGGTCGGTGGAGGCGGGATGGCCTTCGGGGTGTGCCGCCACCCCGATGGCGAACCGGTCCCCACCGACCTCACGGGCGAGTTCCACCAGTCCGGCCGCCTGCTCGACGGCGTAGAAGACCTCGTCGGCGTCCGCGGGGGCATCACCGCGCAACGCCATGATGTTGCGCACCCCGGCGTCGCGGTACCGCGCGAGGATGTCGCGGAGTTCGGCGCGGGTGTGTGACACGGTGGTCAGGTGCGCCATCGGCGGCATGGAGGTCGTCTCGAGGATGTCGACCACCAGCCGGTGGGTGCGGTCACGGGTACCGCCCCCGGCGCCGTAGGTGATCGACACGAACGACGGCTTCAAGGCTTCCAACTCGCGCAGGGTCTGGCGCAGCCTGGCCTCCCCTGCATCGGTCTTGGGCGGGAAGAACTCGAACGAGGTGGTCGGGCCGGCGGCGAGCAGATCATCGATACGGGTCACGAGCGACTCTCCGTCGGGGTCAGTTTCATCCGGACATCGGCGGCGACGACACCGTCACCCTCCCTTCGGACGAAGACCGGATTCAGATCGAGTTCCGCGACCTCGGGAAGATCCTCGACCATGGCGTTGATCCGGTAGAGCAGGTCCTGCAGTGACGCGACGTCGGCGGGTGCGCTGCCTCGGTAACCGCTCAGCAACGGTGCCATGCGCAGGCTGCTGAGCATCTGGTCCACGTCGACATCGGTCAGCGGCGTGATCCGCACGCTGACGTCCCGGAGGAGCTCCACCAGGGTCCCGCCCGCCCCGGTGAGCACGATCGGCCCGAAGGAGGGGTCGTGGGTCACCCCCACGACCATCTCGATCCCGTCACCGATCATCTCCTGGACCAGCAGCGTCTCACCGTGTTGCTCGAGGCCCTGCTCGGCCAGCGAGGTACGCATCGCGGTGATCGCCTCCGCGACCTGCTCGGGGGACTGCAGGTCGAGTGTGACCCCGCCCACGTCGGCCTTGTGGATCGACGACGCGACCTTCACCGCCACCGGGCGGCCGATCCTCGCGGCCACCTCGGCGCCTTGCTCGGGGCTCGTGACCATCTCGGCGACGGCCAACGGGACGCCGTAGGCCCCGAGGACCGCTGCCGCCTTGTCGGCGGTGAGCCACACCGCCCCGTCCTCGCGGGTCGCGGCGCGCAGTTCTCGATCGACGATGCGTCGGGCCTCGTCCCGGTCCATGCCCTCGGGTTCGATCACGGAGCCGAGCGGGGTGCGTCGCCAGCGGGCATAGGTCGCGACCCGGCCCATCGCCCGGGCGGCAGCCTCGGGGAACGCGAAGGCCGGGATCTTGGCCCGCGTGAGCGCCTCCGGCACCCCGTCCGCGGTCATGAACACGCTGATGACCGGCACCGAGTCGGTCAGCTCCGCGGCGGCAGCGACCAACGACTCGACGACCGCTGCGGTGGAGGTCGCCGCGGTCGGGATGTAGATGACGAACACCATGTCGACCTCGTCGGCGGCACCGACCACCGACAGTGCCCGCCCGTAGGTCTCGGGCGTGGCGGAGGCGATCATGTCGATGGGGTTGCTCACCCCGGCCTCGGGAGCCAGGAACGCCCGCAACTCGTCCATGGTCCGGTCCGACAGGGTCGGCACCTCGAGGCCGTTGGACTCGAGCGCATCGGCGGCCAGGATCCCCGGACCCCCCGCGTTGGTCAGCACGGCCACCTTCCGGCCGCTCGGCAGGCCCTGGTTGGAGAGCAGGGTGGCGACGTCGAACATCTCCTCCAAGGTGTCGGTACGGATCACGCCGGTCTGCCGGAACAGGGCTTCGACCGCCCGGTCCCCGGTCCCGATCGCGGCGGTGTGCGACGAGGCGGCGCGAACTCCGGCGCTGGTGCGGCCCGACTTGACCGCGACGATGGGCTTGTTGCGCGAGAGGCGACGGGCGATCCGGGAGAACTTGCGCGGGTTACCGAACGACTCCAGGTACATCAGCACGACGTCGGTGTCGTCGTCGTCCTCCCAGTACATCAGCAGGTCGTTGGCGGAGATGTCGGCCTTGTTGCCCACGGAGACGAAGGTCGCGATGCCGAGACCGAGCGCGTTGACGTGGTCGAGGACCGCCAAGCCCAACGCGCCGGACTGCGACGACATGGACACCCGGCCGGGCTTGGGGAAGGTGGTCGAGAAGGTCGCGTTCATGCGCACGTCCGCGGCACCGTTGAGCAGACCCATGCCGTTGGGGCCGACGACGCGCAGGCCGTGCCCCCGGGCGCGTTCGACCAGGTCGTCCTGCAACGCCTTGCCCGTCTCGTCGAGCTCGGCGAATCCGGACGAGATCACACAGACCGCGGCGACCCCCAGTGCTCCCGCCTCGTCGACGATGTCGTTGACCAGCGTCGCCGGGACACAGATCACGGCGAGGTCGGGCACCTCGGGGCAATCGCTGAGCGAGGGATAGGCCGTGATGCTCTGTACGTAGGGGGCGTTGGGGTTGACGGGGTAGACCACCCCGCCGAACCCGCCACGCACCAGGTTGTCGAGGAGCAGTCCACCGATGGCGTGGCGGTCGCGCGAGGCCCCGACCACCGCGACCCGCTCCGGGCGGAAGAACCGCTTCAGCGCGGCTTGGGCGGCCGCACGTTCCTCCTTGTCGACGACGTCGAGGAAGCGGTCGGTGATGTTGACCTCGAGATCCGATCGCACCACCCCGCTCTCGCTACCCGAGGTGAACTCGAGCCCCAGCTCGCGCACGAGGTTCAGCATC
This sequence comes from Nitriliruptoraceae bacterium, assembly GCA_003558435.1. GTDB lineage: Bacteria > Actinomycetota > Nitriliruptoria > Nitriliruptorales > Nitriliruptoraceae > PWLR01. The sequence goes on along the minus strand of PWLR01000043.1, from coordinate 47,648 downwards.
CGCACGTTGTCGGAGAGGATGTCACCGGAGAGGCTGGCGATGCCGGCCTCCTCGGCGGCCATCGCGACGGTGCGCACCAGCACCGTGCCGAGACCTCGACCCTGCTCGTCGTCCTGCACGAGCGCGGCGAACTCCGCGTGATCACGTTGGTCGGGGTCGCGTTCGTAGCGCGCGACCGCGACGATCCGTTCCTGTTCGCCGCGGCCGCGGGTGGCCACCACCGCGTACTGCAGGTCGGGATCGAGGTCGGTGAAGCGGTGCACGTTGTGCTCGTCGAGGTTGAAGGGGCCGAGGAAGCGCAAGCGACGCGATTCCGCCGAGGTCCGCGACCACATGCCGAGGAGGCGTTCACCGTCGTCGGGGCGGATCGGTCGCACGTGGACGGTGGTGCCGTCCTTCAGGACGTGATCGAACGTGTGCTCCATCGGTGGCGTCCTCGGCTCGGGTGATCGGTGGCGGCTACGCATCAGGGCAGCGTCTTGCGTACCCATCCTCGCCGGTCAAGAGCCTCACCGCCAGCCGCACGGCCATCGGGGTTCACGACGTCGGACCCTTGTCATCCGGGCCACGACCATGCAGCCTTGGGATGGCGGAGCACGGGGAGGGCCGCACCTACCGACACAGGAGGTACTGGTGAGTGAGGTCGATCGATACCAGGCGGCGGCCGAATCGGGCCTCGACCGCATCGACGAGGTGGAACTCGATCCGGACCCGGTCGCGGATGCGGAGAGCACGAACGGCCCAGCGCACACCATCGGCACCGACGACTACGGCATCCACCTCGATGATCCCGATGCGGATCTGCTGACCGACGATCTCGATGCCGGACTACGCGACGACGGCGAGGCCGATGCGCTGGACGCGATCGCCGAACGTTTCAACGCTCGCGATCTGGAGGGGCTGCTCGAGGTGGTCTCTCCCGATGCGGAGGCCCCGGGCCTGCTCGGCTACGACATCGCGAACCTGCCCGCCGCCATGCAGGACCTGTGGAGCCGACGGCCCTCCGGGTGCCTCACCCGCGGCTACGTCGGCACCGAGCACGTGGGCGTGCTCTGGGAACACGACGGCACGGCCTGGTGGCGCGTCGCGGTCGTCCACGTCGACGACGTCGTCGACGAGCGGATCGGCGTGCTGGAGTTCAGCGACGACACGGCGTTGCTCGAACGCGTCGTGTGCGACGGTCCTGATGCGGAAGACCTCGAGGAGGGCGCGCGATGGGTCGAGTGGGAGGACGGTGCCGACGGCGAGGGCTGACCGCGGCTCCTCAGCGACGCGGTACCCGGCCCGCCGGGGGTGCGTGCGCAACCTCCGCCCAGCTCGGGCGTGGCAGCTCGAACACCTCGCCCAGGGACGCGTAGGAGGTTCCGGCCAGTCGGCACACCGGGTCGAGCAGGGCCGGATCGACCCGCCCGCCGGCCCACGCGCCCGGGTCGACGTGGAGATGGGTCACCTCGCCGACGACGAGATGACCGTTGCCGACCTCGAGTTCGTGCGCGACGCGGCACTCGAGATGCGCCTTCGCGCCGGCGACGCGGGGCGGGGTCACGGTCACGGAGGGGGCGGTGTCGAGACCGACCCACGCGAACTCGTCGATGTCGGGTGGCAGATCGGCGGCGGTGGCGTTCATCTCCTCGACGAGGTCGATGCTCACGAGGTTGATCACGAACTCCCCGGTGGTACGTAGGTTGCGCAACGTGTCCTTCACACCGCTCGACGAGAACATCACGTGCGGCGGGTCGTGCGCAACGAGGTTGAAGTACGAATGCGGTGCCACGTTGGGCGTCCCCTCCCGGTCGACCGTCGAGACCCAGGCGATCGGGCGGGGGATGACCAGCCCGGTCAGGAGGAAGTAGACCTGTTGGGGGTCCCAATCGGCCGGATCGAGCTCCAGCGGAACGTCCAGGACCTCGGGTGGGTGGTCGTGGGATGAGGGCATGACGGCTCCCGGTGGGCTGGTGAGGTGCTCGACGCTAGCCCTCGCACCCACTACGGCCATCCGGCCCCGTCCGGCGTCGTGGACCGGTCGTAGGGTCACCCGTCCGTCGGGGGGCAGCGGGGCGTGGCCCGGCTGCCCCGGGCCTGGCACGTTCATGGTCGACGCATCGCACGATCCGACGCGTCCCCGACGATCCAGGAGCACCCAGTGAGCGACGATCAAGGTATGGCCGACAAGGCCAAGGGCATGGCGAAGGAAGCAACCGGCAAGGTCACGGGTGACGAGAGCAAGCAGCGCGAGGGCCAGGCCGAGCAGATGAAGGGCCAGAAGGAAGACGAGGCTCAGCGCGCGGAAGCGGAAGCGCAGAAGAAGCGCGAGCAGCAGGCCGGTTACGAGGGCCAGGCTCGCAAGGAGAGCTGAGACCATCCCGGCGGCCCCGCGCCGCCGGTACCGCCGAGGTGCACCGCTGCGGCGGTGCACCTCGCGCGCGGTGTCATCGGGCGTTGAAGTACTTCGCCTCCGGGTGGTGCACGACGATGGCCGAGGTCGACTGCTCGGGGTGGAGCATGAACTCGTCGGTGAGCTCCACGTCGATCAGCCCCGGATCGATCAGCTGGAACAGCTTCTCCTGATCCTCCAGGTCCGGGCAGGCCGCGTACCCGAACGAGTAGCGCGAGCCGCGGTAACCCTGGCGGAACCAGTCCTGCACCGTGGGGCCATCGTCGTCGGCCATCCGCAGTTCCTCGCGGATGCGTCGATGCCACAGCTCCGCCAGTGCCTCGGCCATCTCGACGCCGAACCCGTGCGCGAACAGGTAGTCCTGGTAGCGGTCCTGCGCGAACAGTCCCTGCGCGACGTCGCTGATCCTGCGGCCCATGGTCACGACCTGCACCGGGAGCACATCCGGCGCGCCGACCGAGACCGGGCGGAAGAAGTCGGAGATGCACAGGAAGCGGCCGCGGTCCTGACGGGGGAAGCTGAAACGGGTCAGCTCCTTCTCGAGCGGAGCGTCCGGGTGCCAGACGATCAGGTCGTCACCATCGCTGTTGGCGGGGTAGTAGCCGTAGACGACCTCGGGGGTGACGACCTTCTCGGCGCGGGCGCGGGCGAGCCATTCGCGCAGTACCGGGCGCGCTCGGGCCTCCAGCATCTCGCGGTACTCGTCGGGTGACGCTTCGCCCGGGGTGAATCCCCACTGGTTGCGGAACAGCGCGACCTCGTTGATCAGCGGCGCGACCTCGCCGACCGGGATGCCGCGCACCACCCGCTGGCCCCAGAACGGCGGCTCGGGGACATCGCCGTCGGTGGTGACCGCGGAGCGGGCACGGCCGGCCTCGTCGCGGACCGGGGGTTCCTCCACGGCCCGGGTGACCTTGGGCTTGCGCCGCTCCTTGCGTCCCGCCAGCTCCACGGGGGTGGGTTCACCCGCCCGCTTGGCCTCCATCACCGTGTCCAGCACCCGGAGACCCTCGAACGCGTCCTTGCAGTAGAAGACCTCGCCCTCGTACAGCGCCCGCAGGTCGTCCTCGACGTAGCCGCGGGTCAGGGCCGCGCCACCCAGCAGGACGGGATAACCGGCGAGCGACCGGGCGTTCATCTCCTGGAGGTTCTCACGCATGATCACGGTCGACTTCACCAGCAGCCCGGACATCCCGATCACGTCGATGTCGTGTTCCTCGGCAGCCGCCAGGATCGTGTCGATCCCCTGCTTGATGCCGAGGTTGACGATGTCGTAGCCGTTGTTCTTGAAGATGATGTCGACCAGGTTCTTGCCGATGTCGTGCACATCGCCCTTGACCGTGGCGAGCAACACCTTTCCCTTCGCCGACTGGGAGGACTCGCCGGACGCCTGGATGTGGGGCTCGAGGTAGGCGACCGCGGCCTTCATGGCCTCGGCGGACTGGAGCACGAACGGCAACTGCATCTGGCCGGAACCGAACAGCTCACCGACCGTCGCCATGCCCTTGAGCAGGAACCCGTTGATGATCGCCAGCGGCGGGTGCCAGACCAGCGCCTCATCGAGGTCGGCTTCCATGCCGTCACGGTCGCCGTCGATGATGCGGCGCTCGAGCCGTTCCTCGACGGGCAGCGCGGCCATCTCCTCCGCGGTGGCCTTGGCCTCGGAGGCGCCGTCGAACTGTTCCATCAGCCGGTGGAGCGGGTCGTAGTCGTCGGGGGCCGTGCCGCCCATGCCCGCCGATCCCCGGCGGTCGTGGATCAGGTCGGAGGCGACCTGGATCTGTTCATCCGGGATGCGGTGCAGCGGCAGGATCTTGCCGGGGTGCACGATGGCCGAGTCCAGGCCACGATCCATCGCTTCCTTCAGGAACACCGAGTTCAGCACCTGCCGGGCCGCGGGTGACAGGCCGAACGAGACGTTGGACAGCCCGAGGGTCGTCGAACAGCCCGGGACGGCCGTCTTGACCCGTTCGATCGCCTCCAGGGTCTCGCGGGCGTCCCTGCGCAGGTCTTCCTGGCCGGAACCGAGTGGGAAGGTCAAGCAGTCGAAGATCAGGTCCTGTGCTTCCAGCCCGAACTCGTCGATCGCGATGGCCGCGACCCGCTCGCAGACCTCGACCTTCCAGTCGGCGGTGCGTGCCTGACCCTCCTCGTCGATGGCGAGGACCACCACCGCGGCGCCGTAGCGCTTGGCCAGCGGCAGCAGCAGGTCGGCCTTGACCCGCCCGTCCTCGAGGTTCACCGAGTTGATGACCGCGCGACCGCCGATGCGCAGCAGCGCCGCCTCGATGACGTCGGACTGGGTCGAGTCGATCACCAGGGGCAACGTGGACTGGGTGGCGTAGCGGTTGACGATCGCGATCGCGTCTGGGACACCGTCACGACCGACGTAGTCGACGCAGACGTCGAGGACGTGGGCGCCCTCGCGGGTCTGGGCCCGTGCGAGTTGGACCGCGCCCTCCCAGTCCTCCTCGAGCAGCAGCCGCTTGAAGGCGCGCGAGCCGTTGGCGTTGGCACGTTCGCCGATCGCCAGGAACGTGTTCTCCTGTTCGAAGGTCACCGCGGAGTACAGCGAGGCCAGCGACGGTCGGTACTCGACGCGGACGACCTCGCGGGTCTCGTCCGGCGGGATCTCGTTGGGGTCGGTGAACCGGCCGCCGGCACCCGGGCGCACCATCCTCGGCCGGTCGAGCGCCCGCGGCCGGGGGGCGAGCCCCTCGACCGCCTGGACCACGGCGGCCAGGTGCGCGGGGGTGGTCCCGCAGCAACCGCCGACGATGCTGACCCCGAAGTCGGTCACGAACTCGCGCTGCGCGTCGGCCAGGCCCTGCGGCTCCAGCGGGTAGACCGTGCGGTCCCCGTCGGCGAGGTAGGGGATGCCGGCGTTGGGGATCACGCTGATCGGTAGGCGCGACGCACGCGACAGGGTGCGCACGTGCTCGCGCATGTCCTCCGGCCCGGTCGCGCAGTTCATCCCGAGCACGTCGATCGACAGCGGGTCGAGCGCCGCGATCGCGGCGAGCGGCTCGGTGCCGAGCAGCATGGTGTTGATGTCCTTCTCGACCGTGAACTGCACGATCAGGGGGATCCGCTGGCCACGCTCGCTGAACACGTCGTTGGTGGCGGCCACGGCGGCCTTGATCTGCAGCAGGTCGAAACAGGTCTCGATCAGGATCGCGTCACAGCCCCCGTCGAGCAGGCCGCGGACCTGTCGGCGGTAGCCGTCCTCCATCATCGGTACGTCGATGAAATCGGGCGTGGTCGCGGGATCCTTGCCGAGCGAGAGCGTCGGTGCGCGGGTTCCCGGCCCGATCGAGCCGACCACGAAGCGTGGGTCGCCCGGACCGGCGTAGTCGTCGGCCGCACGACGTGCCACCTCGGCGGCCAGACGGTTGAGCTCCTCCGTGTCGTCGCCCAGGCCGTACTCGTCGAGCACCCACGGGGCGCCACCGAAGGTGTCGGTCTGTACGGCGTGGACCCCGACGTCGAGGAAGTCGCGGTGGATGCGCTCGATGACGTCCGGGCGGGTACGCACCAGGACCTCGTTGCAGCCGTCGAGGTCCTCGCTGCCGAAATCGTCCGCGGTGAGGCCCGCCGCCTGGAGCGAGGTGCCCATACCGCCGTCGAACACCAGGACACGCTCGCGCAGCGCATCCAGGAACGGATGCGCTGCGAGTGGGGGCAGCAGCGGTGAGCTCACGATGGACCCAGCGTACGCCCTTTCCCGCACGACGTTCGGTGGCCGCTCCGTCGTTGCGGCACCGGGGCGGAAACGGTGGCCGGGCGTGGGCTCGGTTGGCGACCGGCACGGCCCATCCGGGATACTGCGCACATGGCCATCTTCTCGCGGAAACCCGACCTGCCCGCCGACCTCCACGTCCGCTGGCGGGCGTTCCTCGATTGCGCCGAGGTGATCGAGGGCGGACGCCGGGTCCTGCTCGGCACGCTGCCCACCGGCCGGGTCGAGCCCTCGCCCATCGGTGTCGGCACCGACGCCGTGCGACGTGCGATCGTCGATGCGCGCACGTGGATGCCCCAGTGGCACCTGGATGAGCTCGACCCGGACTGGCGCGAGTGCCAGGAGGCCCTGGACGAGGCCGAGAAGGGCTGCGAGGAGGTCGACGAGGTCGCGGCGAGCACCGGCGAGTTGGAGGAGTTGCTCGGCGCCGTCCAGGACGTGATCGAGCCGCTCGACACCTTCGCCGACGCCGAACGTGCGTGGCGCCGCCGCTGGCGGATCCCGCGCGACCCCGCCTGAGTTCTCCGACTGCGGCTCCCCGATGCCCCGCACGATCCGGACCGACGGAACGGACACCACGCCATGGCCGAGGACCGCCCCGAAGAACCTCGCTCGCTGTCCTACGCCGACGCCGGTGTGGACCTCGGTGCCGCGGACCGCAGTGTGGAGTTGCTCTCATCGGTGCTCGAAGGCGCACGGCGTCCCGAGGTGCTCGGCGGGATCGGCGGGTTCGGCGGGATGTTCGCGCTGGATGTGCACCGCTACGAGCAGCCGGTGCTCGTCAGCTCGACCGATGGCGTGGGTACCAAGGTCGACCTCGCCCGGCGGATGGGGGTGCTGCACACGGTCGGCCGGGACCTGGTCGCCATGGTCGTGGACGATCTGGTCGTTTCGGGTGCGGAACCGCTGTTCTTCAACGACTACGTCTCCGTCGGAGCGCTCGACCCCGAACGGGTGGCCGCGCTGGTGCGCGGGATCGCGGAGGGGTGCGCGGAGGCCAACTGCGCGCTGGTCGGGGGCGAGACCGCAGAACACCCGGGGCTGCTGGCCGACGACGAGTTCGACCTCGCCGGGTTCGGGGTCGGAATCGTGGAGCGCGGCGACATCCTGGGACCCCACCGCGTCCGGGCCGGGGACGTGCTGGTCGCCATGCCGTCGTCCGGGCCGCACAGCAACGGTTACAGCTTGATCCGGCGCATCATCGAGGGCATGGATCTCACCGAGCACCACGGGTTGCCGCGGCCACTCGGTGCGGAGCTGCTGGAGCCGACCCGTATCCACACCCCGGACTGCCTCGCACTGTTGGCAGGGGTGGAGGTCCACGCGTTCTGTCACGTCACCGGCGGTGGCCTGCCGGGCAACCTGCCGCGCGTGCTCCCCGACGACCTCGATGTGGTCGTGGACGCCGCGAGCTACACGCGACCACCGATCTTCGCCTGGTTGGCGGAGCACGGCCCGGTGGCCGACGCCGAGATGTGGCGCACGTTCAACTGCGGGGTCGGGATGGTCGCCGTGGTCGCCGCCGAAGTGGCCGAGCACGCCGTGGCGCTGCTACGCGAACGCGGCACCGACGCGTGGGTGTTGGGCGAGGTGGTGGTCGGGGATACCGGGGTGGTCGGGGATACCGGGGTGGTCGGGGACACCGGGGTGGTCGGGGACACCGGGGTGGTCGGGGACACCGGGCGGGTCCGGATCGTGGATCGGAGCTGACGGTCCGGGGCAGTCGGGCGGCCCGGATCGCGAGGAACCGTGGCGGGCCACGGCTTCTGCCCGGGCGGGGCGAGCCCGAGGTGGCCGGGACCTGCGGCCGGTGAGGAACCGTGCCTGCCCACGGTTCCCGACCGTGGCCGGGGGCGAGGCACGGTTCCGCGGTCTCACGGCAGCCAGAAGCCGCGGAGGCCGCCGACCGACGCGATGCGTTCGTCGGCGACGCGGAGCGCCGCCACCTCGGTGGGGACGTCGTCGGCCCGCGAGCGTTCGATGATGCGGGTCAGCGTGGCGGGGATCGCGTCGACGCGTCGACGGGTCCGCGCCGGGTCGTGGCCGCCGGGATGGAGCTCGTCGGCGACGCTGATGAGCCCCCCGGCGTTGACCACGTAGTCGGGCGCGAACAGGATGCCGAGCTCGTGCAGCCGTGCGCCGTCTTCGGGTGTGGCCAGTTGGTTGTTGGCGCCGCCGCAGACGACCTTCGCCCGGAGCCGGTCGATGGTGTCGGCGGTGAGGACCCCGCCGAGCGCGTTCGGCGAGACCACGTCGGCGTCGACCAGCAACACCTCGTCGACACCGACCACCTCGACGCCCGGGAGGTCGGCGACCCGGTCGACCGCCTCGTCGAAGACGTCGGCGACCGTGACCTTGGCACCCTCCTCGACGAGGTGGCCCACCAGGCGGCCGCCGACCTTGCCGAGCCCCTGCACGGCCACATGGCGTCCCGCGAGCGTCGCGTCACCGAAGGCCGCCGCCGCTGCCGCCTGCATCGCGAGGTGCACGCCGTGGGCGGTCATGATCCCGGAGTCGCCGGAGCCGCCCTCCACGGCCTCCTTGCCCGTGACCCACCGGGTCTCGCGACCGATGGTGGCCATGTGGGCCGGCGTGGTCCCGATGTCGCAGGCGGTCACGTAGCGGCCGCCGAGGCTCGCGATCACGCGACCGTAGGCGCGCAGCAACGCCTCGCTGGCGTCGGTCGCCGGGTCGCCGATGATCACGGCCTTGCCACCCCCGGCATCGAGGCCGGCGCACGCCGCCTTGGCGGTCATCGCCGTCGACAGCCGGAGCACGTCGGTCAGCGCATCGTCGTCCGAGTCGTAGGGCCGGAACCGGGTGCCGCCGATGGCCGGGCCGAGCTGGGTCGAGTGGATCGCGATGATGCACCGCAAGCCGGTTGCCGGATCGTTGCCGAAGATGACCTGCTCGTGTCCCTCGAATCGCGCGAAGGTTCCCTTCACGGCTCACTCCTCTGCTCGGCCGGTCGGTCGGGTCGCGATGACCGGCGGGTGGTGGGCCCGCGGATCACACGGCGCGCCACCCACCACCCTAACGGCGAGCTACCGTGCGGGCATGCCCGTTCCCCGCGCGCAACTGAAGGTCTTCTCGCCGCTCGACGCGTTCCCACCGTCCGAGCGGGAGCGATGGCGGTCCTACGTGCAGGACGAACGCGGCCTGACCCGCCGCGAGGTCGCGGCGGTGGAGACGGGTGCCTCGGTCAACCGTCTGGTGACCGGTCGGTCCCGACTGGGACCTGATGCGGCGATCGTGCGACGTGCCGGTCAGCGCACGCTGATCTGTCCGTTGCAGCTGGAGCTCCGTGCCGCGGTGGCGCTGGCGAGCTTCCGCCGGGTGGTGCCGCCGAGGGCGTTCGACGCGTTCGTGCCGGCCGGCGCCTCGCTGGGCCGGCTCGAACGGTTGGCGTCCTCGGGCCGCGCGCCGCACGTGTTGGACGAGCCGTTCGCGGTGCCGCTGCACTGGTTCGTGGCGTTCGCTCCACGCGAACGGCGGTTCACCGATCCGCCGGAAGGTGCAGGGGCGCGCCTGGTCTACCTCACCACGGTCGTCCAGGCCCAGGACCGCCTCGAACGTGCCTTGGAGGTCGTGGAGGCCACCGTGGAGGACGGCGAGGAGGTCCTCGGAGCACTGTCCGACGTCGCGGCCTGGTTGGACGCGTTCGAGCCCTCGTCGTTGCTGGAGCTCGACTACGGCGGGGTCGCCGGGACCGTCCCACGCGAGGTCCTGCGCGACGATCGGACCTGTGAGGAACTGTGGACGGCCATCGACGCGCTGGAGGCGGGCGACCTGCTGGGTGCGGCCGCCGCCTACGGCGTGGCACGGGCCCGTTGGAACGATCACCGGGCCCGGCAGCACGCGTCCTGAGCGCAGGTCATCCGGTCTGCGGGCTCCGAGCTGAGGCGCGGATCAGCTCGTGCGCATCGTCCGCGCCGGACCAACCGTGGATCTGGACCTGCTCGTCGCCCTCGAGCTGTTTGTAGACCTCGAAGAAGTCCGAGATCTCGCGGAGGTTCGCCTCGGGTAGATCGGCGACATCGTGGATGTCGCCGAAGCGATCGTCGTCGTCGGGCACGGCGATCACGTTGCGGTCCTCGCCGGACGCATCCTGCATCTCGAGCACACCGATCGGACGGGCCCGGACCACGCAGCCGGGAAAGGCCGGGTCGTAGGCCGCGAGGATGACGTCGACGGGTTCACCGTCGTCGGCGATGGTCGACGGGATGAAGCCGTAGTCCATCGGATACCTCACCACGCCCGGCAACACGCGGTCGCGGATCACCACGCCCAGTTCCGGGTCGAATTCGTACTTGTTGCGGCTGCCGACCGGCACCTCGACGACCACGTTGACGGTGTTCGGTGCTGCGTCACCGATGGGGAGCTGCTCGAGATCGACCATGGCCGCCACGGTAGGTGTGGCGGTATCGCGCCGGCCATGGTCGGAGGGTCAGAGCTCGCCGGTCAGGATCCGCGCCAGGCCCGGCGCGGCGACGTTGCCTCCCGACAGCACGATCCCGACGCGGCGACCGGCGACCGGGACGTGTCCGGCCAGCACGGCGGCCAGCCCGGCCGCGCCCGAGGGCTCGACGAGTTGCTTGGTCCGGGTCGCCAGCACCCGCACGGCATGAGCGGCCTCCGCGTCCGTCACCCCCACGACGCGGTCGACCAACGCCATCAGCACCCGGAGGGGCAACGCTCCGATGTTGGGCGTCTGCTGGCCATCCAGCAGCGTCCGCGGCACATCGACCTCGACGACCGCGCCGGCGGCCATGGCATCGCGTGCCGCCCGGCGGCCCTCGGGCTCCACCCCAACGATCTCGATGCCGGGAGCCAGGGCGGACGCGGCCACGGCACACCCCGACAACAACCCGCCACCACCGACCGGGACCACCAACAGGTCGATCGCCGGGACCTGGTCGAGCAGTTCCAGGGCCGTGGTGCCCTGCCCCGCCATGACCTCGGGGTGGTCGTAGGGGGGGATCAGGGTCGCACCGCGGGCGTTGGCGATGTCGGTCGCGATCGCCAGGCGGTCCTGGGTGTAGCGGTCGTAGAGCACCACCTCGGCGCCGTAACCGCGCGTCGCCTCGAGTTTGACCGCGGGCGCATCCTCGGGCATCACGATCGTGGCGTGCACCTGGAGCAGTTGCGCGGCCGCGGCGACGGCCTGGGCGTGGTTGCCGGAGGAGAACGCGACGACCCCCCGGGCACGAACCTCGGCGGGGAGCGCGGCAACGGCGTTGTAGCCGCCGCGGAACTTGAACGCGCCGACGCGTTGGAGGTGTTCGGCCTTCAGGTGCAGCGACGCGCCGGTCAGCCCGTCGAGGTGGCGCGAGGTCAGCACCGGCGTACGGTGGGCCACGCCGTGCAGGCGTGCCGCCGCACGACGGACGTCACCGAGCCCGATCGGCAGCGGCGTGTCCTGGTGTCCGGTCACGCCGACTCAGGAGGGGTCGGTCAGCGCATCACGGATGTCGTCGGCGACCTCGCGGCTGATGGCGGATTGCACGGTTCGCAGGCGGTAGCGCCGCTCACTGTCGTCGCCGGCTTCGACCCACTGCCGGGCGCACCCGTGCTGGAGCTCCGCGGCGAGGGTGACGATGTCGGCCCGGTCGATGTAGCGGGCCAGGTCCCGCAGGTCACCGAGCGCGTAGAGCCGTTCCTCGAGGGTCTCGTCGGCTTCCGCGTAGACCTCCAGCAACAGCGCCGGGTCGTCGGGGTCGTCCTCGAGGCACAGCGCGGCCGACTGCATCGCCATGTTCAGTTGGCGCGCGTCGTGTGCGGTACGGGTGAACCCGGCGAGACGTGCCGCCCGATCGGCGCCCGGCTCCTCGCGTTCGAACCCGCGGAACTCCTTGCGGAGATCGCGGATGCGCTGGTCGGGGGTGACGGGTTTCGCGCTGGTGCGGGCCAAGACAGCTCTCCGTACGCCAAAGGGCGGGCCGTGTCGAGCTGACAGCGTACTCAGCCGTTCGGTCGGGGCGGCCGCTGGGCGGCCAGACGGCGTCGAGCGGCGGCGCTGATGCGCCTCAGCGTCCTGCGGCGGCCCGACGTACGGCCTGGACGTAACGTCCGGTGACGATCCGCTGGCCGGACGAGGTGAGGGGGCCGAGCCACCGCGCCGGGCCGGGAGCGTGGCGGGAGAACGCCACGATGCGGAGCCGGACGAGCCCCGTGGGGTCGCGGACCACCTCGAAACGCTCTTCGCCCGACTCCAGGTGCCCGGGCAGGGTGCCGTAGGTGAACCCCTGCCGGTCGGGCCGGTCGGCGACGCTCAGCACCCGACACGGCGCCGACAGCCCGAGCGGCAGTCCGCGCACGAAGGTCACCAGCACGAGCGTGTCGAGCTGCGCACGCGGGGTCGTGGCACGAACGTCGAGCCCGGCTCCGCGGTGCATCTGCCAACCGAGGACCGCCTCCGCCGCACGGTCGAACACCCGCGCACCCCGTCCGATGGGGACATCGAGGTCGAGGTGCGCGGCGTCGGGTGGCAGCGGGCCCGCGGTCGCGCCGTGCTCGTGTTCGGGGTAGGTCAGCGGGGCGTCGGCGAACTCCGCGAGCAGCCCGGCACGGCGGGGGGGCGTGGTCAGCAGCAGCTTCATCCGGGGGCACAGGTCTGGTGTGCCGTCTCCGTGAGATGCTCGACCGCGGCGGTGAGTTCCGGGTCGTCGGGATCCCAGTCGCCTTCGTCGCGGGCATCGCGCACGGCTTCGGCGACCGTGCGGGCGTCGTCGACGATCCCGTCCGGCGCCCGCGCGAGGGCTTCCTCGGTGGCCTCCTCGGCCGTCGCCGGGGAGCCGGACTCGATCGCGGCCGCCGCCCGGGCGAGCGACAGGCAGAAGCCGGCCTCGTCCGCGGTGTCGTCGACGTCCCCCCGCAGCTCGCCGGCGGCGCTGCGCATCCCCTCGACGCGATCGCTCGTGGCGGCGCAGCCCACCGACAGCAAGGTCAACAGGCCGATCGAGATCGAGGTGGTGAGAGCACGACGCATGGGTCGGACGGTACCGCCACGGGGCCCGCGCGTCCGGCGACGAACGGTTACCGTTGGGGGCAGTGGCCCGTCCGCGGTCCATCCGGCCCACTCGGAGGTTTGTGGCGTGGCAGAGATGCGTGAACAGCAGCACTTCGCGGAGCATCCGATCATCACCGATGGGTTGCCGGCGTCCTACCCGGACATCGACGAGACCGAGACCACCGAGTGGCTGCAGTCCTTCGACGCCGTCGTCGATGCGCACGGCAAGGAACGCGGCCGGTTCCTGTTGCTCAAGGTGCTGGAACGCGCCCGGCAGCAGAACATCGGGATCCCGTCGTTGACCACGACGGACTACATCAACTCGATCCCACCGGAACGCGAACCCCGCTTCCCCGGGGACGAGGACATCGAACGCCGCATCCGTCACCACATCCGGTGGAACGCCGCGGTCATGGTGCACCGCACCAACGTCGAGCGCGGCACGGGTGGCCACATCGGCAGCTACGCCTCGGCGGCCTCGCTCTACGAGGTCGGGTTCAACCACTTCTTCCGGGGACGTGATCACGCCGGCGGCGGCGACCAGATCTACTTCCAGGGGCACGCCTCGCCCGGGATCTACGCTCGCGCGTTCCTCGAAGGGCGCATGCCGGAGGAACGACTCGATCGCTTCCGGGCCGAGGTCGAACCGGGTGGGCTCAGCAGCTACCCGCACCCGCGCCTGATGCCCGACTTCTGGGAGTTCCCGACCGTGTCCATGGGGCTCGGGCCCATCAACGCGATCTACCAGGCGCGCTACAACCGCTACCTGCACAACCGCAACCTCAAGGACACCTCGGACCAGCACGTGTGGTTCTTCGGTGGCGACGGCGAGACCGCGGAACCCGAGACCCTGGGCGCCCTGGCGGTCGCCAGCCGGGAAGGACTCGACAACCTGACCTTCGTCATCAACTGCAACCTGCAGCAGCTCGATGGTCCGGTCCGGGGCAACGGCAAGATCGTCCAGGAACTCGAGGGCGTGTTCCGCGGTGCCGGCTGGAACGTGATCAAGGTGCTGTGGGGCCGGCAGTGGGACGACCTGCTCGCCCGCGACGTCGACGGCGCGCTGATCGCCCGGATGAACGAGGTCCCGGACGGCCAGATGCAGACCTATCCGGCCCGCGGCCCGCAGTTCATCCGCGACGACTTCTTCGGCGCGAACGCGCAGCTGAAGAAGATCGTGGAACCGATGAGCAACGAGGACATCGGCAAGCTCACCCGCGGTGGGCACGACTACCGCAAGGTCCACGCCGCGTTCGCCGCCGCGACCCAGACCAGTGGCGCCCCGACGGTGATCCTGGCGCAGACGGTCAAGGGCTGGACGCTCGGTCCGGACTTCGAGGCGCGCAACGCCGTGCACCAGATGAAGAAGCTGTCCTCGGATGCACTCAAGACCTTCCGGGACCGCTTGGAGCTCGACGTCACCGACGAGGACCTCGAGGGCGATCTCCCGCCGTACTCCCACCCCGGCGAGGACTCCGCAGAGATCGAGTACCTCAAGGAGCGTCGCAGCGAGTTGGGCGGGTTCGTCCCGGAACGTCGGGTGACCTACACCGTCCCGGAGCTGCCACCCCACGACGCCTACGACGCGTTGAAGGCCGGATCGGGAACCCAGCCGGTCGCCACCACGATGGCGCTGGTGCGCGTGTTCAAGGATCTGCTGAAGACCAAGGGCTTCGGGCACCGCATCGTGCCGATCATCCCCGACGAGGCACGAACCTTCGGGATGGACTCGTGGTTCCCGACCGCGAAGATCTACGACCGCCTGGGCCAGACCTACGAGCCGGTCGATCAGGAGCTCCTGCTGTCCTACAAGCAGGCCAAGAACGGCCAGATCATCCACGAGGGCATCACCGAGGCCGGCTCGATGTCGACCTTCCATGCCGTGGGCAGCAGCTACAGCACCCATGGTGAGCCGATGATCCCGCTGTACATCTTCTACTCGATGTTCGGTTTCCAGCGCACCGCCGACTCGATCTGGTCGGCTGCCGACCAGCGCTCGCGCGGGTTCCTGATCGGCGCGACCGCCGGTGGGACCACGCTCAACGGCGAGGGTCTCCAGCACCAGGACCGCCATTCGCTGCTGATGGCGCAGTCCAACCCGGGGGTCGAGGCCTACGACCCGTCGTTCGCCTACGAACTGTCGGTGCTGGTCGAGCACGGTCTCAAGCGGATGTACACCGACGAGTTCGTCGAGGGCGGCGACGACGTGATGTTCTACCTCGCCGTCTACAACGAGCCCGCGGTGCAGCCCGCCATGCCCGACCACGTCGACGACCAGCAGGTCATCGACGGGCTCTACCGGTTCAAGGAAGGGGCAGGGGGTGAACACACCGCGCACCTGCTGTCCTCCGGCACGATCATCAACGAGGCGCTGCAGGCCCAGCAGCTGCTCAAGGACGATTGGGACGTCTCCGCCGACGTGTGGTCGGCGCCCGGGTGGAACCGGTTGCTCCGCGATGGCACCGCCACGGAGGCGTGGAACCGCACCAACCCGCAGGCTGACAAGCGCGTGCCGCTCGTGACCCGCATCCTCGAGGACACGGAAGGCCCCTACGTCGCGGTCAGCGACTGGATGCGGGCGACGCCGTTCCAGATCCGCGACTGGATCCCCGGTCCGTTCGCGGCGCTCGGTACCGACGGCTTCGGCCGCTCCGACACCCGTGAGGCGCTCCGGCGCTACCACCGCATCGACGCCGCCTCGATCGCCTACTGCACCCTGGCGGAGCTGGTGAAGCTCGGCAAGCTGGACGCGGACGTCCTGCCCAAGGCGATGGAACGCTACGACCTCGACTTCGACCGGATCCCGTACTTCGGGCAGCCCGGCGAGACCGATGACATCACCCGGTGAGGTGGCGGTGAGCGACCCGGCCCGGCCGCCCGGTGAGCCACGGGAGGCCGGCGGGAGCGTCTGGGAGGGCCTCGACGGTCTCGGGGCGACGTTGATCGAGGCGTCGCCGCTGCCGACCCTCGCCATCGATACCGATCACGTGGTGCGGGTGGCCAACCCCGCGGCGGTGCGGCTGTTCGGCAGGTCGTCGAGCGACCTGCTCGGGACCTCGGTGACGGGCCTGTTCCGGCCAGACGATGCCGAGGCGACGCTCGCCGGGATCATGCGGGCCGTGGACGAGCAACTCGGACATCTCGAGTTCGAGGTGTTGGTGGCGGGCGAGCGCACGATCCCCGTCGGCATGAGTTTCGCGGCCCTGATCCACGAAGGACGGCGGATCGGCACGGTCGCGGTCGGCCGGGACATCAGCCAGCGCCGCGCCAGCGAACACGAGGCACGGCAACTCTCGGCGAGCTTCCGCGCCCTGGCGGAGAGCAGCGACGTCGGGATGTACCGGTTCTCGTTCCATCCCGAGCTGCGGATCGACCACGTCAATCCGGCGTTCGCCGAAGCCTTGGGCTACTCCCAGGAGGAACTGGCCGCGGACGCGTCACCGTTGGAGGCCAACATCGCCCCGGAGGACGCGCAACGGTTCATCGCCAGCCGTCGGTCGGCGACCGCTCGCTGGCCCCTGGAGTTCGACTGGACCCGCCCGGATGGGACGCAGTTGGTCTTCTCGGTCACCGAGGTGCCCCTGCGCGGCCCCGAGGGCGAGCTGCAGGCCGTGCTCGGGATCGCGCGTGACGTGACCGCGGAACGGCGTGTGCGGGATGCGTTGACCGAATCGCTCGACATGGAACGCGAGGTCGCGGATCGGCTGCGCCGCGTCGACGATCTGCGTCGCTTGTTCCTGCAGGCCGTGTCGCACGAGCTGAGGACGCCGCTGACGGTGGTCGCCGGGTTCGCGGCGACGCTCCGCGACCACGTCGAGGCGTTGGGGGCCGACCAGATCGTCGAGCTCAGCGCCCGGTTGCACGTGCAGGCGGCCAAGATGCAGGCACTGCTCGACGATCTGCTGGACATCGAACGCATCAGCCGGGGAGTCACCTCGCTCGAACTCGAACCGCTCGACGTGGCGGAGATCGTCCGTGCCGCCGTCCGCGACGAGGGCGGACCCACCGTGCGGTTCACGGGCACGGCGGCGACCGCGCAGGTCGACCGGGGCAAGGTCGAGCGGATCGTGGCCAACCTGCTGTCGAACGCGTTCCGTCACGCCGGCGACGAGGCCGTGGTCCACATCGAGGTGGCAACCGTCGGCGGCCGTGTCCGGCTCAGCGTCGACGACGACGGCCCCGGCATCGCCGAGGTGCTCCGCGACAGCGTCTTCGAGGCTTTCGAGCAGGGCACGGCCGCGAGCGGCTCGGCATCGCCGGGGACCGGCATCGGTCTGACGCTGGTCCGCGAATTCACCCGACTCCACCACGGCACGGTCGCCATCGAGGAGTCCGCGCTCGGCGGCGCTCGCTTCGTGGTCGAGTTCCCGGCCGTTGGCCAGGCGGGCGGGTAGCGCGGGTCGCGGGTCCGGTGGGACGGCATGGGATCCGCGGGCGTCGCTAGCCTCCGCTTCGCACGCGCGCACGGGTTGCACGACCGGTCCGACACCGGTGCTCGGCGTGCTCCGAACGGGAGCAGGACCATCTCCCATCACGGGCGCGATCGCGTCCACGACGAACAGGGAACAACGTGCCGACCAGGACATCATCAGCGGAGTGGCAGGGCGACCTCAAGGGCGGTTCGGGTGAGCTCTCGCTCGGTAGCGGGGCGTTCAGCGGCAGCTACAGCTTCGTGTCGCGCTTCGAGAGCGGTGAAGGGGGCACCAACCCGGAGGAACTGATCGCCGCAGCCCACGCGGGCTGCTTCTCCATGGCCCTGTCGAACATGCTGGCCCAGGACGGCACGCCGGCGACCTCCGTGCGCACGGAGGCCGCGGTCACCCTCGACATGGTCGACGGCGCCCCGATGATCACCAAGATCGTGTTGAGCACCGTGGGCAGCGTGCCCGACATCGACGAGGCCACGTTCCTCACCAAGGCCGAGGCCGCCAAGGAAGGTTGTCCGGTGTCCAAGCTGCTCACCGGCGCGGAGATCGAGTTGGACGCGACCCTCTCCAGCTGACCACGGCGCAGGACCTGATCGCCTCCGCGGGCCCGCGACGCTCGGTCGTGGGCCCGCGAGTGTTCGGTCTGCGGGTGCTCTGCACGCGGATGTCCGGGCCGCGGTTGCTGCTGCGGTAGAACCCCACCTCCGATCCACCGTCCCGGAAGGCACCCGAACGTGGCCGAGCTGCACTTCCTCTACGGGACGATGAACTGTGGGAAGTCGACCCTGGCGCTGCAGATCCACCACAATGCGGTCGCGGCCGGAAAGCACTGCCTGCTGTTCACCCGCCACGATCGTGGCGGCGGGACGATCGCCTCGCGGATCGGGTTGGCTCAGCCCGCCATCGTGGTCACCGACGCACTGGATCTGCGCGAACACGTCGGTGCGGTGGTGGCCGCCGGGGCGGCCGTCGACGTGTTGATCTGTGACGAGGCCCAGTTCTACTCGCCACGCCAGATCGACCAGTTGGGCTGCGTGGCCGACGACCTCGACATCGAGGTGCACGCCTTCGGGCTGCTCACCGACTTCACCACCTCGCTGTTCCCCGGTTCGAAACGCTTGCTCGAACTCGCCGACCGGCGACAGGAACTGCAGGTCGAGGCGCGTTGTTGGTGTGGCGAACGCGGGGTGTTGAACGCCCGTACCGTCGATGGTGCGATCCAGCGCGAGGGCGCCCAGGTGCTGGTCGGGGACGTCGGCCCCGGCGAGGTCGCCTACGAGGTGCTGTGTCGGGCCCACCACCGCGAGGGCACGACCCGCCACGTCGCGGACCGTCGGCCCGATCGGTCGCGCGCGCCGCGGTGAGGTGCCGGCCACGCTCGCACCTCCCGATGTAGTGGCCGTTCGTCCACTACGGGCGTCCGCTGTCGAGCGGGCACGCTGGGAACACTCGGTCGCCGTGTGGTCTGGCCACGGCCGGCCATCTCGAGGTGCCAAGCGATGAGGGACGAGGCTGCCGATGTACGGGGAGCACGGGAACAGGGTGCAGACCGGAGGGCCGCGACCGGGAGCGACGGCGCCCGGTCACGCGCTGGTGTTGGGCGATCTCGACCTCGGCTACCCCCTCCGGGAGGCCGGGATCCCGGTCACCTTCATGCGTCCCAAGGACGAGCCGAGCCGGTTCTCCAACGCCGGGGTCGGGTGGGTCGAGCAACCCTCGGCGCCGAAGCTCGGAGCGGGGATGCTGGCCGCCGCGCGCGCACTGCCCGGCCCGACCGTCCTGTTCGTCCAGGAGGACCACGCGCTACAGCTGATCTCGCGTCACCGCGCGTCGTTGCAGCCGGAGTTGTCCTACCTGCTCCCGGAACCGGAGGTCGTCGACGCGTTACTCGACAAGGGCCGGTTCCAACAGTTGGCCGCCGAGCGCGGGCTTCCGGTGCCGCCAGCCGAGATCGTCGCCACCGCCGGGGACGTCCCTGCCGCGACCGAACTGGAGCTCCCGGTCCTGGTCAAACCCCTGGTGTGGCAGCTCGAGCGGCTGCATGCCGACTTCGGCGCGGGCAAGGCGGTCGTGGCGACCACCTCGGCCGAGTTGCGAGCGATCCTCGACCGGGTCGCCAGGACCTACGAACGGGTGTTGGTCCAACGGTTCATCCCGGGTGACGAGACCGGGGTCGAGAGCTACCACGTGTACGTCGACCCCGATGGGCGCATCGCCGCGGAGTTCACCGGTCGCAAGATCCGCACCAGCCCACCGGAGTTCGGGTACTCGACGGCGGTGGAGACCACCGAGGAGCAGGACGTCGCGGACCTGGGGCGTCGCGTGGTGCGTGCGTTCGACGTCAAGGGGGTCGCGAAGGTCGACTTCAAGCGGGATCAGGACGGCCGGTTGTGGCTGTTCGAGGTGAACGCGCGGTTCAACCTGTGGCACCGTGTGGGAGCGGCTGCGGGCTGCAACATCCCGGCCCTGGTCTTCGCCGACCTCACGGGACGTCCGCGACCGGCGTTGACCCACGCCCGGCCGGGCGTGACGTGGTCGCGTCAGCCCCGCGACCTGCTGATCGCCCGTGAACAAGGCGTCGGCCTCGTCGACTACCTGCGGTGGTTGCGCACGGTCGACGTTGTGGGCGGGCTGAGGCTCAGCGACCCGATGCCCTTCCTGCGCGGTTCGCTGTGGTTGCAGGCGCGCGACCACGCCGAGCGCAGGCGCAACGCGGGTCGGGCGGGCTGATGCGGCTCGGTCTGCTGGCCGACGTGCATGCCAACCTGCCGGCACTGCAGGCCGCCCTGCGCCACCTCGACGAGCAGGAGGTGGACGACGTCCTGGTCGCCGGGGATCTGGTCGGGTACGGGGCCTCACCCAACGAGTGCGTCGAGTTGCTCGCCGGGCGTGGGGCCGTCTGCGTCGCGGGGAACCACGATCTGTTCATGATCGGTCGGCTCCCCGCCACCCGGTTCTCCGGCAACGCGTTGCGCGCGGCCCAGGTCACCCGCCCGCTGCTGTCGGCCGATACCCGGGCCTACCTCGCCGCACTGCCGACGTGCCGCCGCTTCGGTGAGGTGGTGATGGCGCACGGCTCGCTCGACGACCCCGAGGAGTACGTCGAGGACCGGCCGCGCGTCGTCGAGCTGCTGCGCGAGATGCGGGTCCGGGAGCCGGGCAGCCGCACCCTGGTGCTCGGCCACACCCACCACCAACGACGGGTGCGTGCGATCACCGTCGCGGCCGACGGTCGTCGTGCCCGGTTGGTCAACCCGGGCAGCGTGGGGCAGTCGCGCGCCCGGGAGCCCCGCCCTCGCGTACGGCTCGCGGTGTTGGACACCGCGGACGGTGGGCCCAGCTTCGTGCGGCTGGCCTACGACGTCGCCGAGGCCAGCCGTCGGCTGGCCTCGTTGGGGCTCGACGACCGGTGCCTGCACAGCGTCCCCGAGATCAGCTACCGCATCGGTCATCGGCTCCCGCGATCGGTCCGCTCGGGGGTGAAACGGATCCGGGCGCGGGTCACCTCGTAGACCGGCACGGTCATCGCAGCCGGCGCGTGCCGACGGCTCACGTCCCACAGCCGCCACACGAACCGGCGGCTCAGTTGCGGGTCGCTCCTCGCTCGGCGAGCCGGGCCTTCATGAACGGGATGACCCCTCCGGCGAGGATCCGTTCGACCTGGCGGGGCGAGAGCTCGTGGGCGACCCGGATATCGCGGTCCTTGGTCACATTGTGTACCTGCAACTCGCCCCGGTCGCGCTCGAGGGCGGTGCGCAGTCCCTCGAACCGCAGGACGTCGTCGCGGTCGATGTCGTGACGATCCGCGGGGTCGATGAAGTGCAGTGGAACGACCCCGAAGTTCGCGAGGTTCTGCCAGTGGATCCGGGCGTAGGCCTCGGCGATCATGACCCGGAGCCCGAGATAGCGGGGGGCGAGTGCGGCATGTTCCCGGGAGCTTCCCTGGCCGTAGTTGACACCGGCGATGACGACGTGCCCGTCACCGCCTCGCTGTTGCAGTGCCTCGACCCGGTCGGGGTAGGTCTCGTCGACACCGTCGAAGGTGAACCGGGCGATCTCCGGGATGTTGGAACGCAGTGGCAGGACCTCGGCTCCCGCGCGCAGGATCTCGTCGGTGGAGATGTCGTCGCCCATCGTCAGGGCGACCGTGAGTTCGAGGTCGTCGGGCAGCGGATCGAAGTCCGGGAGTGCGGCGACGTTGGGCCCCTTGCGTAGCTCGACCCGTTCCGAGGCATCCTTCGGTGGGGGCGGGACGAGGTTGCCGGTGTCGATGAGGATCTCGTCGGGTTCGCGGACCTGCGGGTAGGCGAGGTCGTGGGTCCGTGCCAGTTCGCGGGGGTCGGTGATCACGCCCGTGATGGCGCTGGCCGTCGCGGTCTCCGGTGAGCACAGGTACACGGCATCCTCCCGGGTTCCTGAGCGGCCGGGGAAGTTGCGTGGGGTGGTGCGCAGCGAGATCTCGTCGGTTGCCGGCGCCTGCCCCATGCCGATGCATCCGTTGCAGCCGGCCTGATGGATCCGCGCCCCGGCGGTCACCAGCGACAGCAGATGGCCATCGCGGATGAGGTTGCCCAGGATCTGCCGGCTGGTGGGGTTGACATCGAACGAGACGTCCGGCGAGACGGGTGCTCCGGATGCGGCCACGATCTGCGCGGCGATGGCGAAGTCGCGGTACCCGGGGTTGGCCGACGAACCGATGTAGGCCTGCGTGATCGGCTCACCCGCCACCTCGGTGACCGGCACGACGTTGCCCGGTGAGCTCGGCAGGGCGATGAGGGGCACCAACTCGGAGAGGTCGATCCGTTCGGTCGCGTCGTAGGTCGCGTCGTCGCCTGCGACGATCTCACGGAAGTCGTCCTCTCGGCCTTGCGAACGCAGGAACCGGCGCACCTCGTCGTCGGCGGGGAACACCGAGCTGGTCGCTCCGAGCTCCGCGCCCATGTTGCAGATCACGTGCCGGTCCATGGTCGAGAGGTCGGCCAGGCCCTCACCGTGGTACTCGATGATGCGGCCGCTGCCGCCGTCCACGCCGTGGCGGCGCAGCAGCTCGAGGATGACGTCCTTGGCGCTGACCCACTCGGGGAGGCGACCGACGAGTTCGACCCCCCAGATCTCCGGCATCTTGATGCGCAACGGTTCGCCGGCCATGGCCATCGCGACGTCCACCCCGCCGGAACCGATCGCGATCATCCCGATCGCGCCGGCCGCGGGCGTGTGACTGTCCGACCCGGCCAGCGTTGCGCCCGGAACCCCGAACCGTTCCTGGTGCACCGGATGGCTGACGCCGTTGCCGGGCTTGGAGTACCAGAGCCCGAACCGCGCCGCCGCCGACTGCAGGAAGAGGTGGTCGTCGGGGTTCTTGTGGTCCTCCTGGATGAGGTTGTGATCGACGTACTGGACCGAGACGTCGGTCTTGACCCGGTCGAGATCCATCGCCTCGAGTTCCAGCATCACCAGGGTGCCGGTGGCGTCCTGGGTCAGGGTCTGATCGATCCGGAGACCGATCGGGGTCCCCGGGACCATCTCGCCGTCGACGAGGTGATCCTCGAGGATGGAACGTGCGACGTTGTCCGGCACCGGTGGTCCGCTCCCTGCAGCTCGCCCCGACGGTAGGCAGGTGGCCGAGCGCCCGTCAGCTGTCTGGACGTCCGAACGAGAACCGGGCCGCCCGGGTCAGGCGCACGCCGAGAGCAGCGTCGGGTGGAGGTCGATGATGCGCCCGCCGTCGAGGCGGATCTCGAAGTGCAGGTGTGGCCGTCGACCCCGGTGAGGGTGAACTGGAGCCCGGCACGAACGCCGGTGACCTGTTCGACGTGGCCGGCGACCGGCGCGAGCACCGGGGTACCGCGACTCGCGTAGAGATCGACGCCATCATGGTCAGGGTCCGACCTGCCACGATCCGGCCCGGATCGGCGAGCCCGCTGTCCCGGATGAGCCGTCAGGCCGCCGGTTCGATCCGGATGGTGTCGCTCCAGTCCGGTGGCTCCGGCGGGGTCCGGCCGTCGGCGCGGGCGATCAGTACGACCACGACGGTGCACCGGGGTGGTGGCTGTCGGGGCCAGGGGGTGAACCCGTCGGTCAGTACGACCACGACGTGGGGGCGGCGACGGTGGGCGGCGAGGTGGGCCAGTGCGGGACGCAGGTCGGTACCGCCCCCGCCGAGGATGGGCAGATCCGCGGCTCGCCGTAGCCGTGGGACCTCGTGCACGGCGACGTCGGCGGTGATCACGGTCAGTTCGTCCGTCCCGATCCCGGCGCGACGGCAGATGGCATCGAGTTCGGCGAGCGCGGCGCGTAGCTGACCGTGCGCCATCGAGGAGGAGGTGTCGAGCACCACGCCCACACGCAGCACCGGACGGGTCAGGCCGGGGGTGAGCACGTCCGGGATGCGGCGCCGTCCGGGTCGGCGGTAGCTCGAGTCGAGTTGTCCGGCCCGGACCGCGAGGCTGCGGCGGATCGTGCGGCGCAGCAGCTGCTGCCAGGGAACCATCGGGGGCTGGAGCACCTCGGCGGCCCACCGGCGCCACCCGCCGGGGATCGCACCGGCACCCGTGTCGGACCCCACCCCTGCCTGCTCGATGTCCTGGGCGACCTTCCGCCGGGTGAGGTCCCGGTCGAGCGCGGAGCGGGCGGGGGCCTCGTCCTCGCCGAGCTCGCCGGGCAGGGGTTCGCCGCCGGCACCCGAGCCGCAGGCCGCCTCGAGCTCGTGGAGTTCGGTCAGCAGGTGGTGGAAGTAGTGCTCGGCGAGCTGACCGTCGGGTCGGCCGAGCAGGGTCGGGGTGATGGGGTCGCCCGGTAGCGGGACACCGGCGGCGATCAGGTCGTCGTTGATCTCCGCATCACCGGCGAGGTTCCACAGCCGCGGCTGGTCGATGGCCTGCTCGGCGTATCTGGCGTGGTGGTCGCGGAGCAGGTGGCCGACCTCGTGCAGCAGCACGCCGGCGGCTTGGCGCGGCCCCCAGTCGGTGAGCTGCTGCGGGTCGATGTACAGCCGCCAGGACGCGTCGACGCCGAAGGTGGCGATACCGGGACTGGCGATGGGGATCACCTCGAACAGGGCGGTGGCGAGGTAGGGCATCCGCTCGAGTGCCAGCAGGCGGGCGGCGGCCAGGTCGTCGAGTTGGGTCCGGGTGAACGCGTTCGCGGGAGCGCGCGGGCCCGTCACGCGCCGAGCAGCCCGGCCCGGCTGAGGACGGGCTCGAAATCGAGGATCGCTTCGGGGATCGGTGCGTCGGCGGGGCGGGCGGTGAACAGGGTGCGGGCCGCGACCGCGGCGACGTCGACCGGGACCTGGCGGACGATCTCCCAGGCCGCGGCCCAGGCATCGGCCGTGCCCCGGGCCACCGCGACGCTGGCGACGCCGGTGAGGATCGCGAACCGCTGATCGTCACGGACGTCCGGGTCGAACGCGATCACCCCGTCGAGCACCAGCGAGGGATCGGGCAGGTCGCTGTGACGCATCCAGGTCAGCAACTCCAGGCCCGCTGCATCACCCACCAGCCCGGTCGCGGCCGCACGCCGGGCGTCGTCGGCCCCATCGGGCAGGTGGGCCAACACCCGCTGGAGGTGATGCCAGGTCCGCGGCGAGGGCCACGCACCGCCACCGCGCCCCGGATCGGTCGGGCAGTCGTTGAACCGCTGCGGACGGGACCGCAGGAACCCGAGCACCTGCGCGACTGCCCGGCCGCGGTCGGCGGCGTTGCCGGGCCGCAGCGCCGTGGTGTCCCGCTGGGCGGTGGCGACGTCGAACCCGAGCGTCAACCCGTCGGCGAAGGTCGCCAGGTCGGGCTGATGGGTCAGGTGCAGGAACCGGTTCGCGGTCGGCGGCTCCAACTCCCACCCGCCGGCGGCGACATCCGCCGGGTTGGCGGCGGCCACGATCCGTGTCGCGGCCGGCAACGGCAGATCCCCGACGACCTTCTCCATCGCCACCCGCAGCATCGCGGCCTGGACCGCGGGCGCGGCCGTCGACAACTCGTCGAGGAACAGATATCCCCCGTCGGCCTCGACCAGTTCGCGTGCCCACCTCGGCGGCGCCAGGATCACCGATCCGTCCGGCTGCACCACCGGTAGCCCGGCCAGGTCCGCCGGCTCACGCAACGACCCGATCACCGTCGCGGTGTGCAGCCCGTCCAGACGGCCCAACGTGGCGATCAGTCCGGACTTGCCCGTCCCCGGCGAGCCCCACAACAACACGGGGACGTCCGCGGCCCCGGCAGCACGGATCACGGTCAACAAGGTCTCGGTGTCGGTCACGGTGGTCCTTCGGGTGGAGATGTGTGGGGATGGGGGCAGGCACCTCGAGGTGGGCGAGGTGGCACGCCGGATCAGCGTCCGGAGGCCCCGAGGGTCCGCGCGATGGTGTGGATCCTGCGCCACCGGTCGACCCGGTCGCTTGCGCCCGTGCCGGCCTTGCGGGCCAGGCGTAGCGTCAAGGGTTCGAGCGCCGGAGCCGGCCCGTGGTCCTCCAACATCGCGACCAGTAGATCCGCCGCGTCGGGCGGACGCAGCAGATCGCTCATCAGTGCGAGCTGGCGTCGCATGGAGGGATCCAAGGTCGTGGGGTGGGTCGCCACGAGCCGTGGCAACGAGGTCTCCAGCCGTGCGAGCGCTTCGGTCCCGGCCCACCGGTGCACCTCGACCGAGGCGTCGCGACGGTGACGCCGGATCAGCTTCATCGTCTCGTCGAGGCCGGGTGCCCCGGAGGCGCCGTGCACGATGGCGCCCACCATCGAATCGAGCAGCGCCGGCAGCGTCCGGGGGTCCCGGTGTGTGAAGCGAAGCCACAGCCGATCGGCGACTCCCGCGGCCAGCGAACCGACCAGGGCGACCAACCGTCCATGGGCGCTCAACTGGGCATCGTGGCGGTGAGCGACCAGGTTGCTGCGCAGACACCGCAGGCAATCGACCGCGTCACTACCGCGTCGGTCGCCCTGCAGCGGCAGCCGGCCGCACGCCGTCTGTTGCTCGCCGAGGGCCCCCACATGCACCTTGCCGCCGCTGAGCGGCCGGCAGGCCCGCAGGTCGGTGACCGTGATCGGCGGGACGACGGCGACATCGTCCACCTGCCACCGGCTCCCAGGACCACCACCGCCGAGCGCCCGGAGTGCGATCGGGGGATCCGGCGTGTCGGACGGGGCCTGGCTTCCCGAGCCTGCGCGATCGGGCTGCAGCCCGACCACCACGGCCTCGCCGCCGGGCTGATCGGGGATGGTGGGCAAGGTCGCCGGAAGTCCCGGGATCCGGTAGCCGACGCCATGGGAGCCGTCGGGCAGCAGGAGCCGGGGACGTGCATCGAGCGCCGCGATCACGGCACGCCGAGCCTCGGAACGGCCCGAGACGGAGTCGCCCGACACGGTCACCAGAGCCACACCGTCGAAGGTCCGCACCCTCACCCTCCCGATGGTCGCCGTGCTGGTTCTCGTCGTCGTCGCGGTTGGTGGTTCTAGCTGCTCGCTCCGACATCAGCACCGCTGGGGGAGGTGATGCGGTGCCGGGTGTTCGTCACCCCATCACCTCGAGGTCCCGAGCGGGGACGTGGTCGACGAGCCAGACACCGTTGGCGCTGCGGACGAAGACCGTGCCGGTGGCATGCATCCGGCCCGCCGCGACCCGCAGCACCACCGGGGAGCCGTGTCGAGCGCCGACCTTCGTTGCCGTCACGATGTCGGTGGACAGGTGCACATGGTGCCGACCCATCGGACGCAGCCCGTGATCGAGGATCGTGGCCACCGTCGTCGATGCGGTCCCGTGGTAGAGCACCTCGGGGGGCACCGAGGGCACCAGCTGCAGGTCGACCTCGACGCTGTGGCCCTGGTTGGCCCGGATCCGGGTCGCCGACGGATCGAGACCGAACCGTTGTTTGTCGTTGCGCTCGACGACCTCGGCCAGCTCGGCGCGGGTGAGCGCGAACCCGGCGCGACGGCACGCGGTCAACAGCTCGTCGATCGCCACCCACCCGCCGGGTGTGAGGGTGATGCCGAGCCGGTCGGGTCGATGACGCAGGTGTCTGCTCAGGTACCGACTGATCTTCACCAACCGCTGCTCGTCCATCCTCCCACCGCTCCTCCCCGCCACCTCGGGCCCCCGTGCCCGCCGCGATGGCCGACCCTGGGCCGCTCGGCCAGCGACAGGCGGCCGTCGCCGTGCTGCACGAGCGGGACGGGATCGGCCAGCACGCCGATGAACGACCCGTCGGGGGCGAACTGTGCCCAGGTCATGAACTGCCAGGCGCCCGCACGGTCACGCACCACCCGGCCGGCGTAGAACGGCCCTTCCGGCGAACCGAGCAGGAAGTCGTCGCTCAGCATGCGGAACGGCCCGAGCGCCGAGTCGCCGATCATGTAGTGGGTGCCGCAGACCGGCTCGGCGCGCCGCTGACGAGCCGCCGAGTGCGCCCACTCGTAGACCGAGAACACCAGGTAGTGACGGCCTGCGATCTCGGTGAGTTGCGGTACCTCGAGATGGCCGAAGTCGCCCGGGTCCGTCACCGGTGGCCGGGACTCCCAGGTCCACAGATCAGGCGACCAGGCCTGACCGATCACCCCGCGACCGTCGGGCTCACCGTGGTTGACCCGAGCGGTGTAGTACATCCGGAAGCCGTGCCCGGACGGGTCGGGGAAGACCCAGGGATCGCGGCAGGTCTCGTCGATCCAGACATCGAGGTCCAGGCGCTCGTACCAGCGAGGATCGGGGGTGACCAGCGGCTGCTCGGAGGCACGCCGCCAGGTCATGAGGTCGCTGGAGTGCGCCATGCCGATCGCCTGCACGAGCCCCTCGTGGGCATGGTCGATCCCGGAATAGAACAGGTACCAGTGGTCGTCATGGAAGACGACGTTGCCCGTCCAGGTGGCGCGATCGTCCCAGGCGCCAGGAGGGCCCGGCGCGAGCGCATCGGGCAGGATGTCCCACTCACGCAGGTCGTTCGAGACCGCGTGTCCGACGTGCGCGTTGACGTGGCGAAGGTCCGGATCGCCGAGCGATCTCGGCGCCTTGAGGAAGAACACGTGGTGGTGCTCACCATCGTCCGCGAACCAGAAATCCCAGACCCAGTGATCGTCCAAGGCGAGCATCGGTGTTCCTCCCCGCCCACGGGGAGCGGCTCGTCGACCCTTGACCGGCCCGGCCGTCATGCCATGGACGCACCGGCCACCAGTAGATCCCACTCCGCGACGGACCGGCTCGACGATCGCGGCGGTTCGACGGTGGACGGGCATCGCCGCACGGGCATCGCCGCGAAGAGGGTCACGACCATGGCCGGGGGGGACCGACGGAGGTGACCGGACTTGCGCCACGCGCGTGATGGGTGGGGACCGGCTCGGTGGGGACGGAGGGTGCGTGCGACCTAGGCTGGCCTCGGTGCCCGGGGTCGCCGGGGTCAGCCCCCATCGAGCCACCTCGGAGACTCGTCATGACGACCATCGGTATCTATCTGTTCGACCGCGCCGAGGAGCTCGACTTCGTCGGCCCCTGGGAGATCCTCACCGCTTCGGCCATGCTGCACGAACAGGCTGGTGAGACCCCGGACCGTGTGCTCACGATCGCGCAGAGCAGTGACCCGGTCCGGTGCAACAAGGGGATGCGCGTGCTGCCGGATGCCACGTTCGATGATCACCCGCCGCTCGACGTGGTCCTGGTCCCCGGGGGCAACGGCGTCCGCACCGAGGTCGACAACGCGGTCGGTATCGCTTGGCTGCGTAGCGTCTGCGCCACCGCGAGCTGGGTCACGAGCGTGTGCACCGGCGCGTTGCTGTTGCACGAAGCCGGGCCCGGGCGTGGCCGCCGGCTGGCGACCCACTGGGGGTTCGAGGACACGTTGGAGGCCCGGGGCGAGGTGACGGTGGTGCGCGACGAGCGCTGGGTGGTGGACGGCAACGTCGTGTCGAGCCAAGGGGTCAGCGCCGGCATCGACATGGCGCTGTGGCTCGTCGGACAGCTGCACACACCGGCCCACGCACTCGCGACGCAACGCTACGTCCAGTACGACCCCGCACCTCCCTACCAGGACCACCGCTAGGGGTACGGCCGCCACCGTCGTGGGAAGGGCCGTATGGCCTCGGCCATGGCGCGACCTCGGAGGGCCAGGGGGTTCAGCGGATCGGCTCGAAGCCTTCGTCGAGCCGGCCGTGATGCCGCCGGGCAACGTCTTCACGGGCCGTCTCGCTCGTCTTGTCCACAGCCGTCGCGGCATCCGATCGGGCCTCGCGCCGTCCTCCGCGGAAGATGCCCGTACGCACCCCACACCTGCCCGCCCCGGGGTGACGAAGGATGGTCATGTCTGTGAGCGCGGAGACATCGGATGGCATCGACGACGAGGACTTCGCCACCGCGCTGCAGGCCCTCGACACCGCCACACGCGATCTCGAGGCGGCCAAGCGGGCCATCGTCAGGGCCAAGGACGAACTGGCCGTGACCCTGTTCCTGGCGGCGAGGCCGTACCGTGCGGAGGGGGCATCGCTGCCGCTCGGTTCGCTGCGCACCCTGTACTGGGAACGGCCGGAGGTGCGTGTGCGCGACATCGCCAGGGCCTTCGGTGTCCGTCTCGGCGAGCTCACCGAACTGGTCGGTCCCCGCAGCGAACCCGGCATCTGCACCGATTGCGACACCGACACCGAGGTGGCACGTCGCTCCCGGACGCACCGGCCCGTGGCACGCTGCCCTCCGTGTGTGGAGGAGCGACGGCGTCGCGACCGGCTCCGACGTGAACACGAACAGCACGAGCCGTGGGGCGGCAGCGAGCCCGGGTGGGGTGACAGCGCGCCCGGGTGGGACCACGGGGAGTACCGCGACGCTGGCAGCTGGTCGTGGATCTTCGCCGACGAACCGCCGGTGGGAACCTCACCGGCCTACCCGCCGCCTCCCCGGCCCTGAACCGGGGGCGATCCGACCGAGGATCGCGGCGCAGGCTGCGGCGCCGCCCGGTCGATCGCCTCCGGTGTGCTGCCCGCGGCGGTCAGCCGGCCCAGTCGGTCGGGATGTCCGCACCACCCTCCGGGGTCACTCGGGGTCCGGTGCGCGCGAGCTGCGGGTGCGGAGCGATCCGGCCGGCCCGCAGGGTCTCGCCCAGTCCGAACGTCCCGGACAGCTCGACGAGCTCCGAAGGAACGAAGGCGAACCGGGTGGCCAGCGACGCGCGATCCGCAGCCGAGTTGACGCGCATCAGCAGCAGGTTGTCGCACTGCGTCAGGACGTTGTCGGGCAGCTTGTCCGGTCGCTGCGAGGCGAGCAGCAGGTGGATGCCGTACTTGCGCCCCTCGCCGGCGATGCGGGTGAACAGCTCGACGGCCAGGCGTTGCAGCGGATCCGCCGGCTCGGCCGGACAGACGTCGTGAGCCTCGTCGACCACCAGCAGCAGCGGCCGCCTGGCCCGACGCTCGGCCCACAGTTGCTCCAGGACGGTGATGGTGACGGCG
Source organism: Nitriliruptoraceae bacterium (assembly GCA_003558435.1). GTDB lineage: Bacteria > Actinomycetota > Nitriliruptoria > Nitriliruptorales > Nitriliruptoraceae > PWLR01. Next base: position 16,666 of record PWLR01000043.1, on the reverse strand, counting down.
ATCCGTTCCCGGCGCTCCTCGAACCCCGAGGTGTCGGCCACCAGCGCACGTGGCCGGTCGTGCCGCCAGATGTCGATGATGGTGCGGATGGGGCGGCCCGACAGTGCCGCCCAGGCCGCCATGCGGTCGACACCGAGGTTCTCGGCCCGCATACGGATCGATTCCAGCACGGCATCACCGCTCGCCCGGAACGCCTCGAACGCCTCCTCGATGGAGGCGAACCCGGCAGGGCCGATCTCGTCGAGCCCATGGATGAGCGCGTTGTACTCCCGGCGGTCGACGATCGGGTCGAGCTGGAGCAGGGCGGCCACGCCCGACGTTGCGAGCTCCTTGAGGCGGATGCGGAGGGGATCGGTGCCCGCCGGCGGATCGGCTCGCAGCACCCGAACGTCCCCGGCCGCTGCCACGTAGCGAGCCGCGACGTCCTCGTCGAGGTCGTCGCGTGCCCGCCCGAGGTTGACGTGGTCGCCGTTCGGATCCAGCACCAGCAGCGGGAGGCGGGTCCGTAGGATCAACTGCTCCAGTAGTCCGCCCAACGCGTAGGTCTTGCCGGAACCCGATTGGCCACACAGGAAGGTGTGGCGGTTGAAGCCCCTGGCGTCGATGACCGCCGGCAGTTCCGGCAGGCCGCGGAGCGTGCCGAGCTCGATGCCGGTGCGCCCGCGGTCCAGGGACCTGCGGACCACCTCGGCGTCGGCGGCGGCCATGGGCACCCGGTCGAAGGGCGCGCTGGAGCTCGAGGGGCCCAGGACGCGGCCGCTGCCCTCGGCCCACAACCGCCCGTCACGCTCCGCGCTGCGCTGGGACAACAGCTGCGCGAGCATCGGGGTGCTCCCGTCGCCGAGCGTGACGTAGTCCCCGAGCCGGAGACCGAGGTCGAGCGGGCTGCGGTACTCGAAGGTGACCCCGTCGGTCGACCACGCGACCGCGGTCGCGGGTGGTGCGTCCATGGCGGCCTCCTGTATACGGCCCGGCTCTCCGGGTGGCTCACGGGGTGACGATGTCGAACCAGAACCCGAAGTCGTCGAGTTCCTCCAGCAGGCGGCGGAAGGTGGTGGCGTCGCCGTCGATGGCCACGTCGTCCTGCGCGAGCAGTTCCGCGACATCGACCTCGCCGAGCAGTTGGTTCAGCCGGGCACGTGGCATGGTCACGGACACCTCGACATCGGCGGCGGGCTCACCTCCGGTCGCTCGGTGGTGCAGGACACCGTTGGACAACTCCAGCCGGTAGTGCTCGCCGACGTCAGGCAGGACGAGGGCCACACTCGTGCGGAGGTCGGCCACCTCGGCGTGGCGCAGCCGCACGGAGACGTAATCGAGGATCAGGCTGGTGTCCATCGCCTCGATGACGTCGGGGGTGACGGTGGAGATCTCGGCCGGGGGGATGGCGACGCCGTCGCGCAACTCCTGCGCGCCCGTGAGGTAGAAGTTGCGCCACGGCCCCGATTCGGCCTGGTAGCCGAGCTGGGTCAAGGCGTCGGCGAGCAGTCGGCGCGCTTCGGTGTTGTCGGGGTCGGCGAACACGACGTGTTTGAGCACCTCGGCGACCCAGCGGTCGTCGCCCGCCTCGTGATCGGCGCGTGCCCGCGCGACGATGTGATCCGCACCGCCCATGTAGTCGACGTAGCGTCGTGCGGCCTCGACGGGCGGGTGGGGATGAAGGTTGGCGGGGTTGCCGTCGAAGAACCCGAGGTAGCGCTGGTAGATCGCCTTGACGTTGTGGTTCACCGAGCCGTAGTACCCGCGCAGCGACCAGGTGGCGGCCAGGGCCGCAGGAAGCTCGACCTGCTCGGCGATCTCGAGCATCGTCTCGCCGTGGTTGATCCGGCGCAGCGTCTCGTCGTGGAGGTACCGGTAGCCGTCGCGCTGCGCGACGAGCAGGTCATGGCTCGCGTCGTGTCCCCAGGTCGGCCAGTGGTGGGAGGCGAAGATCAGCTCCGTCTGCCTGCCCCAGCGGGCGAGCATGGCGTCGATCGCCTGCGACCAGGCCAGCGCATCACGGACCTGGGCGCCGCGCAGCGTGTAGAGGTTGTGGAGGTTGTGGGTGACGACCTCGGCGGTGCACAGCGCACCCCACGCCGGGAGGAAGAAGACGAACTCGGCGGGCGCTTCGGTATCGGGGGTGTAGAGCGTCTCCACCTCGATGCCGTCGAGGACGAGCGAGTCGACGTCGTGACCGACGAGGTCGGTCGGTTCGAGCAGCCCGAAGGTCCCGCTCGAGGTGGTCTTGCCGAGCCCGGATCCGACCGTCCCGGTGGGCCCGGGCGGGAGCAGGGACCCGTACATGTAGCTGGCCCGACGGCTCATCGCCGTGCCGGCCATGACGTTCTCGCTGACCGCTTCGCGGATGAAGCCCTCGGGGGCGATGATCCGCACCTGCCCCGCGTCGATGTCCTCCTGGCTCACCACGCCGCGGACCCCGCCGAAGTGATCGGCGTGGCTGTGGGTGAAGATCACGGTGCTCACCGGGCGCTGTTCGACGTGGCTCTGGACCAGGGCCAGCGCCGCCGCCGCGGTCTCGGCCGACGTCAACGGATCGACCACGATCCAGCCGCTCTCCCCGCGGATGAACGACATGGTGGCGAGGTCGAGGTTGCGCACCTGGTAGATCCCGGCGGCGACCTCGAACAGTCCACCGGCGCGGTTGAGGCCCTCCTGACGCCACAGGCTCGGGTTCACGGTCGCGGGTGCGTCCCCGTCGATGAAGTCGAACGCGCGGGCGTTCCAGACGGGCCGGTCGCCTTCATGCAGCCGTACCTCGTCGGGCAGCGGGGCGATGAACCCGCGGTCGACGGCCGCGAGGTCCGCCGTGTCATCGAACGGCGACGCCTCGAGCACGGCGGCGTGCGCACGCCGGGTCGCTTCCGTCACGTCGGTTGGTTCGCTCATCGATCGCTCCAGCATGATCGGTGGCCGTCGGGTCCGGCGCGCGACCGGCAGCACCGGGGCGGCACCGCGGCACCATCAAGCTCCGGTACTGGGAGCATCACAAGGTCCACCGGTCACGGCGTCACCCACGGCGGGTGAGGCCCGAGCGTCGACCTCGACGTGGTCATCGGGCGAAAGGGCACCTCGGCGACCGGTTCGGAGCGGTCTGTGTCGAACGGTCGGATGGACGGTCACATCTCCACGGCATCGGGGGTAGACGCATGGGTTCCGCGGTGGGTTCCAGCGGCCCCTGGGTGCGCGTGCCGACGATGGTGACCGATGACCTCGATCGGCCGCGACTCCGTCAGATGCTCGATGCCGCTCGCTGCTCGTCGTCCGTGATCACCGTCATCGCGGGGGCGGGGTACGGCAAGTCGACGCTGCTGGCCACGTGGGCGCGACAGACCAGCGGACGGTGCGCGGTCGCGTGGGTGGACTGCCGTATGGCCGTGCGGTCGCCAGGCGGCCTCCGGCAGGCCATCCTCCACGCCCTCGGACAGGTGCTCCCGGACCCGGACATCGCACGGGCGGGCGTTGCGTCGCCCCACGGCTTCTACAGGTTGTTGGTCCTCGCCACCTCGGAGCGACCCCTGGTGCTGGTGCTCGATGACCTGCACGAGGTCCAGGATGAGGCGTCGCTCGAGTCGTTGAACGTCCTGCTCGCCTACCCACCGGATGGATTGACGCTCGTGCTGGCATCCCGTCGGGATCCTCCGCTGCGCCTCGCGCGTCTCCGTGCGGACGGTCGGGTCGTCGAGCTTCGCGCGCCGGAACTCGCCCTCGATGCAGAGGAGACCGCCGCGCTGCTGGCGTCGCGGGGCCTCGACCTGGACGCCCGGCAGCGGCAGCGCGTGGCCGCGGTGACCCGCGCGTGGCCCGTCGCGGTCCGCCTCGCCGCCAACGCGCTCACCGACGCTGACGATCCCGCGGAGGTACTGGACGATCTCGCCTCCGACCGTGGGGTCGCCGACTACCTCGAGTCCGAGGTCTTCGCCGGCTGGGAGCCGGAGTGGCGCACCGTCATGACCGACGCCAGCATCGTGGCGAGGTTCTGTCCGATGCTTCTCGGCGAGTTGTCCCACACCGAGCACGCCGACGTGGTCCTCGCGAGCGTCGCGGCGCGGAGCGGCCTGCTCTCGCCGTCGACCGGAGCGCCGGGTTGGTGGGAGTTGCATCCGCTCGCGCGCACCTACCTCGCAGCGGAGCTCGCGGCCGATGGACGGCGACGCACCCGGGAACTGCACACCCGTGCCGCGCACTGGTTCGTCGGCCAGGAGATGCGCGCTCCCGCCCTCGAGCACGCCATCGAGGCACGGGATCCGGAGTTGCTCGAGGAGATCGTGGCCCACATCGGTATCGAACCGCTGCTGCGATGGACCGCCGACGCGTCGGACATCGCGAGGCTCTTCGCCCGGACCGACCCGTCCCGGTTCACGGGCGCCGGCAGCATGGCCTTGGCGGTCGCGCTCCTCGCGGCGAACGACCCCCGCGCCGCTGCCGTCGTGTGCGCGCCGCTGCGTCGGGCCCGACCGGGGGACCCGCGCCTCGAACGGCTCCGAGCGGTGGCCATCGCGCGGGTCGACCGGACGACGGCAACCGGCGGTGGCGGGCTCGTCGCCCTGCACGAGGCGAGCCGCGAGGGCGCTTCCGCCGCCGAGTTGGTCTTGCTGCAGGCGGAGCAGGCCCTGTCGCCACCGTCCCGGTATCCGCTCCGCCAGAACCGCGACCGTCTCTCGGCGGCGCTCGCGTCAGCGGAGGTACTCGAAGCCGACCGCGTCGCGCTGGAGCTACGTGTGGCCCTCGGCGGGCTCGCCCTGATCGCCGGCGATTCCCGGATGGCCTATCGGTACGCGAACGAGGCGCTCGGGGCGGAGCGGTGGCTCGGAACGGAATTGGCGCGTCCGCTCGCCGAGGCGCGCGTGATCGGCGCGACGGCGGCGCTCGATCTCGGTGCATCCGACGTGGTCGGATGCACGCAGCGGGCCACGGCCTCGCTACGCGGCCTGTCGGGGTCGGCCCCGTGGACGCTGGCAGCCGCGGCGATCGAGGCGTTGACCCCGAGGCCCGACACGGACGATCCGCGAGCTCGGCTCGATCGGCTGGGACGGACCCTCGACGACACGGAGCTCACCGGGGTCGGTCGGGGTCTGCTGACAGCCGTCATCGACGTCGAGGTGCGTCTCGCGGGTGCGGTCCACGACGTGCATCGCCTCGAGCGTGCCGTGACCCGGTTCCCGACGCACTGGTCGGGAACCGCGGAAGGTGCCTACCTGCGCGCGCAGGCGCACCGACTGGCGCGCTCGGACGCGGCCGCGCGGCGCGAGCTCCAGCCGGCGGTCGACGGGTTGCTCGCGCCGGCGTGGCCGGCGATGCGGTTGCGCATCCTCGCGCTCGACGGGATGCTGGCCCACCGCTGTGGGGAACCCGATCCGGGCAGCCTCGGGGCGGCCCTGGCCCTCACGTCCCGGACGGGTCGGATCGGTCCCTTCCTCGCGCTCGGCGGGGACATGTTCGATGCCCTGCTGTCCTGGCGGCTCGCGATGCGCTCCCACGCGCAGCTCGTCGACGGGCTGCTCGCTCGGATGGGTGGCCCCGCCAGCCCGCTCGCATCGGTCGAGCCCCTCACCTCCGCAGAACACGTGGTCCTCCGACGGCTGGATTCCATGGCGACACTGGAGGAGATCGCGACGGGCCTGCAGGTGAGCAGGAACACGGTGAAGTCGCACACCGCGGCGATCTATCGCAAACTGGGCGTCGGCTCGCGGCGCTCCGCCCTCGCCCGGGCGCAGCAACTACGACTCCTGTGACCGCCGGGGAAGCGGGGTGGCATGGGGGCGTGGGCGGGTGGCGCCGTGGTGGTGGCGTGGTGGTGGCGTGGGCGATCGCGCCGATGAGCCGGCGGACCCGCCCACGCGATCCGACACACCGGCGTGGGGCGGAGCCCGTCACTCGGCGGTGAACACCTCGCGCAGGGCGTCCTCCTGCTCCCGGTCGAGGTTGGTGTGCAGGAGTTCGGCTTTCGTGGGCATCCGCTCGGCGACCCGGTCGATAACGGCGTCGCTGGACAGCACGAACAGCGCCGAGGTTCCCGGAGTGATCGAGTCGCGGGTGCGGCGGATGAAGTCGTCATCGATCCCTACATCACTGAGCGATCCGGCCATCGCTCCCGTCGCCGCGCCGATGGCCATCCCGAGCAGCGGCACGAAGAAGATCATCCCGAACAACAGGCCCCAGAACGAGCCGCTCAGGGCGCCGGCTCCGGTCAGGTCGTGGAGTTGACGGGTCTTCGGCTTCTTACGTGAGGACTCCCACTCGACGAGCGCGGCATCGACGATCGTGATCAGACCCTCCTTCTGCAGTTCTTGCAGCGTGGCCTGAGCTTGCGCGGCGCCCTCAGCGGTCTCGAACTTCCAAGCGGTCAGTGTGGCCATCGGTTGGTTCCTCCGGGGGGGGTATCGGACGGATGATGCAGTTCCGGGACGCCCCTCGCCTCACCCGTGCCGGGTGAGGTCGTCGCCGGGCGATGGCCTGCCTACCCCGGCTTCGGTGTTCCGTTCAGAACCCCCGATGCCGTTGCCGAGCAGCTTCGCGCCGAGCACCAACAGGATGCTCCCCATCATCCCGTCGTTGTGCTGCGTCATGAACCGCCGGATCGGCTCGAGCGTGTCGGCCGCCCTTCGGGGTGCCAGCAGCTGCATCAGCACCGGGCCGAGCACGGTCGCCGAACCGATCACGACGAAGACCCCGACGGCCACCGCTCTCGCGACGGCGTCCAGACCGGCCTGCCCGATCGTCGCGCCGGCCACTGCTTCGCGGCGAGCGCGAGGAACAGTGCCCCGAGCAGCAGCACGACCGCGACGACGGGGACCGGGCTCAGCGCGACCCCCATCGCCGCAGGCAGCGATGCGCCGATGACCTATCAGCATGGGTGATCTCCTCGGGGGTCGTCCCCGGCCGGGTTCTCGCCGACTTCCCGGTCGAGGGTCGCACGGAAGGCGGCGGCGGCCGCACGGTTGGTGTCGAACACCAGCGCCTCGTCGAGGTGCTCGTCCAGTCCGTACCGCTGCAGCAGTGACCGGATCGGATGCCGGACACGACTGAGGGCGACGACCGTGCCGGTGTCGTGCAGGACGGTGATCGCGTCGGCCAACGCCTCGGCCGCGGTCGGGTCGATGTCGGAGACGGCTTCGAGGTCGAGGACCAGCCAACGGACCTCCGGGTCCTGCGCGATCCGGCCGAGCCGGTCATGCACGGTGGCGGCGTTGGCGAAGAACAGCGGCCCCTCCGGCCGGAGGATCCGGAGGCTGTCGGGCACGGGCCGGTCGCCGGTGCGGGCGAAGCGACCGCTGCCCGTCGGATCGGGTTCGGCGTCGAGCTGCGCCCACGGCAGGTCGGCAGCACGGCGCACGACGTCGACGGCGGAGGCGATCGCGGCGAGCGCGAGTCCGGGGAGCGGACCGAGGACCAGCACACCACCCGCACAGATCAGCGCGATGCCGAACTCGCTGCGTCGCACGCGGGCCAGGTGGCGGAAGGCGGGGACGTTGATCAGCCCGACGACCGCGTTCGCGACGAGCCCCCCGAGCGCCGCCATCGGGATCGCGGCGAGTACGCCGGTGAACGTGACGGCCACGACCGCCGCGACGAGTGCCGCCACGATCATCGGGACCTGGGTCTGGGCGCCGGTGCCCTCGAGCGCCGCGGTCCGGGACGCACTGGCGCCGACCGGCATACCACCGGTGACGGCGGCGGCCACGTTCGCGAGGCCGTAGGCGAACACCTCGCCGTTGGGCTCGAGTCGCTCGCCGTGGCGTCGCGCCGCACTCTCGGAGATCAGGACACCTTCCGCCACCGTCAGCACGGCGATCGCCAGCGCCACGGGAACCAGCGCCAACCAGGTCTGCAGCGGTAGGACCGGGAAGCTCAGCGTCGGGAGCCCGGATGGGACGGGGCCGAGCACCGCGACCCCGCCCGGCTCCAGCCAGGCGACCACGGCGCCGAGGACCACGAGCGCGACCAGCGCGCCGGGCACCCGGGGCGCGAACCGGCGCAGCCCACGCACGAGCCCGATCGTCGTCACCCCGATCGCCACACTGGCGGCGGACGCCTCCGGCACGGCGGCGACCATGGCGATGACCTCGAGCACCCAGCCCTCGGCCTCGACCTCGATGGCCATCATGCGGCGGATCTGGGAGGTCAGGATCTCCACTGCCAGACCGGCGATGAAACCGACGAGCACGGCATGGGACAGGAACCGGACGAGTCGCCCGAGGCCCATCAGCCAGCCGGCCAGCAGCGTGAGACCCGTCAACAGGGCGACCGCGATCGCCGCCTCCGTCGCCGCCACCCCGGTGGCCACGACCGGGACGATCGCCGCCGCCAACAGCGCGGCCACCGTCGCATCCGGGCCGACCACCAGACGCCGTGAGGCGGTCGTGAACGCGAACACCAGCAGCGGCGCGATCGAGGCGTAGATCCCGACCGTGGCGGGTAGCCCGGCCACGCTGGCGTACCCGATGTTCATCGGGACCGAGAGGGCCACGAGCGTGACCCCGGCCAGCAACTCGTTGGGTGCGCGACCTGGACCACGCAGCAGGATCGCACCGCCCAGGGGCGGGATCGGCGGCGGCGCGGACGGCGAGACCGGTCGAACGCTCACGGGAAGCGATCCTCCCGGACGAGAACCCGCCGAGCGGCGAGACGTCGAGAGCCTAACCACGCGCCTACGGTCGGGCTGCCCGCCCCCTCACCCATCGCGGGTGAAGTTGGGGGGACCTGAACCCGCGAAGATCGGGCGGCCACCACCCAGCCACCCGCGATCACGCGCGAGGTCACCCACGGAGCGGATCCCCCTCAGCGTCGACAACTTCGTCCGCGTTTCCCGCCGGTCGAAGCCATCGACCGCTCCTGATCGTGTGGTGCGGGCTCCGTCCCTGGCGGACGCGCAGGTGATCGCGGGCCCTGCACGAGAGGTGAGTGGGCGGAACCTCGCCCGCCCGGAGCTCAGAGGGTCGGTGTCGACCTCGGGGTGGCGGGCTGCTCCGCCTCATGCGTCATCGCGGTCGTCCGGGTGTCGCCCGGGTATCACCCAGGTACCGCCCTCGGGGTCCGGTCACCGGTCCGGTGGTCCGGGCGCGTCGATGCGATCCAGGATCGTCGCGCAGAGGCGGGCGAGGTCGTCGACCTCGCCGGGGGCGAGTGCGTCGAACACGAGCTGGCGGACGGCGGTGACGTGGCCGGGGGCGGTGGCGGCCACGTGCTGCCAGCCGGCGTCGGTCAGCACGGCCAGCGTGACCCGTGCATCGTCGGGGCACGGGCGCCGGGTCACCCACCCACGCTTCTCGAGGCGGGCCACGACGTGTGAGAGCCGCGACAGGGAGGCGTTGGCCTGCGCGGCGAGCGCGCTCATCGGCAGCGTTCGGTCGGGGGCCTCGCTGAGCAGGGCGGTCACCCAGTACTCGAAGTGGCTCATGCCGGCGTCACGCTGCAGTTGCGCTTCGAGTTCGCTCGGCAGCTTGAGGATGACGGCCGCCAGTTGCCGCCAGGCCCGCTGTTCCGCATCGTCGAGCCATCTCGGTTCCTGCGGATCAGCGGCCCGCCCGGTATCGGGGGGCGTGATCACGACCGATCCGTCAGGGCCTCGTCGGGGAGCTCCCATCCGGTGCGCACCCCGGACCACCTCTCGATCTCGGCGTCGAGGTCGAGCCGTTCGATCGTGGCCTGGTTCTCGTAGACGCCCCACTGGTCACGCGGGAGCATCCACATGATCTCGAACTCGTTGCCGTCGGGGTCTGCGCCGTAGACGCTGAGGGTTGCGCCGTGGCTCGACTCCCCGGAGAACGCGCCGGCCTCGATCAGGCTCTTGCGGGCGTCGGCGAGTTCGTCGATGGTGTCGAGTTGCCAGGCGAGGTGGTAGAGCCCGATCGCGCCGCGGCGCTTGGGGCCCCCAGCCGCGCCGACCCCGAACAACCCGAGATCGTGGTGGTTGCCCGAGCGCGCCAGACGCAGGAACGCGGCGTTGGCGCGGGGTTCGGTGGCGACGACCTGCATGCCGAACAGCTCGGTGTAGAAGTCCACGGAGACCTGCAGGTCGGCGACGAACAGCACCGCATGGTTGAGTCGGACGGGAGCGAAGGTCATGGTCGGTTCCTCACGGGTGTACGTGCGGTGATGGCAGCGGGGCGCCGGGCAGGGTCCGCTCGGCGGTAACGCGGTCGGCGGTCTGGCTGAACCGTTCGACGGCAGCCGCGACGTCCTCGGACCCGCCGCGGAGCCTGGTGGCCGTCGCGTGACGGGTGACGAAGCCGACCCGGCTGTGGCCGGGATCGGGGGCGTGGGCACCGGCCAGCGGTTCGGTGTCGGTGGTCGAGGTGGTGGCCATGCCGTTGTGTCACGTCGCTACGTCGCCCCGTTCGGTTGAAGCGTCAACAGAACGATACCGGGAAAAGATGAAGCGTCAAGTATCGCGAGCGCGCGTGGTGGGCCGGTCGCGCAGAGCATCATCACCTCGGTGCTCCTGCCGACGTCGTCCCCGACACTCAGCCCCCGTGGCGATCGACCGCGTCCAACTCGACGGCTCCGTTGGTCGCGTCGACGACGAGGTTGCGGGCGAGCGGGAAACGGTGTGACCGCGACTCGACGAAATGCATCAGGTACCCGGCGGTGTTGGGGAACACCACGAGGTCCCCGCGCGCCACCCCGCCGGGGAACCGCAGACGCCGGCGGGTGAGTAGCTCCGCCTCGGTGCAGTAGGCGCCCGTGAGCCAGCCCTCGACCGGTCCGGTCCGCGGCTCGTCGCCGTCGACGGCGATCAACAGCGGGTCGATGGCGTGGTCCGGCTTCGCGGTCGCGCACTGCGTGCGGTTCATGGCCAGCCCCACCGACCAGGTGCCGTCGCGGTGGCGCTTGCGGTGTTCGACCCGGGCGACCGTCATCCCGCAGCCATCGAGCAGGCTGCGGCCCGGTTCGAGTCGCAGGGTCAACGCGCGGTCTCGCAGCGCGGCGATGGTCCGCCCGGCCTGCCCGGGCACGGAAGCGTCGAGCAGCGCCGCCAACCAGGCGGGTGCGACCGGGTCCTGGTACATCGGGTAGAGGCCGAGCGCGCCGTGGACGACGCCATCGTGGGCGTGGAGCCCGTAACCGTCGTTGTTCCAGGTGATGGGGTCGCGCTCCCCGAGCAGTGCGCGCCGATGCTCCACCTGGAAGCTCGCCCACGCATCCGCGTCGTCGACGTAGCGCATCGGCAACCCCCCACCGACGTCGAGGTGGCGGACCGGGTGGCGCTCGGCGCGCAAGGCGTCCACCACCGGCAGCAGCTGGGTCACGGCCGCGACCCGGTGCTCGACGTCGTAGCCGTCGAGGTGGCAGTGGACGCCCTCGACCCGCATCCGCCCCAGGTCCGTCGCCTCACGGAGACGCCGCAACAGGGCGCCCGCGTCGTCGAGGTCGAACCCGAACCGGGTCGGGAGCACACGGCCGTCGTGGCGGAAACCCCCGAAACGCAGCGACACGATCGCCGTGAGCCCGCTCGCGGCCGCGAGGCGCTCGACGAGGTCGAGTTCGTCGTCGTTGTCGAGCACGATCGTGACCCCCTCGGCGAGGCAGGTCCGAACCAGCGGCGCCGCCTTGACCGCGGCGGTGCAGACCAGCGTGCGTGGGGCACACCCGTGGGCGAGCGCCTCGGTGAGCTCCACCTCACTGGCGGTGTCGACGCCGATACCCAGGTCACGGGCGGTGTCCACGTAGATCAACGCCTTGTCGGCCTTCCGGGCGAACAGCACCTCGAGGTCGATGTCGCGGTCGCTCGCGACCTGCTGGAGGGCACGCACGTTGCGCACGAAGGGTGCGGGATGGTGGAGGTTGCTCGGCGATCCGTGGCGATCGATCCAGCTCCGGAGCAGTTCCGGGCGGTGCAGGACAGCGCGCTGCCACGCCTCGATGCGAGCGGGCAGCGGCACGACACCGACGCAGCCGGAACGCAGTCGATCGACCCCGGCTCCGTCGATCGCCTCGGGGGGCGGGGGTGCGTCAACGCCCGGACGGGTGGACATGGGAGCGGCTCCTGGTGAGGTGCCCGTGGCGGGCGACCGCGCGGCCTCGCGATGTTCGCGCGGACCCGGTCAGGGGAGCACACCGAGCGGTTCGGCGGACGGGGTGCGCACGGACAACCGCTCGCTCGCCTCCGTGACGCGGAGGTCGCGGCCGACCCGCCGGGCCCAAGCCGCGGTCTCGGTGTGCATCGTGCGGTTGAGGGTGTCGTTGCCCAGCACCCAGCCCTCGGTCACCCGGCCGATGGCGGCGAGGCCCGGGGTCGCCCGGCCGTCGCGCCCGATGCAGGTGCCGTCGGGGGCCACCTCGATGCCGGAGGTCCCCAACGCGGTCCGGACCACACCGCGACGCAGGAGGGGCCCCCACAGCGGCGTATCGTGATCCGCTCCCGGCGCAGCGAGCACGCTGTCGACGACGACGTCGACGGTCCGGGAACCGTCCGGGCCGGTCAGCACCAGCCGTCCGTCGTCGCTGACCACGGACGCGCCTCGCAGGTGGGCGAGGTCGAGCGTTCCGGCCTCGGCGAGGGCGACCAACCGTGCGACGTTGTCCGCCGGCGCGCCGAACCCGACGCGCTCGAGACGACGGGCGAGTGCGGCGAACCGGGGCCGGAGCTGTTCGGCGAGCCCCCCGTGGCCGACGCGGTCGACGAGTCCGGGGTATCCCCGGCGCCAGACCTCGCCTACCGCCCACGCGGCATCGGGGGCCCGACGTCCGAGTGCGACCGCGACCGAGCGGCACATCGCGCCCAGCGCAGCAGGACCGTCGTGGAGGTCGGGAGCAGCGGCGCGGACCGGGTCGGGATCGAGCAGCGCGCCGATCATCCCGCGGGTCCGGTGGTCGACGGGTGCGCCCAGCCGAACGAGCGCCGCCTCCGCGGCGTGGGCGAGCGTGCCGACGATCGCGGCGATCGGATCGTCGGTGTCGACGGCTCGAAGCGCCGCTCGGAGCCCGACCCAGTCCTCCTCGAGGTCCGCCGAGGCCGCCGCGAGCTCCGGACCGGATTTGGCGAGCAGCGGAGCACCGGTCCGCGACCACGGAACGAGGCCGCTGACGCTCTCGTCGCCCGGGGTGTACACCGGCCAGGGAGCTCCGGTGCTGCCGAGCTCGTCGATCCCGTCGATCCTGCCGCCGCGGCCGACGGTCAGGTGGAGGGCCACATCGACGAACGTCAGCGCGAACCCGCGCACGGCGACGACCGTCCCCGGTGGCACGCGGGCGGAGGTGAGTGCACGCCGCACCGGATAGGGGGATGCCACCGCGGGCTCCCCACCTCCGGGCGCCAGCGACGCGTAGGGGTCGTCGCCTCGAGCGGCTGACCACGAACCGTGCCCGACCGTGCACATCACCTCGTCGACCCGGCGGTCGACGGCAGGGTCGGCGTGATGTACGGACCAGCCGCCGTCGACGCGTCGAAGGTCGGTGACCTCGGCCCGCACCGGCGTGACGGTGAGGCCCGTAGGCAGGCGACCGAGCAGCACGTCGAAGGCCGCCCCGAGGTAGGCGCCGACGAGCTTGCGTGGGACGTAGGCATCCCCGACCGCCCAACGCGGGTGGTGGCGCCCGAGCCAGTCCAGCAGCGCCTCGCCGCGTGCCCCCAGGAGCTCTGCGGCGTCGCCGGACCAGGCGGTGACGTGGCGGGCAGCCAGGTTCATGAGCAACTCGCCCGGCTGCTCCGGGTCGTAGATCGGTCCGGCCCCCGGGTGGGCCGCCGGGTCGTGCAGGGTGATGTGCACGGCGCGGCGCACCGGGGACCGGTCGAGTTCGATGGCGAGCCGCTCGAGGCAACCGAACCCACGCGGCCCCGTACCCACGATCGCGATGCGGTAGGGGGTGTCGGTCACCACCTCGAGACCATCGGGGGGCCGACGAGGTCAGCGAGCCGGGTCGGGGAGCAGCCGAGGGTCCGCTGCACCCATGGGTCGTCGAACACCGTGTCGAGGTAGCGGTGCCCGGAGTCGGCGGCGATCGCGACGATGGTGGCACCGGCGAGCTCGTGCTGTCGTCGGCGGATCGCCTGCAACACGCCACCGGCCGACCCGCCGACCAGGATCGCCTCGGTCTGGGCGAGCCGCCGGCACCCCACGACCGCGTCGAGGTCGCTGACCCTGACGATGCGATCGGGCCGACGTCCGAACGAGAGCGCAGGGGCCCGGCCGGCACCCAGCCCGGGGATCATGCGCGGTCCGCGGGTCCCGCCGAACAGCACGCTTCCGACGGCGTCCACCGCGACGACCTCGGTGTGCAGCCCGCGGGCGGCGATGCGATCGAGGCAGCCACCGAGCGTTCCCGTGCTGCTGACGGCGACGAACAGCACATCCACCCGGCCGTCGAGCGCCTCGTCGATCTCCGCCATCGTCCCCCGTTCGTGGGCGCGTGCATTGGCCGGGTTCGCGTACTGGTTCGGCCAGAAGGCGTCGGGCAGGCTCTCGACGAGTTCCATCACCCGGTCGAGGCGGGCCGCGAGCAGATCGACGTCCGGGCTGGGCGGGGTCACGATCTCGATCTGGGCGCCGAGGGCGCGCATCGCAGCCAGGTTGGCGTCCTGCGTTCGCGCATCGACGACCAGGATGCAGGGAAGCCCGTAGTACCGGCACACCTGTGCCAGGCCGATGCCGGTGTTCCCGGAGGTCGATTCGACCACCACGGACCCCGCGTGCAGCCGTCCGTCGGCGCGTGCCTCCTCGATCATCTGCAACGCCGGCCGGTCCTTGGCGCTCCCACCCGGGTTCGCGGACTCGAGCTTCAGGTACAGGGCGACCTCGGGGACCTCGAGGTAGCCGGTCAACCGCACCAGAGGTGTCGCACCGATCGTGTCGAGCACGCCGCGCGTGTGCGGCCCGGTCGGTGTCGGCCCGGTCGGTGTCGGCCCGGTCGGTGTCGGCCCGGTCGGTGTCGGTGCCGTCGTGATGTCAGAGACGTTGGTCGATGGCCCCATGCTCGAATCTCCTCGCGCCGAGCAGGATGCCCCTGCCTGCCGCGCGGAACGATACGGCAGCCTCCGGACCAGACCGGTGGCCGAACGACCGCTCGTAGCGGGGAGGGAGCGCCCCGGTCGTTCCCCGATCGCGAGGGCCGCCACCATGATCGAGTTCACGACGGCGAGCATCGGAACGGGCCGAACCGGGTTCTCGGCGGCAAGTCGATCTCGGGCACGTTCGTCGCACAGCTCCAGGCAGAGGGAAGGTCGACGTCAGTCAGCCGGTCAGCGGCTGCGTCGCGAACTCGTGGGTTCGGTCTGGGACGCCGTGACGGTGGAGGAGACGCTCGGCATGGTCACCGGCCTCGAGCGCACCGAGCATGACGAAGCGAGGTCAACGCCCGGATCGACGGCCTGATGGCCGGCGATCCCGCCTGCGCATACCGCGAGAGCGGACCACCACCCACGTGCCAGACCGGTCGGTGGACTACCTGCGCGTGTTGACCCTGAGCGCCGTTAGAAGCGTGGTGAACCAGAGCCAGGTAGACCCAGATCGGGCTCGCCAGGGATCAGGCCGAGCCGGGATGTGGCTCGGTGGTGACCGGATCGCCGTCGGGGGTCGTGGCGGGCGCGAAGGTGAGCACGGCCATCAGCGTGAAGATGCCGATGGAGAGCGCCATGAACAGCAGCGGTATCGGGAGACGTCTGAGGCCGCGTGCGGACCTCGTCGAGGCGAACATGTCGGGAGCGGGTCCTGTCCGGTGGGCGATGACCTTTCGACCCGAACGCTACGAGCGCGTGAACCGTGGGGCCTCACCCGACCTGGGTGAACCGGCCCACCCCGGCCGGCTGCGGGGGCCACGGTCGCTGACTGCAGCAGCCCCGCGCCCTCCCGGCATCCACCGACGACCCTGGACGTCCCGCTCGAGGACCAACCGTCGTGAACCCCGGTCCTCGCGGCGACGTGCCGCGTTCGGATGCTGCAGGTCGCCGCGTGCACGATGTCACGGCGTCTTGAGTGTTGCGATACGGACCGGCGTCACTAGCGGCTGGGAGGACCCCGGGGAGATGGGCGAGACTGCTCGTTGGCGTGGGGTGGGGATGGTCATGAGCCCGACGAACTCCTCGGCGTGGTCGGCGTAGCGTTCATCTGGGCCGTCGCCAGAACCGGGGAAGGCGGTCGGCGCGTCTGCGGGCGCGTTCCAGGCGGCCTATTCGATGGAGAACGGTCAGCGGGTCGTGCAGCGCGAGACCGTCGGTGGTGGCCTGTTCGGCGTCGGTGTAGCGGCCCGTCCCTCGAAGTCGTCCCGCGTCGGCTAGGTGGTGCAGGATCCGATCGAGGTCGGTCCCACCCGCCGGTCGCGGTGCGGCGTCCACCAGATCGCGTCAGCCAGACGGCCGAGGTGACGCCGGCGCGATGATGGCCGCGGTCGACTCCCGAGACTCTCGACCCAGGCGCATATCTCTCCGCCCGTGACAAGATGCCGTCGACGCGGCGCGGATCGTGGTGTGTGGCTCGAAGTTGGCGAATAGTGGCCGGCTGAGGCAGATCTGACCGATCGCGCGTCAGATCGATCGGTCACGACCTGTCATGAGGCGTCAACCGGCGCATCCGCTGCCAGAAACGAATTCGTCCTCGTAGAGGTGTCATGGGGTATGCAGAACCTGCAACCTGTGCGAGAATCGGGTATGGCGGAGCTCGTGGAGACGGCAGTGCAGCCCCTGGTCGCGGGGGTGGACTACCCGAGTTCGCATCGGCAGTTGGTGGAG
>PWLR01000096.1 GCA_003558435.1 Nitriliruptoraceae bacterium | reverse complement strand
CGACACCTTCCACACCTGCCTGATCGAGGGCTTCGACGAAGTCCTCACACTCGCACCACCAACACCACCAGACCACTGACCCCCAACACCCCAAACCCCCAGACCCCACCGGCCAGGACACGGATCGCGCGCCCGCCCACTCACCGCGGACCTGGAGCCCGGGGCCGCCGCGTTGCCCGCCACAGCGCCACGGCCAAGCTCGAGTCGTGGTTCCCGTTCCACCGCCAGCGATGAGCGCGCCGAGCCCACCAACGGCGCCGACCTCGCTCAGCCCGTCGCGGTCGAGCTCGCGGCATCAAGGTCGGGGGCGTCGGAGCCGAGAAGATGGATGCGCGCGGTGTACGCCGCGCGGCCCTCGATGATGGGGAAGTGTGTTCTCGTGACGTTCGCCACGCCCGCTGCGGCGCTCACCCCGCCGGTGGTGATGCCGGTGCTGTCCGCCGAGATGTCGTTCGATGATGCGGCGACGTTGGTCGTGGACTACCTCACGCAGGCGGTACCGCTCGGCTACTGGGCGGTCACCCGCTACGACGGTGAACGACAGCTCTACCTCGAAGTACGCGGCGACGCCTACGGGCTGCAGGCGGGCGACTCGCACCCGTGGGCCGACACGTTCTGCGTACGGATGCACGAGGGGCGAGGACCGCAGATCGCCCCGGACGCGATGGCCATACCGGCCTATGCGGAGACCGAAGCGGCCCAGGCGTTGACGATCGGCGCCTACGTCGGGATCCCCATCGTTGACCCGGACCAGGACCTGTTCGGCACGCTCTGCGGGATCGATCCGGCCGTCCACGGCGAGGAACTGCGACGCCACGCACCGCTGTTGCAGATGCTCGGCAGCCTGCTGTCGATGGTGCTGGCAGCCGACCTGGCCAGGACCGAACTCGAGCGGGAACGTGAACACGCCCGCGAGGAGGCGACCACCGACACGCTCACCGGCCTGCTCAACCGACGGGGCTGGGACCTCGCCGTCGAGCGGGAGGAGTCCCGTTGCCGGCGCTTCGGTGATCCCAGCTCGGTGCTGGTCATCGACCTGGACCGCCTCAAGGAGATCAACGACACGCAGGGGCATCCGGCCGGCGACCGGCACATCGTCAAGGCCGCCGAGGCGCTCAGCGACAGCGTCCGCGGCTACGACCACGTGGCGCGCATCGGGGGTGACGAGTTCGCGGTGGTGGTGACCGGAATGACACCGGCACAGACACGGGATCTGATCGGACGCATCCATGTCGCGTTCGATTCGGCGGGCGTGTCCGGTTCGATCGGTCACGCGCCTTACACCATCGTGGCCGGCTTCCCGGGCGCGTTCGCCGCGGCCGACGCCGCCATGTACGAACAGAAGCGCATCCGGCGTGGCACCCCCGGCCGCCGCCCACCCACCCGGGCAACGCCGAGCCGGTGACCGCGTCGAGATCTGGATCCGGTTCGTGAGCGTCACGTTCGATCGGCGGCCATCCCGCGGTGTTCGCGGCTGGTGTGCGCCAGGGTGGTCGGGTGCTGGTGTGCTCGAAGGTGACCAGCAGGTGAGGTAGCTGCCGGCGGCTCCTGACGCGGCGACACCGCTGCTGCTCGAGGAGCATCCCGGCGGCGGTCCAGCGCAGCGCGATCTCTCCGGAGGGTGAGCGCTCCACGCCGGTGTGGCTCGCCCGCTCGGCGTCCCGCTCGGCACGCAACCGAACCGTCCCCACCCGCCATGAACGCTTCGGTCGACCAGCTCACCCCATCGACGCCAGCCAGCCGGACACGCCCGGATCGGCTGGTCGGACAAACGTCCTGCGTTCCCGTCCGTTCCCCACCCGGGCGTGCGCTCCCGATCGCGCTCCTGCGTCGGGGCGAGCCGGCCCCGCCCGTCTGACGCGCGACTTGCTTGCGGTGGGTGGTGTCGCTGGCATCGGACACGACGGGTTCGTATCGTGCGGTTGGTCGAGAAGCAGCCCTCGCCGCCGCCATCCATGGGCGCCCGCGGGGGCGTTCGCTTTCCAGATGCTTCTGCTCCCGGGGCGTCTTCGACGAACTTGAGGAGCCACCATGATCCGTCACGTGTCCGCTTCGCGTCGGCGTGGTGAGCTGCGTGCCGGACTCGAGTCGATGACCTCCACCGAGTTGCTGGAGGCCACCCGTCGAGCGGTGTCGAGCATCTACACCCCGCAACAGAGCGCGGTCTGGCTCGACCTCCATGCCTCGGGTGACCCGACCGTGGTCGCCCGCAAGGCGTTGCGGCTGTGCGGAGTCGATGTCGCGGTCGACATCGCCCTCGAGGTGGCTGCCGCCGGCATGGCCGACCACGACGAGCCGCGACACCCGGATCCCGCCCGAACCAGGATCGCGTCGGTCACCGGACACACGGCCGCGATCGGCCCGCGTCCCGCCTCCGGACGCGTTGCTCTCGAGGTCCAGCAGGTGGTGACGACAGCGGTCCGCACGCTGTTCGCCTGCCGGGAGCCGAGAGAGCTCCACGAGGTGTTGCTGGCGGCCGTGCAACGGTTGGGCGGCGTGCTCCTGCCGGCCGGTGATGCAACGACCAGCGCCATCGACATCGATCTGTCGCTCGGGATGGGCACACCGCTGCTGACCGCCCCCGATCCGCAACGTCCCGAGCTCGCCGAGCACTTGCGGGCCCACCTCCCCCAACTGCTCGATGACGCCCACCGGGCACTGGTTCGCCTGGAGCAGGTCAAGCAACTGTCAGCAGCCACCGAACGTGACTCCCTCACGGGGCTGCCCAACCGTCGGGCCTACGAGCGGCTCGCCGAACGGGTCCTGCCAGGCGACGTGCTCGTACTGGTGAACCTCGATGGGTTCAGACAGGTCAACCACACGCACGGGCACCTCGCGGGTGACCAGGTCCTGCGCGTCTTCGGTGCGGTGCTCCAAGCACAGATGCGCATCTCCGAACAAGCGCTCCGGCTCGGAAGCGATGAGTTCCTGATCGTGCTCAACCAGGCGGACCCCGACGCCGCGACCCGTTTGCTCGAACGGCTGCGAACCGCCTGGAACCAGCGCCGCCCGATGCCCGTGAACTTCTCCACCGGCATCGCCTCGGTCAGCTGCAGCACCGACGCGGCACTCCGAGCCGCGGACCAGCACCTCTACCGACACAAGCACCTCCCACCAGCCTCGGGACCGACACCGGACGGCTCCTGAGCGAACCCAACGACCGACGCGGCGTCCAGAGCCGTACCGAGGCACTTCGTGAGGCCGCTGTCGACGATCATCCACCACCGTCGCGCGAACGCGGTTCCTCCCTCGAGGGCGCCACCCACGCATCCTCGGGGCGGATCTGGGGTGCGCAGTCCTCACCCGGTGCTGGCGCGTGCTCGATGCCTCGAGATCGGGTCCGGACCGAGCCGGTCTCCCCCGGCAACCCGGCAACGGCGCGATCACGCAACAACCACGGGGTCACCACCGTGCGGCGCATCGTTCGCGGGATGCTCGTCCGATGGCTACGTTCCCGTCCGCGAAGGGGAGTAGCCCCCAACACGCGGGATCGACATGCTGGCACCGTCGACGGTGCCCGGTCCCGCGGGCCTCACATCGAGGCGGGCGAGACCTTCGACCGACGCACCTATCGAGGTGCCGGTCGAGGCTCCCCGTACCCACGGTCCTCCTCCCGGCACCGGGAGACGCCACCGTGCCAGACGCCCTCGTCGCCTTCGGGCTCGTGTTCCTCGCCGAACTCGGTGACAAGTCCATGCTGCTGGCCATCGCGCTCGCCGCCCGCTACCGCCCCTGGCCCGTCCTTGGCGGCATCGCCATCGCCGCCTCGTTGATGCTCGGCGCCGCCACCCTGGCCGGTGCCGCACTGGGCACCGCGCTGCCCGAGCGTGCACTCGCGATCGGCGGTGGGCTGTTGTTCCTCGGCTTCGGGATCTGGACGCTGCGAGCCGATGACGAAGACGATCAACCGCGCGAGCTACCGAGCCGCTCGGTGCTGATCGGTGTCACCCTCGCGTTCCTCGTCGCCGAGTTCGGTGACAAGACCATGCTCGCCACCGCCACCCTGGCCGCCACCCGCGCACCCGTGCCCACCTGGCTCGGCGCCAGCCTCGGGATGATCCTCGCCAGCGGTATCGCCATCACCATCACCCACCTGCTCGGCTCCCGACTGCACCAACGCACCCTGCAACTCGCCGCAGCCGGCGGATTCCTCCTCTTCGGCCTCCTGCTCCTGCTCGAGGGCATCGTCAGCTGAAGCCCTCCTCGGCCGACCGGATCCTCGGCAACGCCACCGCTGAACCGGACGCGGACACGTCCCGGAACGGAGCCATCGACCTCCAGGCGCGCGCCCGTATGGCCTGCCACTCGCGGTTCCTCCCTCCCGGCCACGGACGCCGACCGGGACACCTCGGAGACCAGCGTGGGTGGCACGCGGATGCAACGCGTGCGTGGCTACGACGACGCCTTGCCCCGTGGAACAACGCCGTCTCCGTGAGGTCCGGCTTCAGGCGGCATCGCGTGGCGTGTCGCTACGCGCGAGAAGGCTTCCGCCAACGACGAGCAGAGCGCCGAGGATGAGGAAGCCGATGTCCCAGGCCAGTGGGTTGGTGGCCTCGGGGTTGACTCGGTGGAGTTGCAGCAGGTGATGGTTGAGGGTGCCCTCGACCAGGTTGAACAATCCCCAGCCCACGAGCATCCAGCCGGTCAGCGAGCGCCAACTCCATCGCCAGGCGCCACGGCGAGCGCGTGCCCACAGCAGGTACAAGCCGACGAGCACGAAGCTGAGCGTGACGAGGTGGAACAGCCCATCAGCGAACATGTTGAGTTCCATGTTCTGCATCGTGGTGTTCGGGTACAGCTGGGTGAGCATCCCGTGCCACTGGAAGATCTGGTGGGCGAAGATGCCGTCGATGAACCCGCCGATGCCTGCTCCCATCACGATCACGGGTGCGGTGATGCTGGCGGGTCTACCGGTCTCGCGCTGCTGGGCGCTCACGACTCGTCGCCCCCACTCGAGGCGGTGGCGTCAGCCTCGCTGTCTCCCTTACCGGTGAACCGGGCGATGGCGACGGCAGCGGCCGCCGTCACGCCGTAGGGCAGCGTCGACAGCAGCGGCGAGGCTTGAGATGCGCAACTCATGCACACGTCGTTTCCTCGATGTCTCCTCGATGGGTGTTCCCAACGGTGTCATATCGGCGACCGTCGGCACCAGCGCCCGTCTCGACGGTCGGGCACGTCCCACGTCTAGGTGAAGCAGATGGTCGGTACGGGACCGCGACCAAACGAGCGGCCCCCCTGCAGGAGCTGGCCAGGGAGGCCACCACCTTCCGTATCGGCCACCTCGTTGACGCCGTTGACGTGCCGATCGATGCCCGCCGGTTCCGGAACCTGCGGCCGGCCCGACGTGCCGACTCAGGCGATCTCCCACGCCAGCTCGCGGCCCTGCGCGTGGTCGAACGCCGCCTCACGGGTATGGATGACGTGGCGTGCCGGCACCAGGTCGAAGCCCTTGATGGCCAGCCCGATCAGCGGACCGAGCGACAGGGTCACGATCACCGTGCCGAGCCCGACCGGTCCACCGATCGCCCAGCCGCCGAGCACCGCGCTGCCATCGACCAGCAACCGGGCGTAGGCGAGCGGAATCCCCCGACGTGCGATGGCCAAGAAGACGAGGTCGCTTGGGCCCGCGCCATGATCCGAAGCCACGTAGGCGCCCACCCCCAACGCCAGGACGATCATCCCGGTCACCAGCAGCGTCAGCTGGCCGGTCAGCGTGCTCGCGCCCGGGGCCAGGAGCAACGTCGCGTCGATCGAGGGGCCGACGACCGCGAGCGGTACCAGACTGCCGACGCGGGGACGCTCCCCCAGTAGGGCGGCCGCGCCGGCCGCGCCGAGTCCGACGGTCACCGAGGCCGTACCGACGCTCCAACCGGCCAGTTCGGCGAGACCGACGTGGAGCACGTCCCAGGATGCCACCCCGAGCTCGGCGCTGATGATGAGCCCTACCCCGATACCGACCGCGACGAGGCCGGCCAGCAGCTGAAGCGTGCGGGCGCTGCGCTGGTTGCGGCGCGGGTGGGCGCGGGCACGGCGGGGGCGGGCCTGGAGTGGACCGGTGCGGTCGGTGGCGAGGGCGTAGGACGTGGTGAAGAGACTGAGCAAGAGCTACCCCGCGGTGGGGTCGGAAACGATACGCCGAGCCGCGCGCCGGAGCCGGAGCCCCGAGTCGTGCGCGAACGCCTCAGCGAAGAGGAGGAGGACAGCGGGTCGTGCGCCGGTGACCACCGGTGGGGTCGAGGCGCCGGCGGCGTACCGCGGCGCGTGCGAGGTGCGTACATCTCGAGGAACGACCCACAGGGGTGAGTTCTTCCCGACACGGCGAGACCGGGTCATGACGCTCCGTGTCCGCAGGTCCGCGCGCGGCAACCGAACTCCTCTTGACAACAGGGGTGGTCCCCACAGCTGCACGAGCGGAACAGGGTTGGCCGCGGCGAGCGCAGCCCTGCCGCCATGCATCTTGGTCGCGATCCGTTCGTCACCCACCGTCCCCGGCCGGCAGGCGTCCCGGCGCGGCTCGCGCACCTGACCGATCGCGATCACGCGGCCACGCTCACCATCGGTGAGGCGACCGTCAAGACCTACGTCAACCGGCTGTTCGCCAAGCTCCGACTACGCGACCGGGTCCAAGCCGTCGTCCTCGCCTACGGGACGGGTCTGGTCACACCGACCGGACACCGGCCGCCCTGAGGTTCACGCCGTCTCGCTGCTCCACTCGGGCGGCGTCATCGCATCGGGCGCGGGACCGCCACGACCCCTCGTCGAACGTGGGTGACGCTAGGGAGCACCTCTGAGGCGCGCCTCATCCTCAGGAAGTGAGGCGGCCGGTGCGGTCGGTTGGCGTTGTACCTCGGGAAGGCGAGGCGGCCCACGGCCCGGCGCGTCGAACAACGCGCCCGCGGTGGCGTCGGGAACCTCGACGATCGGTCCGAAGTCGCCGTCGCCGTCGTGGGTGAGCAGCCAGGTCTGCTGGCCGTTGCCGAGCAGTGCGGCGTCCTGCTCCGCATCCAGCCACAGCGCGTCGAGGCCACCCTCACCGACCCGGGACCCGAGTGGAACCTCGATGTTCGATGGCGAGTCGGTCTGCCGGTCGGTCAGGCCGCTCCAGTACAGCGACGGTCCATCGTCGGTGCCCGGCGCCAGCAGGTAGACCGGTGGCTCACCGGTCGGGGCGGAGGGGGCGGCGCTCACCGCCACGACCACGTCGGTGATCATCGTCTGCCAGTTCCCGCTCCAGCCGTCGGGGACCAAGGGACCCTCGTCACTCGCGGCGACGAATCCACCTGCGCCTTCGGTGGCGGCCAGACGCAGGAGCGCGACGGTTCCGTCGGCCTGACGGATCCAGAGCTCGCTGAACTCTGCCTGCCCGGTGAGGACCCAGTCGAGCAGGACGTCGTCTGACCCCAGCGCGCCGACCTCGGTCGCGGCCCGAGGGTCCAAGAACCCGTCGAGCGACTCCGAGTCCTGCCCCGTCTCCGTCATGTCCGGAGCGTCGGGGGCCGTTCCGACGAGCAGTCGGACCCGCCCGTCGGCGCCCGGTTCGGTGTAGGCGACGTGGTCACCACTCGGTGACCAGCGGATCGTGGGAACGAAGCCGTCGACACCCGATTCCTCGGCGGTGCTGATCACGCCGCCGCCCTCGCGGCCATAGACGAGCGTCAGCGTGGCACCACCCGCGTCGGGGGCCTGCACGAGAGCGAGATCGAAGTCCTCCGCGGTCGATCCCGGCCGCATCGTCAGTCGGGTCACCGGTCCGTCCACCGGAACGTCCAACGTGGTCCGCTCACCGGTCGCGAGGTCGAGCAGATCGAGCCCGTTCGAGCCGGCGACGACCGCCACGGTAGGCACGACGCCGCCGGTGGGGCCCATCGGTTCGATCTCCAGACCGCTCGGGTCGGTGCCTCCGAGCAGGCCCGGGACGACCACCAACCCGACCGCCGCCGTGACGGCAGCCAGGGACCAGGCCGTGACCTGGAACCGGCGGTGGCGGGCCATACGCCGATCCACCTCGTGCCATAGCGCGGGTGTGGGTTCCACGTCCTCGGCGCGCTGGCGGAGGCTGTCGCGGACCAGATCCTCGATCCGGGTCATCAGCGCTCACCTCCTGCAGAGGTCATCGTTCCTGGCGTCGTGGTCGAGGTCGGCGGTGGCGTCCTCGGCGGTCTCGTCGGTCGCCCGGCGGGCGGTTCCCCGAGCAGTTCCTGCAGCCGTGCCAGGCCGCGTGAGACCTGCGACTTCACGGCCCCGACCGAGCAGCCGAGGAGCTCCGCCGTCTCCGCCTCGGGGAGATCCTCGTAGAACCGCAGGACCACCGCCTTGCGTTGCTTGTCCGGGAGGCGCTGGATGGACTGCCAGACCTGGTCGCGATCGGCGGCACCGTCGTCGATCATCCGCACCCCGCGGTCGTCACCGGAGCGACGTCCCGCCACCGCCCGTTCGAGGTAGCGGCGCCGCAGCTTCGAGTTGGCCTCGTTGGCCACGGCGCGGCGCAGGTAGGAGCCGACGTCCCGGACCTCGCCCTTCGACCAGCGCACGTACACCATCGCGAACGCCTCGGCGACGATGTCCTCGGCCTGGTCGGCGTCGCTGGTCAGCAGATAGGCCAGCCGCACGGCCCGTCGATGGTGTTCGTTGAATACCGTCGTGAACGATCCCTGCTCCACCCCCGCCCGCACGATCGTCAGCACATCGGATCCTGTCGTGTCCGACCACCCGTCACGGGTGGGGCGCGCCGTTAAGCCGGGGCGTCCAACCGCTCCGACGCACGAGCGTCCACCGAGGTTGTGGCGCGGACCGGGCGCCGTTCGTTCAGCGCGCGGGGTGGACCGCAAGAGTGCGGTGGGGCCGACCCGGCGAGCACCCCATCAGGTGTGAACCACGCCACCCACCGTCACCTCGCGGCGATGAGCCCGAAGCCCCTGGCGTTGGCCGGCACGTCTGACGGTCAAGCTCCGCGTCGTCGCCGATGCGCTGCGGGAGGTGCTCCTGCTGGTGCCGGTCCTCGGCCGGACCTGCCCGCCGAGGCGGACCGAACGCGGCTCTGTCGGGGTAGGGGTAGTAGACACGCCGGGGCCAGCGCACCGGTCGTCGTGTCGAGCGGCCAGGTGGCTCGGCGGCGTGGAGTCCTGCGGGGTCGCGGTCGGGTCGCGACCATCCGTGGATGATCGAGGAGCTGCGCGAAGTCCTCCGCCCAGTCCACCTCTACAGCAGCTTCTCCTGCTCCTCCCCCAGTAGACGGGTCTGCCCAGACTCCGGTTGACCACGGCCCTGCGGGCCGGGACCGCGTTGCGGACGGTGCGTTGGGGTGGTGGATCGCGTTGCGGCACGAGCGCGTCTCGGCGTTGCGACTGTCGTGCTCACCGACAGCGAGACGTGCGCAGCCGCGACGAGGCGGCGGTAGCAGACCGGGTCGGAGAGCAGGTCGCTGAGTAGTTCGGCGTCTGCATCGGCCGGGCCGACCGTCGGACACACGCCGGCGGCCATGAGGGCTTCGAGGTGCCGCAACGTTCGCTACGGTCGGGCGACCATCCGACGCCCCGAGGCGGTCCGTCGACGGAGCCCGGCAGACACCGGGTTGCCCTTCGAACCACGTGTGGCGTTCGTCGGGAAACGGGATCTGACGTGACCAGAAGCCGGGGGCGGTGGAGCGCACTGGCGGTGCTCGCGACCGCCCAAGTGCTGTTGGTGCTCGACACCGCGGTCATGAACGTGTCGATCGGCACGCTCGTCGAGGAACTCGACACCGAGGTGGTCGCGATCCAGGGGGTGATCACGGCCTACTCGCTGGTGATGGCTGCCCTGATGATCACCGGGGGCAAGCTCGGTGACCGCTGGGGCCGCCGTCGGACGTTCACGATCGGCATGGCCATCTACGCGGTGGGTTCCGCGACCACGGCGATGGCCCCGGGCGTCGGGGTGCTGGTGATCGGATGGTCGGTGCTGGAGGGCGCCGGCGCGGCGCTCGCCCTGCCGTCGTTGGTCGCGCTCGTGGCCGGCAGTTACCGGGGGCGCGAACGGGCGACGGCCTACGGTGTGCTCGGGGCCGCCGCCGGTGTCGGGGTCGCGGTCGGCCCGATCCTCGGTGGCTGGGTCACCACCTCGTTGTCCTGGCGGTTGGTGTTCGTCGGCGAGGTGGTCCTCGTGCTCCTCATCCTGTCAGGGGTGCGGCTGCTGAGCGAACCCCCGGGTCCGGCTCGCCGTCCCGAACTCGACCTCGTCGGCGCCGTGCTGTCGGCGATCGGGTTGGCGTTGGTCGTGCTGGCGGCGTTACAGGCGAGTGCCTGGGGCTGGCTCCAGCCGCGCTCGTCGCCGGTGACGCCGCTCGGGTTCTCGCTGACCCCCTTCGTGTTCGCCGGCGGGGTGGTGGTGCTGGCCGGTTTCGTCGGCTGGCAGCGGCGGCGCGAGGAGGCGGGCCGCGATCCGCTGGTGCGCCTGGCCATGTTCGCCAACGCGCCGTTGCGGGCCGGGCTGCTGACCGGCCTGGCGCAGAACACCTTGCTGCTCGGGTTGTTCTTCACCCTGCCGCTGTACCTGCAGTTGGTGCTCGGACTGGACGCGTTCCGCACCGGCGTGCAGTTGCTCCCCGTGTCGGTCGCGCTGCTCGTGGCGTCGTTGGCCGGTGCCTCGCTGGCGGGCCGGCTCGGACCGCGCACCGTCGTACGCGTCGGGCTCGCGATGATCATGGCGGCCGCGCTCGGCGTGCTGGCCGTGATCGGGCCGGAACTGGCGGGTACCG
Source organism: Nitriliruptoraceae bacterium (assembly GCA_003558435.1). GTDB lineage: Bacteria > Actinomycetota > Nitriliruptoria > Nitriliruptorales > Nitriliruptoraceae > PWLR01. The sequence goes on along the minus strand of PWLR01000096.1, from coordinate 41,659 downwards.
CGTTCGCGATCACGATGGCGCTGCTGGGCACCGGGATGGGACTGGTCGCCTCGCAGCTTGGCAACGTGGTGCAGTCGTCGGTCGACGACGCGGCCCGCAGCGAGGCGGGCGGGTTGCAGTTCACCGCACAGAACCTTGGCGCGGCGCTGGGCACGGCGTTGGTCGGGGCCATGGTGCTGGGCTCCCTGACCGCGACGTTCGGCGCGAGCGTCGCGGCCGACGAGCGGCTCGAGCCGGCGCTCCGCGCGGACGCGGCGGTACGCATCAGCGCCGGCGTGCCGTTCGCGGACACCGACACGGTGCGCGACGCCCTGGCTGCGGCCGACCTGTCGGACGACGAGGTGGATGCGCTGGTCGAGGACTACGCCGAGGCACAGTTGGTCGGCCTGCGCTCGGCGCTGCTCGGGGTCGCGGCGCTGGCGCTGGCTGCGCAGGCGGCCACACGCCGCCTACCGCGCCGGGTCGACGAGGCGCCGACCACCGCGGAGGGCGGCGTGGCTGCCCCGCAGGCCTGAAACCGCCGGATGCGGGTCTGGGAGCGGTCGACGAGCATGCCGCCTCCCGCAGCCACGAGCCCGACGACCGGCACGGCCCGGCTGTCCAGCAGCCGAACGCGACCGTCGAAGCGATCCGAGTGGTGGGGCCCGGTCCCCCGGGCCCCACCGTCCTGCCACGGCCTCGCTGCCAGGCTCCAGGCCGGCCTACCTGGCCTTGAACGCCATCAGCCGCGCTCGCGCGGTCACCGTCGGGCGTAGCGGAACGAGTACGCCTCCTGAACGTCGGCGAGGTAGCCGTCGGCACCGGTCAGGTCGAACGACAAGACCTCACCGCTGACCCCACCGACGACGTCGGCGGCACGCTCGCTGGCCCGGTAGCGGAACGTGTCCGTCCCCCACTCGTCCTGGTAGCGCCCACGGGAGCTCGAGCGCGTCGTCGCGCCGTAGCCGGCCCAGTCCACGGTCGCGCGCACCGTGCCGGACCCGAGCTCGGTGCAGTCGTACTCGATCCACTCGTCCTCCCCGTCACCCCACTCGTCATCGTCCCAATCCACGACCGGACCGGTGCAGCTGTAGCCCTCCACCCAGACATCCTGGTTGACGGAGGCGGCGCGAAGCCGGCGATCGATGTCACCGTTGACGAGCGGCTCGTAGCCCCACCAGTCGGTGAAGGTCTCGGTCTGCTTCACGAAGTCGACCTCCCCCTCGTAGCGGTAGACGTTGACCCCGGCGATGCGGGTGTTCCCACGCGACCAGGAGTCCTGTTGACGGCCCTGCATGATGCCGACGCCCTCGCCGCCGTAGCGGTAGCCGTCCTCGTCCTCCTCGAACTGCCAGTCGCCGGCGTCCGCACGCAGACCGCGGAAGGAGTAGCGCTCCGGACGGTTGGGGTTGAGCTCGCGGGTCTTGACGCGGCCGCGGTCGATCGACACCACCAGCGTCGGGTCGTCGTACTCCGCGTCGATGCCACCGCCGTACGAACCGATCTTGACGAGGTAGGTCTGGCCGCGCTGAGCGGTGAAGTCGACCTTCGCCTGCAGGTTTCCGGCATCGTCGTTACACGCGATCTCGTTGAGGTCACTGTCGTAGACGACCGCAACGGTGTCGAACCCGGAGCCCGCGGTGTCGACGAGCACCTGCGTGCGATTGCGCAGCGACACCTCGTACCAGACGGTGTTGCCAACCGGGACCTCGAACAACCCATCATCGTCGTCGAAGGTCAGGCAGCCCGTCCCGGGCTCGTCGTCCTCGACGGTGGCGTCGCTGACGTCCACCACGTCGTTGAACGGGATGGTCGTGACCGGCGCGGCGTTCGCCCGGTCGTCGTTGTCCGGTGCGGCGAGCGCTGCCATCGGCTGGCCGACCACGAGCGCTGTCGTCAGCGACAACAACACCGTCCGGTGCACGTACCTGCTGCGATACGAACGCATGTGCGTTCCTCTCCTGCCCGGCACGTTCAGTGACGGAGGGCCCGCTCTGGGCCTCACTGCGGTTCATACACCGGCGCCATCCGCTGCGTACCGCAGAAGTGCGCTCAGCGGAGCATCGACCGGTCATGCGGCTGCGCCCGAGCACACCTGGTGGTGCCAACACCACCATCTCTGCCGCGCTCCAGTGGTGAACGACAAGACCTCACCGCTGACCCCACCGGCGACGTCGTCGGACGGGCCGTCGTCGGCGGTGAGCCTCACAACGATCTGAGAGTGATCCCGGAAGCCGTCGGCGACCACGTTGTCCTCCCGTAGGACACCGGGGCGACCGCTCACGGCCGGACTCCGCTCCGGAGCGCGATGATCCGACAACCCGTCTTCTTGGCGGACCCTGACGATGGTTCATGCGCTCGTGGGCCACGGGTGCCGTGTCACCTACGGCGTGATGCGCCGTGGCCGGTCAGCGTCCGAACCGGCGACACCGACGCGGTCCTTGCTCGTGGGCGGCGATCGGTGTTCGCCGTTCACCACGCCGTTGCGTGCCAGGGACCGCGTTGCGGGAGGCTCGATGAGACGCGCGGGTGGCCACCATCACACCTCTCTCCCGTCACCACACGCAGCGCGGGGCCGGGTGTCTACGAGACGAGGTGGGCGCATGCCGATCGAACCCCGTTGCCAACGCCGACGTCAACGACTTACCGTGAGCGACCCGATGGAGGGCTGGGGATAGATGCATGCCGCCGGACCCCGTGACTGCCCACAGTGCGGCACCCGCGATCAGGGCCGGTTCTGCGGACGATGCGGCGCACGGCAGGAACCGTCCCCTTGCGCTGACGGCTCGGCCGCCCACGACGCGAGCGGCCAGCCTTCAGCGCTTCCGGACGGACCCGGGCCGGACAGAACGATCCCTCGCCGCACGGTCCTGGCCGCCGTCGGAGGTGTGCTGGTAGGCGGCCTCCTCGGCTCGCTGATGACCCGGCCCGCCGCCCCCCTCGATGGCGAGGGTCTGCCGACCGCGGACCTTCGCATCGGCGCGATCGACCACGTGCTGGATCGCATCCGACGCGACGGTCCGCTGCTGCTGCCCGACCGGGTCGCCCGCCTTGCCGTGGTCACCTGGGACCCCTCGTACCGGTCGGAGGCTGGTTCGGCGCTCGACCGCTATGGCCCCGAAGCAGAAGACCATCCCATCGTGGACGCTACGACGGGCCTGCTGGTGCTCTCGCTGCTGTCCTCTACCCACGCCGACTGTCGTGTGCGGTTCTGCGAGGCGTCGCAGTGGTTCGAGGAGCCCTGCCACGGGTCCCGTTTCAATAGGTGGGGTGAGTGGACAGCGGGCCCTGCGCCACGCGGGCTCGATCGCTACCGGTCGCGAGTCACCCAAGAGGGTGACCTCATCGCGTCCCTGAGCGACCACATCGTGGGACCCCACCGGGAGATCGGAATCCTCGACCAGCCGCCGCAGGGACCGACCTGCGTCTACGACTGACGAGCGTTGCTCACGGCTTCGGGGCCGGCGACGGCGATCGGACGTGCCGTCGGTGAGCTCTCGAGGTCACCGCCCGGGAGGGAAGGTCTCGTGGAGGTGGGCGAGTGGCCATGCCCCTTCCGAGGGGTCCGACATCACCGGATGTGTCGTGCCGGTCGCGGGGCGGTGCACGCTCCAGAACGAGACGCCGACGTCGCAGCCCTCCAGGACCGCACCGTCACCGTCGATCCAGAACCCCAGCCCGCGAGGCATCGACTGGGAGGGACATCACTTCGCGGTCACAGCATCTCCGCGACGCCGCGGAAGGTGACGATCCGACCGGCGAAAAGCGCCCGCAACCTCGCCGTGGCCGTGCGCGCGATCGACCTGTTCGGTTCGCGCTTGGAACGTCTCGTCGGCTCGGCCCACGTCCTGCACCGGCGGTCGCGCCCGAGGCGGTGGCGGTGTGGCCCTTCAGCACTGTCGGTCGTGGCAGCGATGGGACAGGCTGCGGTTGTGCTCGGGAGAGGAGCGGTCATGGCATCCACACGGCACGGCGACCGGGCGCCCGTAGCGGGACCGCGAGGACCGCGCCGTCGGCGATCGCTGCTCCCGGCTCGTCCCTCCGGGTTCCGGACCCCGGCAGGTGAGGCCGCGTACCGGCACACCTACGACCGGGCCCTCGCCGAGTTGTGGCCGGAGCCCTTCGACCACGTCTACGTCCCGACGCGGTTCGGTACCACACACGCGGTGCTCAGCGGTCCAGAGGACGGCCCACCGGTGCTGCTGCTGCACGGAGCCGGCCTGTCCGCGGCATCGTGGCACCTGAGCGTCGAAGCCCTCGCGCAGCACCATCGCATCATCGCCGCCGACCTCGTGTTCGACCGGGGTCTGGGCGAGCAGTCCCTCGTGGTCGGTGGCGAGCAGGATGCCGCACGGTGGGTCGCCGAGCTGCTCGAGGGGCTCGGTGTCGCTACCGCGTCGCTGGTCGGGCTGTCCCAAGGGGCGTGGGTGGCCGCGTCGGTCGCCCGGTTCCGGCCAGAGCTGATCGACCGCCTCGCCCTGCTGGCTCCGGCCGCCACGCTGCAGCGCTTCCGGGTTCCCTTCTGGCTGCTGTTCCGCGGGTTGCAGAACCTGCTGCCCAAGGGTGACCCGCAGCGCCGAGCGTTGCGCACCTTCGAGCTGGTCGACTGCGTGCCCGCTGCCCGCCTCCTCGAACTCACCGCCCTGGGTCTGGAGCACTTCCGCGAGCAGCGCCCACCCGTGCTGCCGCGGAGGTTCGCAGACGCTGACCTGCGACGGATCCGCTGTCCGACCCTGCTGCTCGTTGCCGGAGGAGAGGTGCTGTACAGCGCACCCAAGGCGCTGCGACGGGCGCGTCGCCTCCTTCCGCGACTCGAGGTCAGTGAGCTGGTTCCCGATGCCGGCCATTTCCTCACCGTGGCCCGACCAGGCCTGGTCAACCAAGCCCTGATGGGATTCCTCGACCCCTCGAGGTCGACGGCAGCCACCTCGAGCGTGGCCCCAGCAGAGCCGACCGGCCCACCACCCTGACGAGCCACGAGACCCCGACGAGTACCAGACACACGGCGATCAGCACCGCGGGCAACCGTCGGCAGACATCCGGATCGCCACCGACGACGACGGCCACCCCGGTAGCCGGGCAGAGGGAACCGGTCCCCGCTGCCTGCCTACTGGTGAACCGAGGACGTCATCCGCTCAGCATCGCACCGACCGCGACGAAGGCCAGGACCAGCACGAACAGGATCGCCAGGAGCGGAGCGACGAACCGGAGGAACTTGTTGTAGCCGACCCCGGCGAGCGCCAGACCACCCATGACGACCGCCGAGGTCGGGGTGAACAGGTTCATCCATCCGGACGCGGACTGGAAGGCGGTGACCACGATCTCGCGACCGACCCCGGCGAAGTCCGCGAGCGGAGCGAGGACCGGCATCGCCAAGGTCGCATGTCCTGAACTGGACGGTACGAGGAACGCGAGCGGGACGTTGACCACGAACATCGCGGCACCGAAGAGTGCGGAGGAGGTCCCGCTGACGGCGTCCTCGAGGGAGTTGAGGATCGTGTCGGTGATCAGCGAGTTGTTCATGATGACCGTCACCCCGCGGGCGAGCACGATGATGAGCCCGGCACCGATGAAGTCGCCGGCACCGGAGACGATCGTGTCGGTCATGCCCTTCTCACCCAGACCCGCGATCAGGCCGATGACCACCCCCATGACCAGGAACAGCGCCGCGAGTTCGGGGAAGTACCAGTCCAACTGCCACGCGAACGAGGCGGCCTCGGGACCGTTGATGATCTGGGCCCACGGCACGATCGCGACGATCATGACGGTGAAGGTGAGAGCCATCAGCCACAGCACGATCTTGTGCCGGCTGGTGAGCGGCATGGTCTGCGATTCCACGTTGGCCAGGTGCAGGTCCTCGGGACGGAAACCGACCAGGGAGCGCGAGGGATCCTTGCGCACCCGTTGCGCGTACCGTGCGACGTAGGCGATCGTCACCGCGGTCAGCACCACGAACATCACGGCACGCAACGCGATCCCGTCACCGATCGAGACATCGGCCGCAGCCGACGCCGCTCCCGTCGCGAACGGGTTCACCGTCGATGCCAGGGTCCCGACGCCGGCGCCCAGGATGATGATGCCGGCGGCGGTGAGCCGGTCGTACCCGAGGCTCAACGCCAGGGGGACGACCAGGCCGTAGAAGCCCAACGTCTCCTCGGCCATCCCCTCGGTCGTACCGCCGATGGCGAAGATGAGCATCAGCAGGATCAGCAACGGCAGGGCCCGACCACCGAACCGGGTTCCGATGCGGGCGATCCCGGCGTCGATGGCACCCGACCGCATCGTCATGGTGATGAACACCCCGATGGCGAGGACGAACAGGAAGACCCCGGCGGCGCCGAACAGTTCACCGGACTCATAAGGTCCGATGTAGCCCGTCTCCGCATCCTGCACGCCGTAGAGGCCGTTCACCGGCGCCATGTACAGCTCGTAGACGCGATCCCCGAACGTCAGCTCCGCATCGACCGCCTCGTAGCTGCCGGGCACGGGCCGGCCGGTCTCGTCATCGACGGCGTACTGTCCGGTGGGGATGAGAAAGGCGAGCAACCACACCGCGACCGTGACGACGAACAACACGGTGAACGCGCTGGGGAACCGCATCCTGCTGGCGCTCGATGGTTCGGTCGTGGGCGAGCGCGGATCGATGGTGCTCATCAGTGACTCCCCGTCAGGGCACGCGTTCCGCGCCAGGTCCATCCAACGTCACACCCGGCCGGACTCCTAGAGCCGTGTGGCACACGGACAGGTCCGGCAGACCAGGTCGAACGACCTCAAAGTCGGGGACGGAGGACAGGAGCCACGGACGTCGGGGTGTGCCAGCATCGTTCGAGGCCCAGCGACGTCCGGGTCCCACCCTTCGCGAACAGGAACCCGGATGAGTTACGTCGTCGGCTCTGAGGTCGGCCAGCTCCGGCAGGTGATCGTGCATCGACCCGATCTCGAGTTGAAACGGCTCACGCCGAGCAACAAGGACGACTTCCTGTTCGACGACGTCCTGTGGGTGAAGAAGGCTCGCCAGGAACACGATGCGTTCGCCGACACGCTGCGTGACCTCGGCGTCACCGTCCACCTGTTCGCGGAACTCCTCCTCGAGACCATCACCTTGCCGGAAGCACGCAAGCACGTGCTCGATGGCGTCTTCGACGAACGCGTGTACGGCCCGATGGCGCTCGATGCGCTCCGCAACGCCCTCGATGCCATGGACCCGCAGGAGCTGACCACGCTACTCATCGGCGGGGTCACGAAGCGCGAGCTGCTGCAACGGATCGAGGAACCTCCCTCGGTCGTCTTCCGTTCACTCGAACTCGATGCCTTCGTCCTCCCGCCGTTACCCAACCACCTGTTCACCCGCGACACCTCGGCATGGATCTACGGTGGCGTCGCGATCAACTCGATGCGCAAGAAGGCACGTACCCGCGAGACCATCCACTACGAGGCCATCTACCGCTGGCACCCGAGCTTCGCCGAGGCCGACTTCCGGATCTGGTCGCCGGGAACCCCCAACGGCGTGGCCACCACCGAAGGAGGAGATCTACTGGTGCTCGGGCGCGGCGCTGTGCTGGTAGGCATGAGCGAGCGGACCCGCCCCGCCGGAGTGGAACGCCTCGCAACGTCGCTGTTCGCCGAAGGCGCGGCATCCAAGGTCGTGGTGCTGCAACTGCCCGAGGCACGTGCCTTCACGCACCTCGACACCGTCCTGACGATGCTCGACGAGGAGACGTTCACGCAGTACGCCGGGTTGGGCCCGCTGCCTTCCTACACGCTCGAGCCCGGCGATGACGCGAAGGAGATGAAGGTCACGGCTCACGACCCGGGTGCCATGCACGGCGCGATCGCCGACGCGCTCGGCCTGGAGCGCATCAACGTGCTGACCGCGACCCAGGACGTCCATGCCTCAGAGCGTGAGCAGTGGGACGACGGCTGCAACGTGCTCGCCGTCTCCCCCGGCGTGGTGATCGCCTACGAGCGAAACGTCACGACCAACACCCATCTCCGACACAACGGTTTCGAGGTCATCACCATCACCGGCAACGAACTCGGTCGTGGTCGCGGCGGGCCGCGCTGCATGACCTGCCCGATAGAGCGCGACGGCCTTTGATGCGCTGCCATCTCGGAACCGTCACCCGCCACCACGAGAGGCTCAACCGATGACCGTCGACCTGCGCGGACGAAACTTCTTGAAGGAAACCGACCTGAGCCGGGACGAGTGGATCTCGCTGCTCGATCTCGCGGCGGAACTCAAGAGCGCGAAGCGCGACCGGACCGAACAGCAGCACCTGGTCGGCAGGAACATCGCCCTGATCTTCGAGAAGACCTCGACGCGGACCAGGTGCGCCTTCGAGGTCGCCGCGTTCGACCAGGGCGCACGCGTCAGCTACCTGGACCCGTCCGGCTCCCAGATCGGTCACAAGGAATCGATGAAGGACACGGCCCGTGTCCTCGGTCGCTACTACGACGGCATCCAGTACCGGGGTGCGTCCCACGACAACGTCGAGGTACTGGGCGAGTTCGCCGCCGTACCGGTCTGGAACGGGCTCACCGACCAGTGGCACCCGACCCAGAGCCTGTGCGACATGCTGACCATGAGAGAGCACCACGCCGGACCCGATCACGACATCGCCTTCGCCTACCTCGGCGATGCCCGCAACAACGTGGCCAACTCGCTGCTGATCGCCGGAGCGATGATGGGCATGGACGTGCGCATGGTCGCCCCGAAGCAACTCTGGAACGAAACGGCGGTCATCGACCAGGCGCAGGAGATCGCGGCGGCGACCGGGGCCCAGATCACCCACACCGACGACCTCGACGCGGGCGTCGCGGGGGTCGACTACCTCTACACCGACGTGTGGGTGTCGATGGGGGAACCGGCCGAGACCTGGGACGAGCGCATCGCGCTGCTGCAGCCCTACCAGGTGTCGATGGCGGTCGTCCGCGCCACGGGCAACCCGGACGTCCGGTTCATGCACTGCCTGCCCGCGTTCCACGACCGCAACACCACGGTGGGGGCCGCGCTCTACGAGCGCACGGGTCTGAGCTGCCTCGAGGTGACCGACGAGGTGTTCGAATCCGAGTATTCCATCGTCTTCGACCAGGCCGAGAACCGGATGCACACCATCAAGGCCGTGCTGGTCGCGACCATGGGGACCTGAGCATGCGTATCGTCGCAGCGCTCGGTGGCAACGCCCTGCTCGCACGTGGGCAGAAGCCCGACGCGTCCGTCCAGCAGGCGAACGTGGCGCGGGCCGTTCCTTCGCTGGCGACCCTCGCCGAGGAGCACGAACTGGTGCTCACCCACGGCAACGGACCCCAGGTCGGTGTGCTCGCGCTCCAGAGCGCCGCGGACCCCAACCTCACCACCCCCTACCCCTTCGACGTCCTCGGTGCCCAGACGCAGGGCATGATCGGCTACTGGCTCCTGCAGGCGTTGCAGAACCAACTCCCCGGGCGCCAGGTCGCGAGCATCATCAACCAGACCCTGGTCCTGGCCAGCGACCCGGCGTTCGACACGCCGACCAAGTTCATCGGCGAGGTCTACGACGAGGCCCGCGCCCGACGACTGGCCGACGAGCGCGGATGGACGGTCCGGCCCGACGGCGCGGGATGGCGCCGCGTGATCGGTTCCCCCCGTCCGCAGCGCGTGGTCGAGACGCGGCTCATCCGCCTCCTGCTGGCGAGCGGGGCCGTGGTCGTCTGCGCCGGAGGTGGTGGGGTCCCGGTCATCCGCAACGAGCGCGGCAAGCTGCAGGGCGTCGAAGCGGTGGTCGACAAGGATCTCACCGCCGCCGTGCTCGCCGAAGCGTTGGACGCCGATCTCCTGATGATCCTGACCGACGTCCCCCACATCTCCCGCGATTTCGGCACCCCTGAGGAGACGCCCATCCTCCGGGCGACCCCGGCAGCGCTCCGTCGCGAAGACCTGCCCGCCGGCTCGATGGGCCCGAAGGCCGATGCCGCCTGCCGTTTCGTGGAACTCACCGGCGGGATGGCGACGATCGGTCGACTCGATGACGCCCCGGCGATGCTCGCCGGGACCGCGGGAACGATCGTGACCCCTGCAGGACACTACGGAGGCCCGGGCGATCTTCGCGCCCCAGATGTTCTCCCCCCACCGACCCTGGACAACGCCTGAGGTAGCGTGCTTCCTCCGGGACGACCGGCTCGTGCTGGCGTCGCGTGTCCGCGCGGTCCGCGCGGTCCGCTCGGTCCGCTCGGTCCGCTCGGACGAGCATCGGTCATCCGGTGAGCGTCCGGAAGACCTCGTAGACCATGAACGCGGGCCAGAAGAAGCCCTGGAAGAACGCGAGAACATAGGCCCAGAACGCATCCGCCTGCTGGAAGAACCACACCCAGGCACCGAAGATGCCGAGTCCGTAGATGGCACTGCCGCCTGCCCCGCCAGCCGTGCTGTTGCTCATGCGCGCCTCCTGTTTGTCGTAGTGGGCTCCAGTCGCAGCAGTGCCGCGGCGATCTCGTCGGCCCAGACATCGATCGCCGGCCAGTGGCGGAAGTCGCCGGCTGCAAGCGCATCGCGCCCGGCGGGAGCAAGCTCCATCATCCGCTCGACGAACCCGACCGCCGGCGCGCCCGGGTCCCACTTGCCGAAGCAGGCCCTCTCCTCGCGCGGCTCGGGCAGCTGTCGCAACTCGTCGAACTCCCTGGGTCGAGCGAGCTCCAGCAGGTCGGTGCCCTGTTCGTCGACGACCACCGCCTCGAACCCCGCCTCGCCGAGCCGCTCGGCGAGGCGGTCGGCGATCTGGGTGGTCGAGTCATGCCGGCTGGCGTGGGCGACGAGAACCTCCAGCGATGGCTGGGCGTGACGGGCTACAGCCGTCACGGCTTCCTCCCGGGATGACGCACGCCCCGCGTACCGCAGCAGCCCCCAGGCGATGATCAGCGTGGTGATGCCGAGACCGCCCGCGGGGCCCGTCACCTCGTGGACGAGCACGGTGCCGATCAGCGCACGGTCCATGCCCCTCAGACGCGGCCTTGCCTGTGGCTGCCTACCTGCTGGGTCGAGCGGGGCCACGCGGTGAGCCTCCGTGACGGGTCAGGCGTCGTCTTGCGGACCGGTGACGAGCGTGACGAGGTTGGCGATGATCGCGATACCGGTTGCGCCGATGCCGACGCCGAGGGCGAGGCGCACCGGCCCCGACCAGTCGGTGGCGTAGCCGGTGAAGTCGAAGGGGAAGACCTCCCACATCCGTAGACCGACGGCCAGCCCGAACGCCGCGGTCACGACATCGGCGAGGGCGCGGCTGCGCCCACGGTGGTGGACGGCCAGTGCCAGGTTCGCCACGATGCCGGCGATCAGCGATGCCGTCACGATGCCGAGCACCTGCTCGAAGTCCTCGGTGAGGAAGGCTGGCCATCCCCAGTCGAGCAGCCGATGGACCGCCCACAGCAGCACGCTGTTCGCCGCGGCGGCGACGAGGTAGCCGAAGCGCTTGGCGGGCGTCGGGAGGTGGAGTTGCCGCTGTTCCGGCGGGGCCGGGGGACGTTCGAGCGCGGAGGACATGTCCACCTCCCAGGTCGATGGTGCAAGAATGCCGGAGATGTCATGACCCGGCCAGTGGCCAAGGTCCCGTCTCCGCGTCGCAAGTGTGCCGGCAGCCGCGAGACAGGGGCCCTTCGACCCGGACCGGGGCCGTGTGGTTCCGGTCCGGGTGGCGCTCCGGTCGACTGGAGTGATGCTGGAGATCGCCACCACCAGGCGTGCCGCGGTCTCGATCGGGCACGGGACCGCTGCTCTACTCGCGCCGGTGGCCCGTGGTCGCGAGTTCAGGAGATGGCGTGCCGGTCCCTTCCGGCAAGCGCCATCTGGACCGGGAACTCGAGGATCGCAACGGCAAGGGCCTCGAAGGTGTTCGCCCCGTCCGCGACGACATCCGACGCCGCCGACCACCGAACCGACACCAAGCGCACCACCACCCCCGATCAGCCCGAGCGCGACGGACCCCGAACGCGCGATGGCACGGTCGGGCTCAACAGGTGATGGCAACAGCCTCGGTGCACTTGTCTGATCAGGACTCCATGATGGCTCTAGGTTTCCGGCCGACACCACGGTGGTCCGGCGAGTATCCTGCTTGCAGTTCATCGCAACTGGTCAAGCTGCTGCCTGCATCCACTGCAAGCAGACGTCCCGGTCGTGGACGGTGTCAGGCCAGCGGCAGGAGGAGCGATCCATGTCCGGCGGGACACCAGAGGCAGCGGTCGAAGGCATGACGAAGGCGTTCAAGGCACTCGGCGACCCCCGGCGCCTGCGGGTACTGCGTGTGCTGTTGGAGGTGCCCGACACCTTGTGCGGGTGCGAACTGTCCGATGTGCTCGACCTGGCGGACTACCAGGTGTCACGTGCACTCGGCACGCTTCGCGCAGCGGGTCTGGTCCGCGAGCAGGCTCGTAGCGGCACGTGGGTGCACTACGCCGTCGCGCGGGGCACCGACCCGATGATCGATGCGCTGCTGGAGATCGCCGCAGCCACTCCCCTGTCCACCGTGGAGGCCGAGCGACTCTCGCTCCGCTACGGCCTGCGCGAACAGGTCGGCTGCGTGCTCGGCGCGAACGATCCGACCGTGCTGGCGACCTTCGAGGCACAAGGCCTGGCGCCGGCCTGAGCCGTAGGGCCACCGCACTCGCGTGTTGGTCACCTCCTCCACGTAGGGGGTCGATCCGTCACCGCCCTTATTTGCACTCTTTTGCAAGTATCCGTAACCTTCCGTGGTTGGGTCGCGACAGACCGGCACCGAGCCGTCGCAGACGACCCACCCTGAGGAACACCCATGGCCACCGTCGATGACGTCATCCTGAACCAGCTGGAGATGGCGGAACAACTCCGCGAACTACGCGAACTGACCGAGCAGATCCACCGCGCCGGGAAGGGCTTCGCCCGAACCGGCCAGACAGCCACTCCCGAGCCCGTCGAGGAGCCGGCACAGCCGCAACCTCGTCGCGGCCTCGCCAGCAGCGCACGCTAGGCACGGCTTGGGGGGACGCTCGACCCGTCACCGATGGCGGGTCGACCCGGGGCCTCCGGAGCCCTCACAGACCCTGAGCATCGTCACGGGGATGGGTGCCCGAGCCGCGTCTCCTGGCAGGAAACCGTCCCGTTGGCCGATCTAGGCCGGTGACGGCGCCCGCGCTAGCGATGAGTACGGGGCCGGGGTTGTCGAGGTGCTCTCGTCGGAGCGATCGTCGAGCGCGTGGCACATAGCGCGCTGGCACGGCGTGATCCGCTCGGCGGGTTCCGCGTCGAGCTCCCGGGACGCTGCCAGACCTCTCCCGAAGCAGCCTGCCGATCCCCGGCCACGACACAACCTTCAGGAAACCGATGACCAGCTCGAACGAAACGCTACTCGATCCCGATCACGACGATGCGGCGATCCCCCAGGCGGTGGTGGGCAAGCTCGGCACCCTCGATCGGTTCCTGCCGGTGTGGATCGGCCTGGCGATGGTGCTGGGCCTGGCCATCGGACGCCTCATCCCCGGATCGGCGGCCGCACTCGAAGCGATCGAGATCGATGGGATCTCCGTACCGATCGCCGTGGGGCTGTTGGTGATGATGTATCCGCCCTTGGCCAAGGTGCGTTACAACGAGATGGGTTCACTCACCGGCGACCGCAGACTGCTCGGGCTGTCGCTGGCGCTGAACTGGATCATCGGTCCCGCCCTGATGTTCGCCCTGGCATGGCTGCTGCTGCCCGACCTGCCCGAGTTCCGGACCGGGCTGATCATCGTCGGGCTCGCCCGCTGCATCGCGATGGTGCTGATCTGGAACGACCTGGCCTGCGGCGACCGCGAAGCGGCGGCGTTCCTCGTCGCGGTCAACTCGGTGTTCCAGATCGGCGCCTACTCGCTGCTCGGCTGGTTCTACCTCGTGGCCCTGCCCGGTTGGCTGGGCCTCGAACAACAAGCCCTCGACATCTCCCTGTGGGAGATCACCAAGGCGGTCCTGGTCTTCCTCGGCATCCCACTCGCCGCCGGCATCGCCTCCCGGGTGATCGGCGAACGTCGACGGGGACGCCAGTGGTACGAATCGCGGTTCCTACCGACGATCTCGCCGTTCGCGCTGTACGGGCTGCTGTTCACCGTCGTGCTGCTGTTCACCCTCCAAGGCGAACAGATCACCTCACGCCCGTTCGACGTCGTGCGCATCGCGGTCCCCCTCACCATCTACTTCTTCCTGATGTTCGGGATCTCGTTCCTGCTCGCCGTCAAGCTCGGCATGAGCTACCCGAGGACCGCCACCATCTCGTTCACCGCGGCCGGCAACAACTTCGAACTCGCGATCGCGGTCGCCATCGGCGTCTTCGGCGCCACCTCCGGCCAAGCACTCGCCGGCGTGGTCGGCCCCCTGATCGAGGTACCCGTACTGGTGGGCCTCGTCTACGTCGCCCTATGGCTACGCAAACGCATCTACGGCCACTCCGGCACGAAGGTGCGCTGATGCGCCACGACCAGCCTCGCCGCCGCTCACGACCTCCGAGCGGGCCGCGACCGAGCACGGGGGCACGAAGGTTGGATGATGAGATGTCTCGACTGCCAGCTCGACGGTGACCACCACGAAGCGCTCGGCGTGTGCCTCGACTGCGGCGCAGGCGCCTGCGCGGCACACGCGGTCGTGCGAGCCCGTGAGCACCTCGCCGGGCGCACCGTTCTACTCGAACGACGGATGAGGCCCGCCCCTCGCGCCATCCGCTGCCAGCCGTGTGACGGTGTCAGAGGCGACCGCGGGACCGCGGCCCGCTGCTGGTCGAACACGGTGGCCGGCGCATGACCGCCGACGACGTGCCGTACCTCGTGGGCGCGCTCGCCCGCGGCCTCATGTGCCCGGCGAACCACGCCGCCGCACCGCCGTGTGGGCCTGCAACGGGCCCAAGCCGAACGACGCGCCGTGAGAGCGTGAGCAACTCGCCGCCTGGTGGCTGGCCGCAGGCGGAGGACCGCGTGGTTGCGGACGTCCAGGCGCGAGGATTGCGGGACCGTCGCTGACGCAGGGTCGGCGCCGGTAGCTGAGCTCGTGACTGACGTTCTCGGTCGTTGATCCGTGGTTCGTGCCGAACACGATGCTCGGGCCTGCCCTCTGCTCATGCCTGTGAGGCCGGTGAGTTGTTGGCCGGCACGACCGACGGGAGTTGGCAGACATGGCCCGGCGCGGTCGGGATCTCGGCTCCTTCTGGGGACCATCCAGACGAACAGGCACGTGGGAGGGCCGTCAGGGGCCGCTACGGGGCTGGTGACCGGCGCGAGGAGGCACCGGACGCTCCATGATGGCGCCAGGGCCACCGTCGAAACGCTCGTCGGGGACTTCGATGCCCGGTGCGAAGATGGCGGGGGCGTGGACCGGGATCGAGAGATGTGGGGCCGTCGACGGTGGGATCATCGGTAAATCCTCAGCATCCAACCGGGGCGTGACGGCGCTGCTCCGGATCGGCACGGTCGAGCGCCGGCCGTGAGCGCGAACCTGCGGACCGGTCGGCCGCGGGCGTCAGGTGTCGCGGTTCTCGCCGCGGGCCCAGGCGGTGAGCTGTTCGATCGCGTCTGGGTCGCGTTTGGCGGTGATGAGCAGGACGTCGCCGCTGCGCAGTTCAGTGTCGCCGCGCGGGCTGACGACTTCGTGGTCGCGGATCACGGCGGTGACCAACGCCCCGGCGGGGACATCGGCGTCGGCGAGGCGACGACCGGCGATGAACAGCTCTTCGGTGACGTGGACCTCGATGAGGTCCACGTCGATGCGCTCGAGTGGTAGGGCGTGTTCCCCGAGCTGGGACGACAACGTCGGGGACGGCTACCTCTCGGCACGACGGTCTCTGGAACGGGTGCCATCCCGACCCGAGAGCAACGAGGGGTTCAGTGGAGCCGTTCCGGGCGTAGGAGCAGCAGCGGTACAGGCGAGCGTCGGACGGTGGCGAGGGTGGTGCTTCCGGCCAGCAGCCGGGCCAGACCGCTGCGGCCGTGGGTGGCCATGGCGATGAGATCGACCGACCGGTGGGCGGCATGGCGCACGATGCCGGTCACGGTGTCGGTGTCCTCGATGACCTGGAAGGTGGCGTCGACGCCGGCCGAGCTGAGTTCGGTCGCGGTGCGTTCGAGCTCGGCGGTGATGGCGCGCACCTCGACCGGGATGTGCGCATCGCCCAGCCGGACGTCGCCCAACGGGTAGGTGACGTGCAGCAGGTGCAGGGACAGCTCGAACTCCTCCGCCCACCGTCGTGCGATGGGCAGGATGCTGGCCGCGGTCGCCGATCCGTCGAGGCAGATCAGCATCCGGGACCAGGGACGCGGCTCGGTCGAGCCCAGCAGCTGGGGACCGACGGTCAGCACCGGTGCATGCAGCTCGCGCAGCAGCTTCGCGGCGACGTTGCCGAACACCAGCTCGCCGAGCGCACCGCGGCCATGGGTGGTCATGCACATCAGCGCCGGGGGGTCACTCGCACGTACCTCGTCGAGGAGCGCAACACCGGGATCCTCACCGACGATGGTGCGTACCGGCAGGTCGTCGGGCACCGGCTGGTCGGGTTCGTCGGCCGTGCCCACGTGAATCAGCTCGAGCGGATGATCCAGGCGCGCGGCCACGATCCGGGCGGCCGGAACCACGCTCAGCGACCTGGTCGAGCCGTCGTAGGCGACGACCACACGTGCATACACCTGTCCGCTCCACCCGTCGATGCTTGCCGGCCACTGTAGGCAACCGAGACGCGCCGCGAACCAACCCACGGGTACACCACCCCGCCAGGACGTCACTGCCGGGCAACAAAGCGCTGATGCGCGTGGTCTTCCCTGACCGGTCGCATGCGGGGGGAAGCAGGGTGTCCGACGATCGATGTTGACAGGGCGGTGCGCCAGGCCGCTCGGATGGCGCCGGTGATCGAACGGATGGTGTTGGCGCTCGACCCGGAGCACCCGTCGCGTCCGCTGCCAGGTGCCGTCGGTGGTGGTCGATCTCGACGCGATCGAACTCGACCGCATCGTCGACCATCCGCTGACCGCGGCGCTGGCGGGCTCACCACCCGGCTCGGAGGTCAACCTGACGGTCGAAACGGTCCCGGCAGGCATACGGCTGGCGGTCGCGTTCGACGGTCGCTCAAGCACCGGCGAGTTGCCGGTCGGTCCCGGCGGTGCCACCTCTGCCGACAGTCAGGACCCCGATGGTTGGGAGCTCGTCTCCCGGTTCGCGCGAGCTCACGGCGGCCGGTTCCACGCCGCGGGCAACGGGACCCGGCTCGTGGTTGAGCCGCCTCGCTCGGATGTGGCCAGCGCACCGGCCCGGTGACAAGCCGGCGCGTGCCGGGGTCGGCTCTAACGTCCGGGATCGTCGTCGGCTGGCGGTTCGTCGCGGCCGTGCCGGGCCCGTGGGGCGCTGACCAACCAGCCGATCAGCCCCGCGATCAGCGTCATGGTCACGATGCTCATCACCGGCCACGTGGGTGAGGTGTCGGTCCACCGGCTCGCTCCGGCGTTCGCGCTGATCAGCCGGCCGCGCTGGCCGGCCCAGGCCACCGAGGTGACGTGGCCGGTCACGACCAGCATCCGGGCGTGCACCACCGACGGGAGGCGGTCCGCCAGCCCGGTGAACGCCGCTCCGATGACCACCACGACGACGCCCAGCGCCACCTCGACGTCGCGGCGGCTCGGCCCGGAAGCGGTGCCATCGGACGACCAGCGGGTCGCGACCGGGTCCGGCATGCTGCCGGCCTGCAGTGCCGCCATCGCCACCGTCACCGACACCGCCAGGGCAGGCACCGCCCACTCGAGCGCGCGAGGCCACACGACCGGCAGCATCACGAGGCTCCCGGTCGTCGCTCGTCAGCGCACCACGGCTCGGGTGGGCGCGAAGCGGCGATGGTCACACGACGGCTTTCGATCCGACGGGTTTGGGTTTCGGGATGGATGGTCGGCGGGTGGGTGTGTCGGCTCCTGGTCGGAGCCGTTCGAGCAGTAGCAGGATCGGTGCGGCGACCAGCACCGAGGAGTACATCCCGACGGTGGTGCCGATGATCAGCGCGAGTGCGAAGTCCGCGAGGGTGTTACCACCCAACACCAACAGTGCGACCAGGATGAACAGCGCACCCATACCGGTGTTCACGGTACGGGGCAAGGTCTGCAGCAGCGCGTCGTTGGTGATCGCGGCGACAGGCCGTTTGGGTTCCAGGCCGCGTCGTTCGCGAACCCGATCGAAGATGACCACGGTGTCGTTGATCGAGTACCCGATCACGGTCAGCAGCGCGGCGAGGAACACCCCGTCGATCGGTTTGCCGAGCCACGCGAACGCGCCGACGAGCAGCACCACGTCGTGGACCATGCCGACCACCGCCGAGGCGCCGTAGGTCCACCGGAAGCGCACCGCGAGGTAGGCCAGTTGGCCGGCCAGTGCGATACCCAGCGCGATGAGGGCGTTGCGGCGCAACTCCGCACCGATGGTCGGGCCGATGAACTCGTCCCGGATCACCTCCGCCTGACCGCCGGTCGCCTCGATCGCGTCGATGACCGCATCGCGCTGGTCAGTGGTGAGCTCCGAGGTCCGTAGTGACACCTGGTCGTCCGCGGAGGTCTGCACGACCGCGCCGTCGAGACCGAGGTCGGCCAGCTCGTCGCGAAGCTGCTCGACGTCGACCGGCTGTTCGGTGCGGTACTCCAGCAGCCGACCGCCGGTGAACTCCAGGCCGAACCCGAGCCCCTGGGTGAGGATCCCGGCCAGCGCGAGGACCACGGCGGCGGTGGAGATGCTCAGCCACAGCCGGGAGCGGCCCATCAGGTCGGGCTGGTGGTGCTCGAGCCAGTTGCGGAACCACCGCCAGGCGGTCAGCCCGAGCGTGCCGGGCTTGCGGGCCAGGGCCGGGATACGCAGCAGCCACTCGACGACCACCCGGGTGACCACCAGGGCGGTGAACATCGAAACCGCGACCCCGATCGACAGGGTGACGCCGAACCCGCGCACCGCGCCGGAGGCGAAGAAGATCAGCAGCAGCGCCGCGATGATGGTGGTCACGTTCGAGTCGACCACGGCCGTGAACGCCTTCTTGAACCCGGACATCACCGCGGCCCGTGGCGAGCGGCCGGCGGCGTGTTCCTCCTTGGCCCGTTCGAACACCAGCACGTTGGCGTCGACCGCCATGCCGATGGCGAGCACGAACCCGGCGATGCCGGGCAGGGTGAGGGTCGCGCCGATGCTGACCAGCACCGCGTACGACAGCAGGCCGTAGAGCAGCAGCGCGATCCCGGCCACCAATCCGAACAGGTGGTAGGCGACGATCATGAACAGGGATGTGGCCGCGATCCCGATCACCCCGGCGAGCAGGCTCGCGTCGATCGCGGCCTCGCCCAGCGACGGGCCGATGGTGCGCTGCTCCATGACCTCCACTGGGACCGGCAGCGCACCGGCGCGGATCAGCAACGACAGTTCGCGGCCGTCGGCTTCGGTGAAATCGCCCGTGATCGAGGTCGACCCGCCCGCGATGCCCTGCCCGCACGCCACCTCGACGGCGACCTGGGGACTGGAGATGATCTCGCCGTCGAGCACGATCGCGACCCGTCGTTGCGGATCGCCCGGCGGCGCGCAGGCGGCGTCGGCGGTCAGCTGTTGCCAGGCCGTCTGCCCGGCGCCGCGGAAGTCCACGGTCACATCGAACCGGTCCGCCGCGCTCTGGCCGAGCGCGATCCCGGCCGTTTCGACCTCGTCACCGGTCAGCGCCGCCGGCCCGAGCTGCAGCGGCATCCCGACGTCATCGACCAGCACGACCCCGTCGACGACCGCCGGGAGCTCACCGGGCTGCAGCTCCGCGGCGTCGGGTGCGCTGTCGGCGACGCCCTCGACCGGGTGGAAGGTCAGCTGGGCGGTCTGGCCGATCACCGCGACCGCCTCGTCGGGGTCGCTCACCCCGGGTAGCTCCACGATGATGCGTGCATCACCGGAGCGTTGCAGGGTCGGTTCGGCCACCCCGAGCGCATCCACCCGGCGCCGCAGCACCTCGAGGGTGCGCTCCAGGGTGTCGTCATCCAGCGGCCGGTCGGCGACCGGTCGGGCCTCGAGCACCACCTGGGTGCCGCCGCGTAGGTCCAGGCCGAGCCGGACCGGTTCCAGCAGCACGGCGGCGATGGCCGCAGCGATCACGACCACTACGACGAGGCTGCGCCGGATCAGCGAACCACGGGTCTGACGGTTTCGGGCACGAACGGCCCCAGAGCTCGACACGAACACGTTCCCATCCCCGCCCAACGGCGGTCAGTCACCACGACCAGCAGTCAGCTGACGCGGGTGACCGGGGGAGCGCGTGCACCATCGGTGCGAGCGAGACCGGTAGGAACATGGATCTGCAGGTCCGGCGGCCGGTCACTGACCGCCCTCGCCGGGTAGAGACTCGCCATCACACCCAGCGCGACCAGCAGCAGGGTCGGTGTCTGCTCTCCACGCTCAGCGTCGGAGCCGATCAGCGGGTTGCGAGCCGTGGCCGGCACCCAGGCCAGGTCGCTGGCGTGCGCCCCCACGGTCGACGTCGAGGCTGATGCAAGCTCGCCGTGGCCAGAAGCCGAGCCGGGACCGGCCCCGAGCACCCCCAGTCCCAATGCCACGAGTAGCACCAGCCAGGGCCGTGAGGCCCGGCCGGTCACGCTCGGCCGCCACGCGGCCTCAGCAAGGATGTCCACCTTCGAACGCTACCGCACCCGCCCAGCCCACCACAGGAAGTGCGCTGACAACCCCGTTGGTGCCGCCGGACGGGTCACCGGCCAGGCTGCGTCGCCGGTACCTGGGCGAGCAGCGCGGCGACATCGGCGGCCCACAGGTTCACCGGCTGGGCGTCGAGATCGAAGCTCACGAGACCGTCTCGGCGCCACGGACGCCGCGCGCGCACCCGCCAGCCCGTGACGTCGCGGAGATCGACCTCCAGCGGCTCAGCCCGGGGACCGCTGGACGAACCCTCCGGCGCACTGGTCGGGAACCACAGCAGCTGATGCCCGGTGACCCAGGCCACGCCCGGGACCGCATCGACCCGCCAGGCCCAGCACGCGTAGCTGCCGTGTCCGGCCCGGGCGCGCAATGCGGCGACCGCATGCGAGGGCTCCGTCGCGGTCGAGACCTCCGGGCGCGTCAGACGGCGGCGCGCCCACGGTGGCAGCAGCCACCGGGCCGGCAGCAGGCTCAGCCCCGCTAACGGCAGGACGTACATGGCGGTGTAGAGCAACGCATCACCGACACCCTGCTCGCCGTCACCCAGCTCGACACCGATCTGGCCCAGCAACATCGACAGCACACCGACCAGCAACGGCACCAACAGCAGCACCAACGGCAGGGGCCAGGCAGCGATCGTCCACCACTCGTCGCGTCCGAACCAGCGACGGAACGCCCCCCGCCACACCAACCAGACGTAGACGACCACCCCGAGCACACCCGCCAGCACGAGCGGGTCGAGGAACAAGATCGCCAAGGCACCGCTCCGTCGAGATGGTCCAGAGGGAGGATAACCGGGAGGCTCCCCGTTCCCGCTCACGAGCCGCCCGGCCGCGACGTGCGCCCCACCCGGAGGCCATCAGAGGTCGAGCATCGGTACTCGCTGGCGCCCACACCGCCAGGCCACCAGCATCACCGATGCTTCCGAGCGGCCGAGGATCGTCGATCCACGGTGGCCGTGACCGCTCGGCCCCCGTTGCCACGCCGCCATCCCGGGCCACCAGCTACACCGGTCTCGATGTGGAGTCGGTACCGGGGCTCCGCCGGCTGAGTCGGAGACCTGCCACGTGGACGACCTACCGGCGAACGATGACGCGCCCCTGTTCGTGCCGGAGGAGTTCCAGCTCGAACACCGCGAGGAAGCCCACCGGATGGTGGCGAGTACCAGCGGGCGCCAGCGCGTCGGCCGACGGATCGCCTCGGTCGTGGGCTCGCGCAAGGACGCCTCGCGGCATTGGTCTTTCGCTCTCGCGGTCGCCGTTCACGCGCTCGCGGCGCTGCTGCTACTCGTGATCACCGCGGTGACGGGCACCTGGACCGCTGGCGGCATCGTGCTCGGCCTGGCCGGGCTCTCACTGGTCGTCACCCTGCGGATCCTGCGCAGCTGTGAGCGACGGCGGCGCTGACCACCGGTCGCGGCCATCACCGAAGCTCGTGAGTCGAGACGTGACGACACCCCGCAGGTTCGAACAGCGCCGATCCGGATCCACCTCGTTGCGTGCACGAGGTGGGCGAGGCGACCACGGTGCTCCGCTCACGACCCAGCAGCGTCCAGGAACTCGATATCCGTGACGGTCGGGATACCGACCCGTCGAAGCGCCTCCGGATCAGACGCCGCTGGGGCAGGCATCGAGAGGTGGCCTAGCTCGTCGGTCGCGACCTGGCCGAAGCGGTCCGAGGCCGATCCGTAGTGGACCAGCACCATGGGGATGTGGTCGAACACGGCCGAGGCGAAGGGGTGTGAGCGTTGTGCAGTCGGCATGCCGCCTGGCGCGCCTCACGGTCGGCGCTGGCGTCGGCGGTCATGCTCCAGCGGCGTCGAGATCCAGCTCGATCCGTCGTAGGAGTTGGGCGTTGAGCGCGACGACCACCGTGGAGGTGGACATCAGAATCGCGCCGACGGCGATGGGCAGGATGATGCCCCAGGGCGCGAGCACCCCGGCGGCGAGCGGGAGGGCGACGATGTTGTAGCCGGCGGCCCACCACAGGTTCTGGACCATCTTGCGGTAGGTGGCCTGCGACAGCTGGCGGATGGCGACCACCCCACGGGGGTCGTCGGAGGCCAGGATGATGCCGGCGGACTCGATCGCGACATCGGTCCCGGCCCCGATCGCGATGCCCACATCCGCCCGGGCGAGCGCGGGGGCATCGTTGATGCCATCACCGACCATCGCCACGCTGCGGCCCTGCTGCTGGAGTTCGGCGACCTGGGCGTCCTTGTCCTCGGGTAGGACCTCGGCGAACACCTCGTCGATGTCCAACTCGGCGGCGACCGCGTCGGCGACCTGCTGGGCGTCCCCGGTGATCATCGCGACGCTCACCCCGGCCTGGTGCAGTTGGGCGATCGCCTGGCGGGAGACCTCGCGGACCTGATCCTCGAGGGCGAGCGCGCCGATGATCTGCTCGTCACGCACGACGTAGAGGATCGCCGCGCCGCGTTCCCGCCAGCGCTCGATCTGCTCCGCGAGATCGTCGGGAACGGTCACCTCGAGGTCGCGGAGCAGCGCCGGTCCACCGACCGCGACCGCGGCGCCCTCGACCTCGGCCTTCACACCGCGGCCGGTCATCGAGGCGAACCCGCTCGCGGTCGGCAGCTCACCGGCCTGCTCCTTGGCGTGGGCGTGGATGGCGCGGGCCAGCGGGTGTTCGGAGTCGGCCTCGACCGCCCCGGCCAGCCGCAACATCTCCTCGAGGGCGATGTCGCCGGTGGTGGCGGTGTCGGTGACCCGGTGTTGCCCGAGGGTCAGGGTGCCGGTCTTGTCGAACAGCACCGTGTCGATGTTCCGCATCGCCTCGAGCGCGAGCCGGTCTTTGACCAGGATCCCTGAGCGGGCCGACTTGGACGTGGAGATGGCGGTCACCAGCGGGATCGCGAGCCCGAGCGCGTGCGGGCAGGCGATCACCAGCACCGTCACCGACCGGTTGAGCGCGAAATCGGGTTGGCCGGCCGCGACCCACACGCCCGCGGTGATCGCCGCAGCCACCACCGCGATGTAGAACAGCAACGCCGCCGTGCGGTCCGCCAGCCGTTGGGTCTTGGACTTCGACTCCTGCGCCTGTTCGACCATCTGCTGGATGCCGGCCAGGGTGGTGTCGTCACCGACCGCATCGACTTTCACGCGCAGACTCGCGTCGGCGACCACCGTGGCGGCCACCACCCGTTCGCCCTCACCACGCGCCACCGGGGTGGACTCGCCGGTGATCATCGACTCGTCCACATCCGCCGCGCCCTCGACGATCTCGCCATCGGCCGGCACCCGCGCACCGGGACGCACCAGCACCACATCACCCACCTGCAACTCGGTGACCTTGACCGTCTCGGTGTCGCCGTCGTCGGTGAGACGTTCGGCCTCGTCGGGCATCATCTCGGCCAACGCCGCGAGCGCCCCGCGGGCCTGGCCGACCGCGCGCATCTCGACCCAGTGCCCGAGCAGCATCACCGCGATCAGCAGCGCCAACTCCCACCAGATCTCGGTGTCGAACAGGCCCAGCGAGGTCGCCAACGACGCCACGTAGGCCACCGTGATCGCCATCGCGATCAGCAGCATCATCCCGGGCTGCCACGGGCGGATCTCG
This sequence comes from Nitriliruptoraceae bacterium, assembly GCA_003558435.1. GTDB lineage: Bacteria > Actinomycetota > Nitriliruptoria > Nitriliruptorales > Nitriliruptoraceae > PWLR01. The sequence goes on along the minus strand of PWLR01000096.1, from coordinate 17,442 downwards.
GCCTTCGCGCCGGTCAGGAACGGCCACCCGCCGTAGAAGAAGATGATCGAGCCCAACACCGGCGCGATCAACCCATCACCTGCGAACTGCGGCGCGGTGTAACCGAACCAGTCCTGGATCATCGGCGCCCAGATCACCACCGGGATCGACAGCACCAACGTCAACCAGAACCGGTCCCGGAACTGCGCCGCATGATCACCATGGCCCGCGTGGCCGTCATGCTCGCCCTCGTGGGCGGCGTGACGGTCGTCTCCTCGCGACGAGTCGTCCTCTGCCGCGGTGCGGTCCTCGACCGCGGACTCGTGACGTTCCATCTCGCACCCTTCGCGTCGACGATGCGGCCCCGGCCACCGGGTCGGCTCTCGGGGCAGCACATACCCTACCCCCCTAACCTACCTACTGGGCGGCTAGGACAGGAGACAGGACGTGATCGACGGTAGGGGCCGCCCTGGCTTGCCCATCGTCCGATAGGAGGCAGCGCTTGCCGACCGAGCCAGCGCACCTAGAGTTCGATCGGCGCACATGGTCGGCGCCGACAACGTCGATGACAAGGATGGAGACGAAGTGGAACCGATGGCCGATGCGCTGCTCACGCAGCGACCTGGTCGGTCGACGACGGTGCTCGCCGTCCTGCTCGGCGTCGCGGTATCGCTGCTTGCGCTCGTGTCCCTGCCCGCGGCCGTGGCCCAGGAGCCGGTCGTGGCCCAGGAGCCGGACGGAGCCGGCGACGTCGATGACGGGCGTGAGTTGTTCGCGACCAACTGCGCCGCCTGTCACGGCGCGTCGGGTGAGGGCCGCGGTACCGCTCCCTCCCTGATCGGGGTGTCCGACCGTCACACCGTCGATGAGATCGAGACCGTCATCCGCCACGGGCGGACGGGCATGCCGGCGTTCGATGCGACGTTGAGCGACGAACAGATCGACGACGTGCTGGCCTACATCACGCAACTCGCCGATGATGAAGCCATGGCGCCCGGCAACGGGCCCCACATGGACCGGCGGTGGGACGACCTGATGTGGAACGGCGCCGGCGGCGTGGTCATGGTGGTCTGGATGATCTTCGGGCTGCTGCTGATCACCTTGCTCGTGGTCGGGATCGTGTGGCTGGTCCGCCAGGCGTCCTCCGGTGGCGGCCGCTCGGAACAGCACCAGCAACCCTCAGCGCAGGGATCGGCCCGCGAGGACCTCGACCGCCGCTACGCGCGCGGCGAGATCAGCCGCGAGGAGTACCACGAGATCCGCGACGACCTCGAGGGCAGATCCGGGGGTTGAGCGCCTCACCCGGCTGACCATGAGGCACCGCGGCGGACAGCAGCCGACAGAACCTCCCGCGCCACGCTCATCAGCACGGGGATGGTGGCCGGGTGCCCCCGACAGCGACCGGGCGTGACCGATCCATCCCCAGGCCGGCCATCTCCGAGACCCCGCAACCGTGCCACCCGGCACCGCGATCCTGGCGCGAGGGTGTCTCACCCCAAGCGGCGACAAGGTCCCTTCGAGAAGCGGTCAGGCCCCCGGCACCGCCAACGGCATCCCCTGTGGACATCGTCGATCTGTCGGATCTGCGACGCTGCGCTATCCAGGAGCACGCGTGCGTACCCGCCTCGGCGTCACCGTTGTTCGGTCGGCCGCCTGCTGATCGCAGCCTGCGCCTCTGGCGATCATGCCGGTGCCGCCGAGCAGTTCGTCGAGGCGAACGCACCGGGCATGTGGACCCAGTTCCCGCCCGGGGCCAGGCAGGTGATGATCGAGAACGCGCCCGCCTTCCTGACGAAGCCAAGATCCGCACGTTGACGGGAGTGGGACATCTTCCACACATGGAACACCCCGAAACCTACGTCGACGCGCTGACCGCCTTCGTCCACGAGCACACAACATGAGCCGTCCCGGACCCGAGACTGCATCCCGGAAGAGGTAGCTGGACCGGACGCTACGTGCCCGGGTCCTGCCAGCCTTCGGTGGACCGCTTGGCGTGTGCGTGCTGACCTAGCGTGCGGGTGGCTGCAACGGGGGTGTTGAGCTGATCCGGCGGACGCGCGAGATCTCCATCGACGGGCGCCTGGGCTGGGTGCACCCGTTCGGCACCGGATCTGTCCGGCGGCACCTGCCGGCGCGATGGACATCAACCGAGCCTGGGGAGAACCATGCAACCTGAAAGGTTCGGTAGGGGCACGGCCACGGGAGCTGGCGATCCTCATCCGTGCTGCTGGAGGAACTGGCGGTTGCCTTCGATGCTCTCGCGGGTGACGTCGCCCAGAGAGGCTGGACGTCGTTCCAGCAGATCGAACATGGCATCCGCAGCCTGTTCGGCGTCGACTGTTTCGCCGTATGCGACCCGGAGATCGCGGTGCACGATTCAGCCAAACCCTGACCTGCGAGCGTGGGGACTGCCGCTGGCAGCAGGAGCCCGATGAGCAGACCTGCGAGTAGCCCGCCACCGCCGCGAGCGAGGCGCGTGTGACGGTGACCTGCCGCGCCGATCGGGGTGCGTCGGTCATGGAACTCCGACCTGCGGGCCGCTTCTGCCACCAACCAGCGTGTCGCAATGGCGCGCGTAGCGTACGTGGAGTAGTGGTCGAACAGCAGCACCGGCCCTCGCCGTTGAGGAACGGTGTCGTGCCTAGCGCGTCGAGCAGGCAGGTCACCGGGCGACGATCGTCACATCTGCCAGGTGCGGGCACGGGCCCTCCATCACTTCGGTCCTCGCGGCGAAGGAGCGCGTTGCCGGCGCAGCCAGCCGACGACCGAGCCTCCAGCACGGTGCCGACCTCACCCCGTCCGAGGTCGACCAGTCGGCCGTGCGCGCCGACCGCTGGGGTATGTTCGACCTCGGCGACGGGCACGCTCCCGGCGAGCAGGGCGTGACCGGGGCCCGCCGCCGCGCCAGACCGTTCGAGACGACCCGGAGCAAAGCCCCCCGGAGCGGTTGCCGTCGTCATCGACGGACTCGACGGGTTCGACACCCGACTGCCGTACCACGGGCGCCCTGGCTCCGGATGCGACGAACCGACCTCATCGAAGCGCGCTTCGACCGGGAGGTCCGCCGGCGCACCTGGTGGTCGGGATCTTCCTCAGCCACCTACGCTCACATCCATGCCCCGACCAGCACCGCCACCACGACGGCGTCCGACGCTCCCCCAGCCGACGAGTCTGCAATCGGCGGGGTTGCTCGTCGGGGTCGTCGCGTTCCTGTTGCCGTTACTGATCGAGGTCCCCGGCCTCGAGCCAGCCGGTGCTCGGATGCTGGCGATCTTCCTGCTCGCGATCGTGTTGTGGGTCACTGAGGCGATCCCGCTGGTGGCGACCGCCGTGCTCGTCATCCTGCTCGAGGTCCTGATGATCTCCGATGAGGCACTCGTGGCGCTGCCGGCGACGACGACCGCATCGACGCTGGCCGCCGGCGACTACTTCGCGGCGCTCGCCAACCCGGTGATCATCCTCTTCCTCGGCGGCTTCCTGATCGCGGACGGCGCGAGCAAGTTCGACCTCGACCGGAACCTCGCAGCCGTCATGCTGCGTCCGTTCGCCGGTAACGCGCGGCGCACCGTGCTCGGCCTGATGACCATCACCGCGGTGCTGTCGATGTTCGTGTCCAATACCGCGACGACGGCGACCATGTTCGCCGTCGTCATACCGATCCTGGCCGCGCTCCCCGCCGGCAGGGCACGCACCGGACTGGCCCTGGCCATCCCGATCGCCGCCAATGTCGGCGGGATCGGCACGCCGGTCGGGAGTCCGCCGAACGCGATCGCGTTGGGTGCGCTGCAGGCGCAGGGCGAGGGTGTGTCGTTCCTTGGCTGGATGCTGCTCGCGGTGCCGTTGATGGGCGTCGTGCTGCTCTTCTCCTGGTGGCTGTTGACCCGCCGCTACATCGCGACCGACACCCCGATGCGGCTCGAGTTGAGCTCGTCGTTCGACCGCTAGCCCGCCGCGGTCGTGTTCTACCTCGCTGCTGGCGGGACGATCCTGCTGTGGTTGACCGAGCCGTTGCACGGCATCTCGTCCTCGACGGTCGGGTTCATCCCCGTCGTCGTGCTGCTCGGGACGCAGGTCATGGACGGCAACGACATCAAGGCCCTGCAGTGGCCGGTGCTGTGGCTGGTCGCCGGTGGGATCGCGCTGGGTGTGGGGATCGGTGCGACCGGGCTCGACGCCTGGTTACTCGGTCTGGTGGCCTGGGAGGCGATGCCCCTCATGCTGCTCGTCGTGCTGCTCGTCGTGGTCGGACTCGGCTTGTCCACGGTCATCTCCAACTCCGCGACCGCGAACCTGCTGGTGCCGCTGGCGCTCAGCCTGTCGGTCGGACTGCCGATCGATACGACCGCGATGGGAGTGATCGTGGCGCTCGCGTGCGCACTGGCGATGGCGCTACCCATCTCCACCCCGCCGAACGCCATCGCGTACGCGACGGGTGAGGTGGACACCAGATCGATGGCCGTGAACGGTCTCCTGATCGGCGCGGTCGGTGGCGCGCTGCTCGCACTGGTGATGCCCCTGGTGTGGGACTGGTTGGGACTACTGTGAACGCCTCCGGGTCCGGTCGCGAGCCGGCCACGCTCGTCGCGCTGGTCATCGCACCGGCACCGCTCGGATCCGCGATCGCCGAGGAACTGCGCGACGGTCTGCAGGACGTCGCATGGATCGTCGCGGCCGGGTCCGTCGCCGAGGCCCGCGAGGTCCTCGCCGGGGCGGGACGGGAAAGCTGGATCGGCGTCGTCGTCCTCACCAGCGGGCTCGGGCCGATCGATGCGCTCGTGGATGAACTCGAGACCGACCCCGGGCTCCGCTCGGCGGCGACCCTGCTCGTCACCGACCGCCGGGTCCACGACGACCTCGCCCACGCCATCGACCGGGACCGGCTCGATGCCATCATCGCGGTGCCCTGGACCGCGGGGACACTGGCCACCCATGCCCGTTCCCACCTCGCCCGGTGGATGCACGAACAACATCCGGACGATCTGCGGTCCCGGGCGCTCGTCACCCACGGTGGACGCCCACTGCAACGCCCGCATAGCGAGCTCCTCCGGGGCTTGGAACTCGATCCGACCGAGGTCACCAGCAGGCTTCTCGAGGCGATCGAACGCGTGCTCGGACCCCGGCCGCGACTCCGACTGCCCGTCGGCGTGCGCCTGACCCACCAGGACGTCGGGGTCGATGCGGTCCTGGTCGTCCTGCAGGGACGGGTGGCACTGAGCCGTACGACCGAGGTCGGTGAGGTCCTCCTGCACCACGACTCGACCGGGCCGGTGATCGGGCTGCTCGCGCTCGCCCAGCAGCGTCGGGCGTTCTTCACCGCGCGCACCACCACCGAGACCGAAGTGGTGCACCTGTCGCTCGAACAGCTCGACCGCGCCGTGAGCACCGAGCCCGCGGTCGGCGACGCGCTGACCGCCGTCGCGATCCGCGCCCTGGCGGAACGACTCCGCCGCTCCGAGCAGCTCCAGGTTGAGCGGATCCGGCTCAACCGCGACCTCGAGGACGAGCGCCAACGGCTGGCGACCGCCCTCCATCAGCTCGAACAGGCGCGCCTCGAACTCGTCGAACAGGCCCGCTTCGCGACGCTGGGCGAACTCGCGGCCGGCATCGCGCACGAACTCAACAACCCGATCGCAGCGCTCCGTCGGGCAGCCAGCTACGTCGGCGACGACCTGTCGACGATCCTGACCAGCCACCCGCAGGGCGAACTGGTGACCCGCGCGATGGCCGCGGCACGGGACCGGGCACCGAGCAGCACCGCCGACGACCGGGCGAAGCGGCGTGCGCTGATCGATGCCTTGGGTGACCGCGCCCTGGCCACCCGTATGGCGGCCGCCGGGATCGACGACCCCGCCGAGGCTGCTGCGCTCGCCGCTCAGGACGAGTCGACGCTGGTCCTGGTCGAGGCGGCGGCCGGCATCGGCGCTTCGGTCCACAATCTCGATGTCGCCTCCGCGCGGATCGGGGAACTGGTGGCGAGCCTCAAGGCCTACGCACGTCCCGACCTCCGACCGACCGAGGGCGTCGATGTGCACCAGGGGATCGAAGACACGATCCGGTTGACCGCTCACCGGCTACGGGGGATCGAACTCGTCCGCCGCTTCGGCAAGCTGACGCCGGTCCGTGCCCGTGCGGGTCAACTCGATCAGCTGTGGACCAACCTGCTGGTCAACGCCGCCGAGGAACTCGACGGCAGTGGCCGGATCGAGGTGGTGACCGACCAACTGGACGAGGACCATGTGCGCGTGCGGATCATCGACGACGGGCCGGGGATCGATCCGGAGGTCCTGCCACGCGTGTTCGAGCCACGGTTCACGACCAAGCACGGGACGGTCCGATACGGCCTGGGGCTCGGTCTGGCGATCACGAGGCGTATCGTGGAGCAGCACGGCGGCACGATCGAGTTGCAGTCTGAGCCGGGCCGCACCGTTGCGAGCGTCGTGCTCCCGATCGCCGGACCACCCGACGACCGGGGAAGCTGAACCGCTCGCGCCAGGACGACGGCCCGAGCGACCACCCCGCCACGACCGACCAGAAGGCCGCCATCCCGTCAGAACCGACGGATGACCAGGGAGACGAGGATGCAACTGACGGTGCTCGTCTTGGAGGACGAGCCACCCGTCCGTGAAGCGCTCACCCGCGACCTGGGGGGCTTCCGCGACACGATCCGGATCGAGGCCGCCGAGGATGTGGACGACGCCTGGGCCATCGTCGCGGAGCTGGATGCCGACGGTGACCGGCTGGCCCTGGTGCTCGCCGACCATCGGCTGCCTGGCACCAGCGGGGTCGACTTCCTGACGCAACTCCTCGACGATCCGCGGACCGTCCACGCCCGCAAGGTGCTGGTGACCGGTCAGGCCGACCAGCAGGACACGATCCGAGCGGTGAACGAGGCGGGCCTGGACCGCTACATCGGCAAACCCTGGGATCCCGACGAGCTCACGGACGTGGTTCGCGACCAGCTCACCGAGCACGTGCTCGAGCACCGGCTCGATCCACTCCCCCACCTGCGGGCGCTCGACGCGGCTCGGGTGATGCCCCTACTACGCGACCGAGGTGACCGATGACCGCCAGCGATCCGGACCGGCGGCAGCTGTCCCAACGAGCGCTGGGCCTCGCCACGACCGGGGGCAACGGCACCGACCGCCTGCTCGACGGGGTCTCCGCCTTCTCCACTGATGCCGGACGACATCAACGCGGCACAGCGCACCGTCGACCTGCCCACGTTCGTCTACTAGGGCGAGATCGCCCACCGGTTCGTGGATGCCCGGTGTGCACCTGCAATCGCCGGCGCACGTTGCCGCGCGATCCTCGCTGCCATTGGCGCGCGAGGTCGACAACGACCTGATCGACGCGATGGCGAGCTCCAACGTTCTCGTGGGATGGGGATCGCCGAGCAGTGGGATGGTGACGCCGATGCCAGCACGAATCGGCACGAGACGCAACACCGCGTCCGTGGCCGTGGTGGACGGCCTGCGGGCAGCGTTCCTTCGGTGACCGGCACGAGACCAGCATCCACGACCAGAAGGGGGTGCGGCTCCTCCCGGGTGACGCTCCGTCCGTCTCCCGCCGACACTCCATCCCCCACCCCAGCCCACCGACCGGAACACCTCCCGCGAAGAGCAGGGCCCACCTAGGGTCGGAATGGACGCGCCGACCGGAGGTTCTGGAGATGCCGTCCCGCAGTCGCCAGCCCGCGCTCCGATCCCTGCTGCCGGTGGGACTGCACTACGAGGTGACGCTGCTCACCGAGGTGCTCGACGAGGTGCTCGAGGAGTGTGAGGGGAGCGACTTCGTCGAGCACGTGAGGTGGCTCCGCGACGCGGCGACACAGCAGCTCGCCTCGGACGACGTGACGATCGGATCGCTCGTCGCGCAGATCGGCGGGTTCGACGCCGAACGGTGCCGCCGGATGGCACAGGCTCTGACCAACCACTGCCTGCTGATCAACATCGCCGAGGACCGTCAGCGGATCAAGACGGCGAGGATGATGGGTCGGGACGGCCAGATCGACCCGGACGGGATCTTCGCGGGGATCGGCGAGGTCTTGAGCTTGATCGGCCGGGATGACACGGAGCGGTTGGTCGCGCGACTTCGCATCCACCCCGTGTTCACCGCTCATCCCACCGAGGCCCGGCGACGGACGGTCACGGGCATCCTCGCCCGCATCGCGGCGGAGCTGAAACGTTTCGACGACATCGAGGTGGACGACGCGCGGGTCCAGGACGTGCGACGGCGTCTTGCCGAGGAGATCACGAGCTTGTGGCGAACGTGGCCGTTCCGTGCGCAACGGCCACGGCCCGCCGACGAGGTCGGTCGTGTGCTGTCGGTGCTCGGCAACCAGGTGTTCCAGGTCGTTCCCGACGTCTACCGCGAGGTCGACCGGGCCCTGGACCCCACCACGGTGGGAGTTCGGGCGCCCCGAACGCCGGCGTTCCTGCGTTACGGGAGCTGGGTCGGCGGTGATCGCGATGGCAACCCCTTCGTCACCGCGGAGGTCACGCGCGAGACAGGTCACCGGCACGCCGAGGAAGCCCTGACCCGACTGGAGGAGGCGACCCGCTGGGTTGCCAGGGCAGTACCCGCGGGTTCCGAGACGGGAGCACCTGCGAGTCCGGAGCTCCGTACCAGTCTGGCGGCCGATCAGGAGCGTTTCCCGGAGCGGGCCCGCACGCTGCTACGAGCGGCACCGGAGCAGGTGCACCAGCACAAGCTCGTGTTCACGGCCGATCGGCTCGCTGCCACCCGACAGGCCGGTGAGGGCGGCTACGCCGGCCCCGGAGAGTTCATCGCCGATCTCGAGGTCGTGCAACGCTCGCTGCTCGAGGGCGGGAACCCCCGGCTCGCCTACGGCAGCATCCAGGATCTGCTCTGGCAGGCCGAGACCTTCGGTTTCCACCTGGCGTCGCTCGAGGTGCGCCAGCACGCCGCGGTCCACACCAGGGTCTTGGAGGAGTTGCGGCCCGGCGTCTCGGGCGATGCCGAGGCGCTCGCTGCGCTGGCCGAGGACGGCTGGCCGGCCGGGACCGAGGCGCGCAGCAACGAGGCACGGGAGGCCCTCGACACGATCCGTGCCATGTCCGAGCTCCAACGCCGCTACGGCGCGGAGGCCTGCCACCGGTACATCATCTCCTTCACGACGGCCCCGACCGACATCCTGGCCGTTCGCGCGCTCGCACGGGCTGCGGTCGATCCGTCCGAGCACCCGGACTTCTCCCTGAGCGTCGTGCCGCTGTTCGAGACCCGGGCCGATCTCGAACGCGCACCGACGGTGCTGGCCGAACTGCTCGCGGCGCCCGGGGAACGCCGCAGGCTGGACGCAGCGGGACGGGAACTGGAGGTCATGATCGGCTACTCGGACTCCGCGAAGGACGCGGGCCTGTTGGCCGCACACGTGGCACTGCACCGCCTCCAGGGACGCCTCTCCCGCTGGGCGCGGGACCAGGGCATCGCCCTCACCTTCTTCCACGGTCGCGGCGGTTCGATGGGGCGGGGCGGTGGTCCGCTCAACCGCGCGATCCGTGGACAGGGTGGGGGCTCGGTGGACGGTCGGTTCAAAGTGACCGAACAGGGCGAGGTCATCTTCGCCCGCTATCGCTCGGTGAACACCGGTCGTCGCCACCTGGAACGCACCGTCAATGCGGTGGTCGCCACCTCGACCCCACACGCCGAGGAGCGTGCCTGGTCACAGGAGGAACGTTTCGCACCGTTGGCCGATCGCATGGCGGCGGCAAGCGAGCACGCCTTCCGAGAGCTGCTCGACTCGGAGGGTTTCGCGGAGTTCTTCCGACTGGTCACGCCCTACGACGAGATCGGGCAGCTGGCCATCGGATCGCGGCCGGCACACCGCACGACCGCCCGCGATCTGAGCTCGCTCCGTGCCATCCCCTGGGTCTTCGCGTGGGCCCAGAGCCGGGTCAACCTGACCGGTTGGTTCGGTGTCGGCAGCGGCCTCGCCGCCGTCGGTGACCTTCCCGACGGACTGCGGGAACTGCGGGCGATGCGGCGCGAATGGCCGTTCTTCCGGCCGGTGCTCGAGATGGCGGAGATGAGCCTCGCCAAGGCCGATCGGGCGCTGGGCACCCATGCGCTGCGCTCGGCGCCGCATCAGCGCATCGCCCAGACCATCCTCGACGAGTGGGAGCGCACCGAGCGATGGATCCTTGCCGTCACCAGCCAGGACCACCTGCTCGAACGGCAACCTGCCCTGCGGGCGGCGATCGCGCTGCGACGACCGGACATCGACGCGCTGTCGCTGATCCAGCTCGCGACTCTGGAACGGCTGCGGTCAGGCGACGACGCCGACCCGCTCGACGAACTGGTCGTCAAGACCACCGTCGCGGGCTTGTCGGCCGGGTTACAGAACACGGGTTGAGCAACTGACACCCGTCACCGGTCGGCTCCCAGAGCCGTCAGCCCGGACCTGCCCACCTCGAGGCCTTCAGCCCGACAAGAGCGCGTCCAGCTTCCGCGGGCTGCCTGCGTCGACATCTCTGGCCGGCACGGGCGAGCAGACCTCGCCAGCGTCCCCCTCGTCGTCGGCGGACCGTCACCTGACGCCCCGGGGCCGAGCGCCGGCGCGCGGTCGGTGACGGCGGAGCCGACGCCCGCTCAGGCTGAGCGTTCTGCGGGCAGGCGCACGGTGAACGAGGTGCCTTCACCGAGGCGACTGGCGACCTCGATCGAGCCACCGATTTGCTCGACGGCGTGCCGCACGATGGCCAGGCCCAGGCCGGTACCGCCGGTGTGGCGCGACCGGGCCGGGTCGACGCGGTAGAAGCGCTCGAAGATGCGTGGCAGCTCGGCCGGGGCGATCCCCATCCCGCTGTCGGTCACGACGAGCTCGATCTGCGGCTCCCCCTGCACGTGCGGCACGACCCGGAGAGCGACGACGACCGTTCCGCCCGGCCGGTTGTAGGTGATGGCGTTGCGCACCAGGTTGCGCACCACCACCTCGAGGTCCCCTCTCCCACCGACGAACGGGACCTCGACCGGAGCCTCGACCGAGAGCTCGACCACGGACTCATCGGCGCGGTCGACCTGCGCGGCCACGACCCGGCGCACCAGCTCGGCCAGGTCGACGCGTTCGCGGTCGCTTGGCCCTCGCTCCTCCAGACGGCGCAGGTCGAGCAGGTCGTGCACGAGCTCGGCCAGCCGGGCCGCCTCGTCGCCGAGCCGGGCCACCAGCTCCGGGACCCGCTCCGGCTGCTGCTGGGCGACGACCGCCAGGGCCTCGGTGAGGGCCTGGATGCCGGTCACCGGGGTCTTGAGCTCATGAGAGGCGTTGACCACGAAGTCGCGACGCAGCTGCTCGACCCGATGCTCCTCGGTGCGGTCGATGATCAGGACCAGCACCTCGTCGCGGAGCATGGAGACGTTCACCCGGAGCCGCGCCTCGGCATGGTCGATCTCCAAGGTCATCGGCTCGCCCGTGTCGCGAACGTCAGCGACCGCGCCGGCCAGCTCCGGGTGGATGAGCACGTCCGCGCCACTCCGGACGCGAGCCTCCACCGGGATCGCCAACAGCTCACGAGCAGCGTCGTTGATGGCCAGCAACTGGTCCTCGTCGGACAGCAGCACCGCCCCCTGGGCGATCGACTCGACCAGCTCACGCCGTCGAGAGCGGTGCCTGGCCGTCATGCGCTCGCTCTCGCGTCCCGGGAACCTCGATCAGCCCCACCCGATGGTCCATCGCCCGCGCACTGTAGGAGAGCGGCGCGCGCGGTCGATCCACGACATGACGACAGAACGCAAGGCTGGCGCGCGGGATGCCTGACGATGCCGGAGCGCCGCTCGAGTACCACGCGGCCCTCCGCCCGACAGCTCCCGAGCGAGGCGCCCACCCGAAGGGATCCTGGAGCCCTTGGTCTTTCGCCGCGAGGACCGGGGTGACGGAACCGGATCGAACCCGGAACGGCTCCTGGTGCGCGGCACAGGTGGCCCCGGGAGCGTGAGCAGCGCCGTGTTCGTCTCGCCTTGCCTCCCGGAGTCGCTGGGCAGGTGTCCTGTTCGCGGCTTCGTGCTCCGGTGAAGGCTGCTGAGGACGCGCGCGCCGGTACGCGCACCCTCGACGATCGGCGCGGCGATCAGTCCGACGGCGCGTCCTGCTCGTCGTGCCGGACAGGATGCGGCTGGCGCTGGTCGTGGTTCCGGGCCATGCACGGATCTCACCTCGCGCCCGAGCTGGCGACGGTTGCGTCGCGAGCCTCCAAAGGTAGGGTCAGTTATCGTAAGTGTTCTCATATTCCGGTGTCGATCCGCCGTGCCGTGCGCCACAGGTCGCGGTCTCCGGACGACTCGACGGGAGCGACGTGATGGCAGCCGGTGAGGCGCCCGCGAGCCACGAGGTGCGACGGATCGCCGCGATCCAGAAGCTGTGGACCGACGGCGACTACCCCACGATCGGGGCGCTGTTCGAACCCATGAGCGACGAACTGGTGGCTCGGCTCGACCTCGCCGGTCGACGGGTGCTGGACGCCGCGACCGGGACCGGCAACACCGCCATCCTGGCGGCCCAGGCGGGAGCGCAGGTGGATGCGTTCGACCTCACCCCCTCACTGCTCGAGGTCGCCCGTCAGCGTGCCGCCGACGCCGGTGTCACGGTGCGGTTCGTCGAGGGCGATCTCGTGGCGATCCCGTTCCCAGACGCCTCCTACGACCTCGTGCTGTCCACCTTCGGTGCGTTCCTCGTCGACGACCAGCGTCGATGCGCCCAGGAACTTCTCCGCGTGTGCCGCCCGGGAGGTCGGATCGTGAGCACCGCGTGGTCCGCCGCCGGCATGTTCGGCGTCATGCTCGAGGTGTTCACCGACCGCCACACCGCACTGCTGGCCGGGGCTCCCGACCAACGGGCCTGGGCCGACCCGGACAAGCTCGCGAGGCTGTTCGACGGGCTGGAGGTCGACATCGATGTGACGACCGCAACGCTCTGGATCCCCTTCGCATCGGTCGCAAGCGCGCTCGAGCTGTTCGAGTCGGCCTCCGGCCCCGTGCACCGGATGCGGGAGGCCCTCGCGGCCGAAGGCGGCGACTGGAACGAGGTTCGCTCCGACCTCGCGGCGCGGTGGGAGCAGCTTGCCCGGGCCCGCGACGGGGGCGTGGAGCTACCCGCCGGCTACGCGATCGCGACGGTACGTCGGCTCAGTCGTCGTACCGGCCACGTACCGATGTGGCCAGGGTAGGACCCGGCCGCCTACGCCCGCGCCGGCTTTCGGCAGGTTGGGTCAGCTGCGGCCGAAGCGTCGGCGCAACGGCGCAACGGCGCAACGAGGCTCGCCTGACCGCCTGCGCGGGGACGAAGCGAACTGGGGACGTGCAGGTGACACGACGCCGTGAGTCATCTGTTCACCGTGCGGTCGCTGGGTGAACGGTCCGGAACGTCCATGGTCCCCCGGGCCGCCGGGGACGGGCGGCTACCAAGGTGACCGGGACAGTTCCGATGGGTCATGGCGAGCACACCGGGACGGGTCCGGCAGCGCGGATCTCCGCAAACTCGGGACGGCTGCGGCCGTCCCCGTGGCGGTCTTGGCCGCGGACTGGTGGCTGCTCCCCCCCGGATGCTCTCGCGCCCGCGGGGACCACGGTGGGGTCGGCGGCGAGCGAGCCCCGGGCGCACCTGACCAGCTACGTGGTGTGCAACACCCGGCTCATCGAGCAGATCTCGGTCCGGCCGATCCCCCAACCTCCGGGGGTGCGACCGTGACGACCATCGCCTGCCGCTGGCACGACCCGCTCGGAACCTTCGCGACCGCCGCTGGACCGCTCGACGGGCACTGCGCCGAGACCCGTGAGGTAGCGGAGCTACGCCTCGAACCTCACGTGACGACACGGGACTGGGACGTGCCACGATCGCGGGCGGCGGCGGCGCGATGATTCGGCTCCCGGCCCGCCTCCTCGACGAGGTGTGCTCATCGGTGGCGTGCTCCGGCCCTCGGAGGATGTCCATCGGCCATCGCGCGGCGTGGGTCTGGCTGGGCAGGATGCTTCCGCCGCCACGTCCGGTGGAGGCCGCGACGACGAGCGTGTAGCAAGCCGTGAAGGGAAACGAACTGATGACCGATGCCACGATGTTGCCCGAACTCGAACCGATCGGCCCGGCCGACACGGCGCGTGTCGTCGCGAAGGTGCTGACCCCGACCGCGGGCCGGGGCACCATCAAGCGGCGTCCCGCCGTGATGCGGCTGCTGGAGCGGCACGACGTGGACCGTGGGGCGATCGAACTGTTGCGGTCACTGCGGGCGAGCCATGGCCCCAACCCGCTGCGGCTGTCGCTGCCCGGTCGCGACTACGTCATCATCGTCGACCCGGACGATGCACGCCGCGTCCTGGACGGCACCCCGGCACCGTTCGCGATCGCGAACCTCGAGAAGCAGGCCGCGCTGCGCCAGTTCCAGCCCCACAACTCGCTGATCTCCGACCCGCCGGAACGCGGTCCTCGCCGAGAGTTCCAGGAGCACGCGCTCCAGAGCGAGCAGGTCTTCCACGAGGTCGCCGCCGACGTCCAACGTATCGTGGAGCAGGAGATCGAAGGGTTCGCGGCCTTGGTGGCGTCGATGGGTCGGATCGACTGGGAGGACTGGGTGCCGTGTTGGTACCGGATCGTGCGTCGCGTGGTGCTCGGCGAGGTCGCGCGTGACGACCACCGGCTGACCGACGACCTCGCGACGTTGCGCAGCCGGGCGAACCTGTCGGTGCTCGCTTCGGAGGACGAGCAGACGCGAGCGCGCTTCCGGGCGCGGCTGGCTCGCCACCTCGAGCGGGCCGAGTCAGGCAGCCTCGCCGCGACGATCGCCGCTCTGGACACCGGCACCGTCGATCCGGCCGATCAGGTCCCCCAATGGCTGTTCGCGTTCGAGCCTGCGGGGATGGCGACCTACCGGACGCTGGCATTGCTCGCCGCGCACGGCGAGACCGACGGCGATCAGCATGGCACCTCCGAGGTCGCGTCCGCGGCACACGGGTCCGACCCCGAGCCCACCGGACCCGGTGGCGTGCCACGGCTCGACCATCTCCGCGCCGCGGTGCTGGAGTCGTTGCGGTTGTGGCCGACGACCCCGGCGATCCTGCGCGACACCACCGAGGCGACCGCCTGGCGCGGTCGTTCACTGCCCGAGGGCGCCGGGGTGGTGGTGTACGCACCGCTGTTGCACCGGGACCCCGACCTCGTCGACGCGCCCGACACCTTCCGTCCCGGGCGGTGGGACCCGACGGGGTTCACCACCGACGAGCCGGGCCCGATCGTGCCGTTCAGCGCCGGACCCGGGATCTGTCCGGGCCGCAACGTGGTACTGCTCACCTGCAGTCTGGCGTTGGCGGCGCTGACCTCGCGACTGTCGACCTCGGTGATCGGTGACACGAGGCTGCCCCCCGGCAACCTGCCCTCGGTGCTCGATCCGTTCAGCTTGAGCCTCGCGGTCCAGGCCCGCTGAACAGGCGGGTCGATGACGTGGGCGGCGTCGAGGCGCATCCGACCTGGTCAGGCGCACGCCCACCGGCCACCGCGCCCCCGTGACGCAGCCCGCAGGACCGTGATGGCAGCGCACACGGTGCTGGTCGTCGATGTCCGTCGGGCAAGCATGTGACGCCGTGAGGGTGCCGGCTCGGCCAGCGACCGAGGTGGCCCGCCATCGGTGGCCCCATCGCTCGCGTTCATCGGCGCGACTGTTGCCGCTGGTCACGCGACGCGTGCCTCACGTGCCCGGGCGAGGTCGCAGTGGCCTGGCAGTCGCATCCGGAACGCACCAGAGGTCCCGAAGGCTTCCGCGCGCCGGATCGCCGTGTCCCCGGTGCCGGAGCGTCGCGAGGACGGCTTCGCGCCTGCCAGGCTGGCGGTCCTACCACGCGAACGGATAGCCGCCTGAGCGCGGGGCGCCAGGGGCGCGTCGGCGAAGGCGGCGCGTTGGCCACCCCCGTCGCGGACGGCGACGGCGGGTGACCGCCGTGAGTGCGATCACTAGGGTCGGTACCGCTGCTGCAGGTAACGAGGCCACCTCTCGGGGAGGACGTGCTGGTGGCGGAGCACGAGCGTGATGACGGCCGAGCACGACCGGGCAACGCCGCGATCGTGGGCGCGGTCCTGCTCGTGGTCGGTCCGCTGGTGCTGCTCGCCGTGCTGCGTCTCCGTCCCGAGCTCGACGTCCGCTGGGACAGCGAACCCGCGCACTTCTGGCTCGTGCTGATCGCCGCGGGGATCGCCGGCACGCTCGGCTACACGGTCACCGAAGCGGCCCGTCGTCGGCACGATGCGCGCCTCCTGCTGGTCTCGTTGGCGTTCATCACCGCGGCCGGCTTCCTCGGGCTGCACGCCCTGGCGACCCCCGGGGTGCTGGTCGGGCCGAACGCCGGCTTCGAGCTGGCGACCCCCATCGGGCTGGTGCTGGCCAGCGGGTTCGCGGCCGCCTCGGGCAGCGAGCTCACCGCCGAGCGGTCACGATGGGTCGTGGCACGGGCCCGGGCGCTGCTGTGGGGGCTGCTGGCGGTCATCGTGGCCTGGGCGGTGTTGTCGCTGGCGGAGCTCCCACCGCTGGACCAGCCCGTTCCCGACGAGGCGCTGGCGACCTGGCAGCTGATCTTCGTCGCGTTCGGCGTGGTGGGCTACACGATCGGCGGGTGGGGGTACGCACGGTTGTACCGCCGGCGCGGCGCCCCCATCGTGCTGAGCTTCGCGGTGGCGTTCGCCCTGCTGGCGGTCACGCTGGTGGTGGTCGCGTTCGCGATCAACTGGCAGCTCACGTGGTGGGAGTGGCACGTGTCGATGCTGGCCGCCTTCGCGCTGATTGCCCACGGCGCACGGCGGGAGTGGCACGAGGAGCGGTTCAGCCCGCTGTACCTCGAGCAGACGCTGGAGGGCACCACCGAGGCCAGCATCCTGTTCGCCGATCTAGAGAGCTTCACCCCGTACTCGGAACGCACCGAGCCACGCGAGGTACGTCGCATGCTCGATGGCTACTTCTCGCAGCTGATCCCCCTGCTGCGCGACCACGGCGGCGACGTCCACCAGCTGATCGGCGACGCCGTCATGGTGGTGTTCAACAAGCACGGCCACCAACCGGATCACGCACGGCTGGCCGCACACGCTGCGCTGGCCTTCCAGGTGCGCGCCACGGCGATCGCCGACGGGCATCCCGACTGGCCACGGTTCCGGGTGGGGGTCAACAGCGGCGAGATCGCCGCCGGCGTCGTCGGCAACCGCGGCCACCGAAAGCACGACGTCATCGGCGACACGGTCAACCTCGCCGCCCGGCTCGAGTCGCTGGCCCCGGTCGGTGGGGTCCTGATCGGCGAGGGCACCCACGCCGATCTGCCCGACGGGACGGTCGTCGAGCCGCTGCCCCCACTGCAGGTCAAGGGCAAGGCACGACCGGTGACCGCGTTCGCCCTGCACGACCTGCCGAGCTGACCTCGGGTGCGCCTTGAACCGGCACCGGGACCCACGTAGGCTCGAGGGAGCGGCGTTCGGGTTAGCGG
>PWLR01000145.1 GCA_003558435.1 Nitriliruptoraceae bacterium | reverse complement strand
CACATCGCCCGGGCCATCCTCGAGGCCACGAGTTGGCAGACCCGCGAGGTGGTCGACGCGATGTTCTCCGACTCCGGCATCGCGCTGCGGGCGTTGAAGGTCGATGGCGGGATGACGTCCAACAACCTGCTCATGCAGGGGATCGCCGACGTGCTGGATGTACCCGTCGAACGTCCGATGGTCTCGGAGACCGTCTCGCTCGGGGCCGCGTACGCCGCAGGCCTGGCGGTCGGCTACTGGCCGGAGTTCCCCGGGCTGAAACGCAACTGGCACCGGGCGGCCCGGTGGATGCCCGACATGGAACCGGCGGATCGTGAGCGGGAGTACGCCAACTGGCGGCGCGCGGTGACCAGGACCTTCGGCTGGATCCAGCCGGAGACCGAACCGCCGGGGAGTACGGCTCGCTGAACCCGCCATCAGCGCCGGGGGGTTCGTCGGTTCAGGCGGTCTCGGCGATGTCCGCCGCCGCCAGCCGGACACGTTCTGCCCGCTCGTCGTCGGGCTGTCGCCGCGCCTCGAGTTCACCGTCCGCGGCAGCGAGGAACCGGGCCAACTCGCGGTCGCGACGAGCCCGGTCCCAGCCGAGGACCTGCGCCATGAGCTCGGCGACGTGGGGCGCCACCCGGCGTCCGCCGTCCCCGGACTCGATCGAGATGTGGGTGCGGCGCTCCAGGACATCCTCGAGATGCAGCGCACCCTCGCTCGCCGCCGCGTAGACGACCTCGGCCCGCAGGTGGTCCTCGGCACCCGCAAGCGGCTCGGCCAGGGAGGGATCGGCCTCGAGGAGGGCCAGCACCTCGGCGTAGAGCGACCCGTACCGCGCGAGCAGGTGCTCGATGCGTGCGACGTGCAGGCCCGAGCTCCTGGCGATGTGGTGCCGCCGGTTGCGCGAGGCCTCGTAGCCGATCGAGCCGACGATCGGGGTGCGCGTCGTGATGCAGGGCGCGACCCGGCGACGCAACCCGTGGACCACGGCGTCGACGGCGTCCTCGGCCATCACCCGGTAGGTCGTGTACTTGCCCCCGGCGACCACCACCAGCCCCGGCGCCGCGTGGGCGACCGCGTGCTCACGGGAGAGCTGCGAGGTCGATGCGGACTCCCCGGACAGCAGCGGACGCAGCCCGGCGTAGACGCCTTCGATGTCGTCGTGGGTCAGTGGCCGCTCCAGCACCGAGTTGACCTGACCGAGCAGGTAGTCGACGTCCTTCGCCGTGGCGACCGGGTGTTCACGGTCGAGGCCCCAGTCGGTGTCGGTGGTGCCGACGATCCAGTGTCGACCCCAGGGGATCACGAACAGCACGCTCGTCTCGGTCCGCAGGATCAACCCGGATTCCGAGCGGATCCGATCGCGCGGCACCAGCAGATGGATGCCCTTCGACGCACGGACGTTGAACGCGCCGCGTTCGCCGACCATCCGCTGGGTCTCGTCGGTCCAGACCCCGGTGGCGTTGATCACCTGCGCGGCACGCACCTCGAAGCTCTGGTCGGTCTCGAGGTCGTGGAGCCGTGCACCGGTCACCCGCTCCCCCTCGCGGAGGAAGCCGATGGCGCGGACCCGGGAGGCCGCCAGGGCCCCGTGTGCGACCGCCGTGCGGGCGAGGAGCATCGTGTGCCGGGCATCGTCGATCTGCCCGTCGTGGTACTGCACGGCACCCACGAGCGCATCCCCACGGAGACCCGGGGCGATACGCATCGCCTTGCGGTGCGAGATGTGGCGGTGGCGTGGCAATCCGCGTGACGCGCCGCGTTCGAGCCCCATGGTGTCGTAGAGCAACACCCCGGCTCCGACGTAGGCGCGTTCCCACACCCGGTGGGTCAACGGGTAGAGGAACGGCACGGGGCGTGAGAGGTAGGGCGCGAGCTCGTTGAGGATCAGCCCGCGCTCGCGGAGCGCCTCGCGCACCAGACCGAAATCGAGCATCTCGAGGTAGCGCAGGCCACCGTGGAGCAGCTTGCTGGACCGGCTGGAGGTCCCGCTCGCCCAGTCGTTCATCTCGACGAGACCGACGCGCAGGCCGCGGGTCGCCGCGTCGAGAGCACTGCCGGTACCGACGACGCCGCCGCCGATGACCAACACGTCCAGTTCGTCCGAGGCCATGTCCTCCAACGCCGCCGTGCGCGCTTCGGGTGACAGTGCCGATGCCAGATAACCCATCGCTACCACCTCTCGTCAGCCGTGCGTCGCGCGCGATCGGCGTGACGCGGGATGCTCCGAGACGGCCGTGTCCGGGACCGAGATGGAGCGGAGATGAAGCGGGCGGGGGCGCCGGTGCCGGCGCCCCCGCCCCTGATGCATCGTGCGTGGTGCATCGTGGGTGGTGCGTCACACGTGGTGCGTGGCGCTCAGCTGACGTCGACCCAGTCGAGGGTCCGCTCGATGGCCTTGCGCCACGTCGCGATACCTTCGGCACGCTGCTCGTCGGTCCACTCGGGCTCCCACCGCTTGCTCTCGTTCCAGTTCTCACGGAGTTCGTCGGTGTTGTTCCAGAACCCGACCGCCAGGCCTGCCGCGTAGGCAGCGCCCAGTGCGGTGGTCTCGGCCACGACCGGGCGGCTGACGGGCACCCCCAGCACGTCGGCCTGGATCTGCATGCACAGGTCGTTGGCGGTCACGCCACCGTCGACCCGCAGGACCTCGAGCTCGACGCCCGAATCCTTGTACATGGCGTCGGCCACGTCCACGGACTGGTAGCAGATCGCCTCCAGCGTGGCGCGGGCGAGGTGGGCGTTGGTGTTGAACCGCGACAACCCGACGATGGCCCCGCGTGCATCCGACCGCCAGTACGGCGCGAACAGCCCCGAGAACGCCGGGACGAACACGACCCCGCCGGAGTCCGGGACCTGACGGGCCAGGACCTCCGAGTCCGCGGCACCACTGATGATGCCGAGCTGGTCGCGCAGCCACTGCACGGCCGAACCGGTCACCGCGATCGCGCCCTCGAGTGCGTAGACGGCCGGCTCGTCACCGAACTGGTAGCAGAGCGTGGTGAGCAGGCCGGCCTTCGACCGCACGATCTCCGTCCCGGTGTTCAGGAGCATGAAGTTGCCGGTGCCGTAGGTGTTCTTCGCCTCACCGGGCGCGAAGCACACCTGCCCGACCGTGGCCGCCTGCTGGTCACCGAGCGACCCGGTCAACGGGACCTCGCCCTCGAGCGGACCGGTCTTGGTGGTCTTGCCGTACATGTTCGGGTCGGAGGACGGCCGGATCTCCGGGAGCATGGCCCGCGGGATGTCGAAGAAGCCGCAGAGCTCCTCGTCCCAGTCGAGCGTCTCGAGGTTCATCAGCATGGTGCGCGACGCGTTGGTCACATCGGTGATGTGCACCCCGCCGTCCACGCCACCGGTCAGGTGCCACAACACCCAGGTGTCGGTGGTCCCGAAGATGGCATCGCCCTTCTCGGCCGCCTCGCGGACCCCGTCGACGTTCTCGAGGATCCACTGGATCTTGCCGCCGGAGAAGTAGGTCGCGGGGGGCAGCCCGGCCTTGTGGCGGATGATGTCACCCTTGCCCTCACGCTCGAGCTTGGAGGCGATGCGGTCGGTGCGGGTGTCCTGCCAGACGATGGCGTTGTAGTACGGGCGCCCGGTGTTCTTGTTCCACACCACCGTGGTCTCGCGCTGGTTGGTGATTCCGAGTGCCGCCAGGTCGGAGGCGCCGATCCCCAGCTTGTTCATGGCCGTCATGATGACCGCCGAGGTCCGCTCCCAGATCTCGACCGGGTTGTGCTCGACCCAGCCGGCCTGGGGCAGGATCTGCTCGTGCTCGAGTTGGTGCTTGCCCACCTCGTTGCCGCCGTGATCGAAGATCATGAAGCGGGTGCTGGTGGTCCCTTGGTCAATTGCACCGACGTAATCAGCCATTGCGGTGTTCCCTCCCAGTTGGTCGTGCGTGCGGTCCGTACTTCCCTCGGACGGCCGTCCGTGGCCTCCCGTCTCCCGGTTCAGGTGTCGCGCGTACTCCCTCCCTCGCGTGTGTCGTCGCCGCGTTCGTCTCGCTCGGGCAGGTCGTCGCCAGCCAGGTCCTTGTCCTTGTACTCGCCCTGGGGTTCGACCTCCTGTCCCGGTTCGCCGGGCTCGACGTCCTTGTCGGAGTAGTCGCCTCGACGCTGCGCCTTCTCGCCGATCTCCCCCGGCTCGACGTCCTTGTCCTCGAAGCCACCCACCCGTCGGGGGGCCTCGGGCGCGTCACCCGTGGGTGGGACGTCCTTGTCCTTGTACTCGCCTTCCCGGTCCACCCCGGGGATCCCGTCCCGGTCCGGCTTGCGTGCGGCGTCATCGGTCATCGGGCTTCCTCCTGCTCGTCACGTGGTGCCCCTCTGCGGGGAGGCTCTGGCGTGGAGGTCCCGCCCCTCCGTGGTCGGGTGGCCGATCAGGTCATCGCCGGCAGGTAGGCGGCGGCGACCAGGCCGCCGAGCGCTCCACCGATCAGCGGACCGACGACCGGGATCCAGGAGTACGCCCAGTCGCTCGGGCCCTTGCCCTTCATCGGCAGGATGGCATGGGCGATGCGCGGACCGAGGTCACGTGCCGGGTTGATGGCGTAGCCCGTGGGTCCACCGAGCGAGGCACCGATGCTGACGACGAGCAGGGCGACGGCCAACGGACCGAGCTCCGCGGGGGTCTGACCGAACATCAGGATGATGAACACCAGCACGAAGGTGCCGATGATCTCCGTGACGAGGTTCCAGGGGGTGTTGCGGATGGCGGGACCGGTACTGAAGACGGCGAGCTGGCCGTCGGGGTCGTCGGTCGCGTCGAAGTGGTTGCGGTAGGCGAGCCAGGCGAGCACCGAACCGAGGAAGGCGCCGGTCAACTGCCCGGCGAAGTAGGTCAGGGTCGAGGCGAACGTGATGGCGACCCCGGGCGCGTACTCCCCTGCACCGTGGGCGAGTAGGCCCACGGTCACCGCCGGGTTGATGTGCGCACCGGAGGCGAACGCGGCGTAGACGCCGGCGAACACCGCCAGGCCCCACCCGAAGTTGATCATCAGGAAGCCACCGGCCTCACCCTTGGTCTTGGCGAGCACCACGTTGGCGACGACCCCACAGCCGAGCAGCAGCAGGAAGCCGGTACCCATCACCTCGGATACGAAGACTTGCCCAAGCGAAATGTCCACGCGAGTTCTCCCTTGTTGGAACGTCCTCCCTCCGCGCCCCGCTCCCAGTTCACCGAGGCATCGGACACACCGTGGACGTTGCTGTATCCGGTGTGAGTCGGGACGCTACGAGGGTTCGTGACACCGGGACAAGGGTGGGCGTTCGGCATCGCCGAACCGTCCAGCTCCCTGATCCGGCACTTGTGCGACCCAGGGGGGGCGCGTAGCACACGATGGGTTCGCCGGGCGCACGCGCGTTCGCTCCCCAGCGTCTGCCAGGGCCCCGCCCACCGCCGTTCGGATGTTCCAACGCCCCCCGCACCACCGCCCACGCTGCGTCACTGCGGCGGTCGGCATCGCCGAACGACCCCGTTCGAGGTGCAACGGAACTGGCTCATCGGCCGCGCTCACGCAGGCCGTCACGCCTCGCGGCGGGCGTGGTGAGGGCCCGTACCTGCTCCGCCGAGCGGGCCGCGAGCGCCTTGCGCCCGAGCGCGACGGCGCCCTCGAGGTCGGTCGCGCGGACCTGTTGCTTGATGAACGGGACGTCGGTGGCGGGCACGCTCAGCTCGCGCACACCGAGCCCGATCAGCACCGCCACCGCGCTCGGGTCGCTGGCCAGGGACCCGCACACCGCCACCGTCACCCCGGCTGCCGAGGCGGCCTCGCACACCGTGGCGATCAACCGCAGCACCGCCGGGTCGAGCGGGTCCGCGAGGTGGTCGACACCGGCGTTGCCCCGTTCGGCCGCGAGCACGTACTGGGTCAGATCGTTGGTCCCGATGGACAGGAAGTCGACCTCCGCGACGAGCGCCTCGGCTCGCAGGGCGAGCGCGGGGACCTCCACCATCGTTCCGATCGGCAACCGCTCCGCGCAGGGGACCCCGCGCTCGACCAGCTCGCTCCGCGCCCGGTCGATCAGCGCCCGGAGGCGCTGGAGTTCCGCCAGTGTGCTCACCATCGGCACCATCAGCTGCAGCGGGTGCGCGACGGCGACACGCAGCGCCGCACGCAACTGCGGGAGCAACAGTCGGTCGGGATGGGCCAGGGCGAGGCGCAGACCTCGTACGCCGAGGAACGGGTTGGCCTCACCGAGGTCGGGCACGTAGGGCAGCGGCTTGTCGCCCCCCACATCGAGCGTGCGCAGCACCACCGGGCGTCCCCGCATCGCGAGGCAGATCGCCTCGTAGAGCGCCACCTGTTCGGTCTCGTCCGGCGCCTGCGAGCGCTCGAGGAACAGCAGTTCGCTCCGGAGCAGGCCGATCCCGTCGGCTCCCGCGTCGTGGGCGCGGTCCGCCTCCGCGCGCGAGCCGACGTTGGCCATGACCTCGATGGAGACGCCGTCGGTCGTCTGCGCCGGGCGTTGCGCGGCGGCCTGTGCCCGTTCGCGCGCTTCCTGGCGCTCCCCCCGGAGCCGGCCCACCTCCTCGAGTCGGTCGGTGGTGGGGGCGAGCTCGACCGTGCCGCGGTCTCCGTCCACCACCACCGTGGCACCGTCCACGAGCCGGAGTGCTCCGGGGCCGGTCCCCACCACCGAGGGGATCCCGAGCGAACGCGCGATCAACGCGGCGTGACCGGTCGGGCTCCCCCCGGCGGTGACGATGGCATCGACACGGCCCGGATCGAGGCGCGCCGTCTGGGCCGGCGAGAGGTCGTGGCCCACCACGACCCCCGAAGGATCGATGCTCGCCGGTGCGCGATCGACCAGGTGGCGCAGCACCTCGACGCCGATCGCCTGGACGTCGGTGGCCCGCTCCCCCAGGTAGGCATCGTCGAGGTCCTGGTAGGACGCGACGACCGTGGCGATGGCCCGCTGCCAGGCCCGTGCGGCGTCGAGCCCGTCGACGGCGATGTGCTCCATCGCGTCGTCGAGGAGCAGGGGGTCGGCGAGCAGGAGCGCCTGCGCATCGAGGATGTCGGCGGCCGTCGGGTCGGCGTTGGCCGCCACCGCCGACCGTGTGTCCCGGAGCCCGTCGGCCGCCTGCTGCAAGGCTGCCCGCAACCGTCGTTGCTCGCTCGGCACGTCCTCGACGGACCGCTCCGGCAGCGGGATCGCGATCGAGGTCTCGATCCGGTGCACCTCACCCGTGGCGAGTCCCGGCGCACCGGGGCGGCCGAGCAACCGCGCGGGGTCGGCGGCGCCCTCGGACTCGGCGGCGCCCTCAGACTCGGCGGCGCCCTCAGACTCGGCGGTGTCCGGCGGATCGGCGGCGTCCGGAGGATCGCCGAACCCCGTGGCCGCCAGATCCGCGAAGGCGTCGACCGCCGCCGCGGCATCGGGGCCCCGGCCGCGGACCACCAGGTCGTGGCCCTGCCTCACCCCCAGGGTGATGAGGGCGTTGAGGCTGTCCGCTCGAACGGGACCCCGGCCGGCGGACACGTTCTCCAGGGTCACCGCAGCTTCGTGGCCGGCCACCAGGCCGACGATGCGACCGGCGGGTCGCGCGTGCAGCCCCAACCGGTTGGTGACCGTCAGGCGTCGTTCGCTGGTCGGGAGGGCATCGTCGTCCGACCCGGCGGCCGGAGCTGACGGCTCGTCCGCCCCGTCGGTACCGAGATGGTCGCGTTTGCCGTCCAGTCCGTTCCTGGCCTCGGCGACGACCCGGTCCATCGGCGCACCGGCGGCGGCCTGCACCGCGGCGGCCACGAGTCCCTCGACCAGCGGTGCGTCGCAGAGCACCACGCCCTCCCGTTGTTCCTCGGGGAGCAGCTCGAGAGCGAGCTCGGCCGACAGCACCGCGCTGCCGAGGTCCATGAGCACCAGGACCCCATCGTCGCCGGCCACCTCCTCGATGGCGCCCAGCACCCGCATCGCGTCCGTGCCGAGCGGTGCGTCGGGATCGTCGACACCGCCGGCCAACGCCAGACGCAACTCCGGTCCCGCCATCTCGCGTGCGAGTTCCGCGACGGCCTCCGCCAACGCCGCACTGTGCGAGACGACGACGATGCCGACGGCCATCTCAGGGACCCAGCACGTCGGCGGCCGTGCGGAACAGCAGCGCCGTCGAGGTCGCACCGGGATCCTGGTGACCGATGCTGCGTTCACCGAGGTAACTGGCACGTCCCTTGCGCGCCTGCAGCGGGATCGTGGCCTTCACACCCTCGTCGGCGGCGGTGACCGCCGCCGCGAAGGCTTCCGTGATCGAGCCCTGCCGGACCCCGGTCTCCAGGGCCTCGACCGCGGGGATCATCGCATCCAACATCGTCTTGTCACCGAGCTGTGCCTTCCCGCGCGAGATCACGGCGTCGAGCCCGGCCCGCCATGCCGCCGCGAGCTGTTCCCCCGTCAGCTCCCCGACCTTCCCGCCGGTGGTGCCGAAGGCGAGGAAGAAGCTGCCGTAGAGGGGGCCGCTGGCCCCCCCGACCGCGGAGATCAGCCGCATGGCGATCGCGCGACCGAACCCGGCGACGTCCTCGGGGGCGTCCGCATCGAGCACCGCCAGCACGGCGCGGCACCCGCGTCGCATGTTGGTCCCGTGGTCACCGTCACCGATCGCGGAGTCCAGCGCGGTCAACTCCTCGTTGTGCGCCTCGATCTCCACCGCGAACGCGCGGAACCACGCCACGAGCTGATCGGTGGTCACCGTCTCGGTCGCCGGGTCGGCCGCCATGCTCAGACCCCCCAGCGCAGGCCGGAGGTGTTGACCGGCGCGTCCCACAGCGTGGTGAGCTCGTCGTCGAGCTTCAGCAGGGTGACCGAGCAGCCGGCCATCTCGAGCGAGGTGATGTACGAACCCACGAGGTTGCGCTCGATCACGATCCCGCGACCGCTCAGCAGCTTCGCGACCTCGTTGTAGACCACGTAGAGCTCGATCAGCGGGGTGCCGCCCATGCCGTTGACGAACGCCAGCACCCGGTCCCCGGACGTCAGATCGAGGTCGTCGACCACGGGGGTGACGAGCAGCTCGGCGACCTCGGCGGCGGTGCCGAGCTTGCGACGCTCACGGCCCGGCTCGCCGTGGATGCCGATGCCGAGCTCCATCTCGTCCTCGGCGAGGGCGAAGGTCGGCTTCCCGGCCGCCGGCACGGTGCAGGAGGTCAGCGCGATCCCCATGCTGCGCGCGTTGTCGTTGACCTGACGGCATCGGTCGGCGACCTCGGTCAGCGTCGCGCCGGACTCGGCGGCGGCACCGCAGATCTTCTCCGCCAGCACGGTCGCACCGACCCCACGGCGGCCGGCCGTGAAGGTGCTGTCCTGGACCGCGACGTCGTCGTCGATCACGACGGCCTCGACCTCGATCTCGTCGGCCTTGGCGAGGTCGGCGGCCATCTCGAAGTTGAGCACGTCCCCGGTGTAGTTCTTGACGATGTGCAGGACCCCGGCACCACCGTCCACGCGCTTGGTCGCCTCCAGCATCTGGTCCGGGGTCGGTGAGGTGAACATCTCGCCCGCGCAGGCCGCATCGAGCATGCCCACGCCGACGAACCCGCCGTGCAAGGGCTCGTGCCCCGAGCCTCCACCCGAGACGATCCCGACCTTGCCCGATACCGGGGCGTCGCCCCGGACGATCAGTTTGAGATCGGCATCGACCGTGACCTCCGGGTGGGCGAGCGCGATCCCGGCGAGCGCCTCGCTGACGACGTCCTCCGGGTCGTTGATCAGCTTCTTCATCCCTGACTCCCTCTCCTGGTGCACACCGGCCGTGACCACGGCCGGGTACGAATCGATTTCGACATGGTCGAACTTCGTTCAGCGAACTCGTACGGAGCTAAGGTGTCAAGGCCCCGGTCAGGCCGGTCAGACCGGTCAGGGACCGGGCCAGGAGTTGGGTCAGGAGCTGTCGATGGCCGTACCCGCGGAGCCCTCGAAGGTGTCGAAGGTGGCGATCACGATCGACCACGCGTTCGTCGTCCGGTTCGTGCACGCCCTGGACGAGCGGTTGACCGACGCCGAGACCTACCTGACGGAACTCGACGCGGCCATCGGCGATGCGGATCACGGCACCAACATGACCCGTGGACTGCACGCCGCGGTGATCGACCTCGAGGCCGCCCCCGACCGGGGCGTGGCGGCAGGGTTCGCCGGGGTCGGGCGGTCGTTGATCCGGGCCATCGGAGGCGCCAGCGGGCCGCTGTACGGCACGGTGTTCGCCACGCTCGGACGCACCCTGCCACAGGATGGCGCCGTCGACGCCCGGGCGTTCGCCGCCGGGTTACGTGAGGCGCTGCATGCCGTCCAGCGACTGGGGGCGGCGGTGGTGGGCGACAAGACGATGGTGGATGCCATCGCTCCCGGCGTGACCGAGCTGGAACGCCGGCTCGGGCACGGCGACGACCTGGCTGCGGCTCTGGATGCCGCGACCCGGGCCGCTCGCGGGGGCGCGAAGGCCACGACGCCGCTGCGCGCCCGTAAGGGGCGCGCGTCGTACCTCGGCGTCCGTAGCGAGGGGCATCAGGACCCGGGCGCGAGCTCGTCGGCGCTCGTGTTCGATGCGCTGCACGCCGCCGCGACTTCCCCGGGAACCGCCGCCGACCCACTGCTGCCATGATCCAGTCCGTCGATCGCGCGATCAGCATCCTGATGGAGTTGCAGGGCGCGCGACGTCTGAGTCTCACCGAACTGTCCGGCCGCCTCGGTCTGGCGATCTCCACCGTCCACGGCATCGTCGCGACCCTGGTCGCACGTGGGTTGGTCGAACAGGACAGCGCCGGCCACTACGCGCTGGGCGCCGGGGTGCTGCGGCTCGGCAACGTCTACCTCGACAGCAACGAACTACGCCTGCGCAGCGTCCCGTGGGCCGAGACGCTGGCGGAGGGCACGGGCTACGCGGCCCGGGTCGGGGTGTTGATGGGCGGCAACGTGCTGGTGCTCCACCATGCGTTGCGTCCCGACGGCAGCCGTCAGATGCGGGAGATCGGCGTCGACCTCCCGGCTCACGGCACGGCGCTCGGCAAGGTGTTGCTCGCCTACCACCCGGCACCCTGGACGCCTCTGAGCGAGGTCACCCCCCTGCGGCGGCTGACGGGTCGCACCGTGGTCGAGCTGGCCGAGTTGGAACGGGAGTTCGCCACCATCCGTGTCGAGGGCATCGCCCACGCCGAGGACGAGATCGTGCTCAGCGAATCCGAGGTCGCCGCACCGATCGTGGACGACACGGGGGTCTCGGTCGGCGCGATCGGTGTGGTGCTCCCCACCACGGAGCTCCCGGCGGACCGCGCGACGATCGACGCGGTCCGCAACGCCGCGATCGGCATCTCCCGCGAGCTGGGCGCCACCACCTGGCCGGGCGTCGCGCCCTCCGAGTGAGCCGGTCAGCCGCGCAGGTTCACGAGCGCATCGATGCGTTCACCCAGTTGCACGAGCACCCGGGCGGACTCGTCGCGCTTGTCACGCTCGCGCTGCACCACCTCGGCCGGCGCGCGCTCCACGAAACCGGCGTTGGCGAGCTTGCCCTCGACCCGCTCGAGGTCGTCCTGTGCCCGCAGGCGCTCCTTCTCGAGCCGCGCCACCTCGGCGTCGACATCGATCAGCCCGGCGAGTTCCACCTGCGCGCGACCCGCACCGAACACGATCGTCGAGGTCCCGGGCCGGTCGTCGAGATCGTCGACCACGACCACGTCCGACAAGGTCGCCAACGACGCGATCAGATCGGCCTGGGCGCGCAACAGCGCCCCCTCGGTCGAGCTGATGGTGAGCGGGAAGCGGGCGGAGGGCTTGATCGCGTTCTGCGACCGGAAGCGGTTGACCTCGGTGACCAGGTCCTGGATCACACCGAAGCCCCGCACGCTCTCCGGGTCGGCCAGGACCGCCTGGGCGGACGGCCACGGAGCCACCATCAGTGATCCACGGCCTCCGGGGGCGCCGGTCAGCGCCCGCCACAACGTCTCCGTGACGAACGGCATCACCGGATGCAGCAGGTGCAGCACGTGGTCGATGACCGAGGCCAACACCTTGCGGGCGACCGTGGCCGCCGCCGGATCGTCGCCGTAGACCCGCAACTTGACCGCCTCGAGGTACCAGTCGGCGAGTTCGTCCCAGACGAACGATCGCAGGCTGCGTGCGACCACGGCCCAGTCGTAGCGGGCGTACGCCGCATCCGTCTCGAGGTGCACCTCCTGCAGCCGCGAGAGGATCCACCGGTCGTCGAGCGACAACTCGTCGGCGGCCGGCAGGTCCCCGGGTCCGACCCCATCGAGGTTCGACAACGCGAACCCGACCACGTTCCAGAGCTTGTTGGTGAACTTGCGCTCCCCTTCGACCCACTCCTCCGCGAGCGGCACATCGGTGCCGGGCGAGGCGGAGCGCAGGAGTGCGAACCGGGTCGCGTCGGCACCGTACTTGTCGACCAGGTCCAGCGGATCGATCACGTTGCCGAACGATTTCGACATCTTCTTGCCGTACTCGTCGCGGACCAACCCGTGGTTGTGCACGACGGCGAACGGCACCTCGCCGGTGAACCACAGCCCGATCATCAGCATCCGCGACACCCAGAAGGTGTTGATGTCGTAGCCCGTCACCAGCGTCGAGGTCGGGTACCACCTCGCCAGCTCCGGGGTCTGCTCCGGCCAGCCGAACACGGAGAAGGGCCACAGCTGACTGGAGAACCACGTGTCGAGGACATCCGGGTCCTGGACCCACCCGGGCTCGTCGATGGGCTCGGCGGAGACACGGATCTCCCCGGTCTGCTCGTGGTGCCAGGCGGGGATGCGTTGTCCCCACCACAGCTGACGCGAGATACACCAGTCGTGCAGGTTCTCGAGCCATTCGACGAACGGCTTGGCCATCCGTTCCGGGACGAAACGCACATCGCCCGCCTGCACGGCGGCGATGGCCTTGTCCGCGAGCGGGCGCACCTCGACGAACCACTGGTCCGACAGCCGCGGTTCGATCACGGCGGCCGAACGTGACGAGTGGCCGACCTGATGCACGTGGGGTTCGACCTTGACGAGCAGCCCGGCCTCGTCGAGCGCCTCCTTGACCGCCACGCGGGCATCGAAGCGTCCCAACCCGGCGAAACGGCCGCCCTCGTGGTTGAGGATCGCGTCGTCGTCCATGATGTCGATCATGGTCAGGTCGTGGCGCCGGCCGATCTCGTAGTCGTTGGGATCGTGGGCCGGCGTGATCTTCACCGCACCGGAACCGAACGTGGGATCGACGTAGTCGTCGGCCACGATCGGGAACGTGCGGTCGAGGAACGGGTGTCGCACGTGGCGGCCCACCAGGTGGGCGTAGCGCTCGTCGTCGGGATGCACGGCGATGGCGGTGTCCCCGAGCATCGTCTCGGCCCGGGTGGTCGCGACCACGATGCCCGGGCTCTCGGCATCGGCATCGGCGAACGGGTAGCGGAAGTGCACGAGCTCGCCGGTGACCTCCTCGTGTTCCACCTCGATGTCCGACAGTGCGGTGTGCAGCACCGGGTCCCAGTTGATCAACCGTGCGCCGCGGTAGATCAGGCCCTGCTCGTAGAGCTCGACGAACACCTTGGTCACCGCCACGTTGCGCGGTTCGTCGAAGGTGAAGGCCTCGCGTTCCCAGTCGAGCGAGCAACCGAGCACGCGGAGCTGGTTGAGGATGGTCCCGCCCGAGGTCTCCTTCCAGGCCCACACGCGTTCGAGGAACGCGTCGCGACCGAGGTCGTGCCGGGTCAGCCCCTCCGCGGCGAGTTGCTTCTCGACGACCATCTGGGTCGCGATGCCCGCATGGTCCATGCCGGGGATCCAGACGGCGTTCTTGCCGAGCATCCGCTCGCGGCGGATGATCACGTCCTGGATCGTGTTGTCGAGTGCGTGACCGACGTGCAGCGACCCCGTGACGTTCGGCGGTGGGATGACGATCGAGAACGGTTCGCCCTCGTCGTCGGGTTCCGCATGGAACAGCCCTGCGGCGCGCCAGTCCTCGTAGAGGTCGGGCTCGACGGCAGCCGGTTCGTAGGCCTTGGGCAGCTCGGTCATCGTTGATCCAGGGGTACATCGGTGCGCAGGCGGGCCGGCCGATCCTATCCACCCCGGCCACACGGCCAGGCCCGTCGACCTCGACCGTCGGGGGTTCCGCTCCCGCCCACGTGGGTGCGGCACGTTCAACGGGCGACGTCGGCCGGCTCCGTGCCCTCCCAGACGTACTGCGCGTACCTCGGTGCCCGGTCCGTCCACAGCCGAGGATCGGTGGAGCCGTCCGTGGGCACCACCAGCAACCGGCCGGCGTTGTCGCCCAGCGCGACGACCGACCCGTCCGGCGAGGGCACGGCCGTGACGACGTCGTAGCTCGCCGGAGCCTCGGTGTCCCAGATCACCGGCCCGATCGCGTCGTCGTCGGCCCCGTCGCGGTCATCGTCGCGGTGCTCGGTCGGGATCCGGAGCGTCAGCCGCCCGTCCCGACGCTCGATCAGCGGGGCGGTCCCGCCCCCCGGCAGGCCGTGGGCCTCCGAGCGCAGCGTCGTGCCGTCGTCGGAGACGAACGCACGCGAGCCGGTGTCCGGGTCGATGGCCGCGATCCGCTCGGCGCCCTGCGACCAGTCCTGTACGAGGATGCCCCCGTCGTTCCATGCCAGCAGTTCGCCGTACGCCTCACCGCCGTCCCCGAGCGGATCACCCTCGACCTCGCGCACCCGACCGTCCGGCTCGGCCACCCACAGGGACGGCTCGCCGTCACGGTCGATCCACGCCAGGGGCGCGGGCACCTCGAACGGAGCGGTCGCCAACGGCTCGACCGCAGGCGGGCGTTCGACACCCACGAACAGGACCACGGCGACGACCGCGACGACGAGCACGCCTGCGGCGAGCAGCAACGGCACGCTGCGGTCCCGTCCGGTCATCGGTCGGCCTCCGGTGCGGCTGCGACCTCGCGCCGGGCACGACCGAGACCGACGGCCAGGAGCACGAGCAACAACCCGACGATCAGCAGCGTGGCCGGGGCGCCGATCGCATCCCCGAACACCTCGACCACCAGCTGGGGCAGCAGGACGAACCCCCCGAGGGCGCCGACGATCAGCAGGTGCTGCGCATCCCGCTGTACCGCCAGCGCGACCGCCCCGGCGGCGAGCAGCAGTCCCAGACCGAGCGCCTGCACCCGCAGCTCGCCGAACGACGCCGCTTGCATCCCACCCAGCGCGACCAGGCCGCCCAGGACCTCGGCGACCCGCTGCGGCGCGATCCAGCGGCCGCGCCCGAGCAGGAACCAGACCCCACCGACGGCCGCCACCAGCAGCCCGTCGTAGAACGGGTCCGGCGCCAGCGGGTACAGACCGAGCGCGCCGGTCGCTGCGACCACCGCCCCCGCCAGGGCCACCAGGTGCAGCGGTAACCCCGGTCGACGGAGCAGCAACGGCACCGCCACCACGGTCGCGGTCGCTCCGGCACCGGTCGCGGTGGCGGCGGGCCCGACGACCACCAGCTCGGCGGCGACGATGCCGGTGAACCAGGCGGCCGCGACGGCAGCAGCGGCCCACAGGACCCCGGTGAGCCGGGCCATCGCCGGCGCCGCCTGCCCGGAGAGCGCCTGGCCCGCGCCGAGGGCCAGGACACCCAGCAGTCCGACCAGGGCCAGTTGCCCCCCGGTCCGGAGCTCCGGCCAGACATCGCTGACGATCAGCCCGACGGCCGTCAGAGCCAGCACCGCGCCGAGGTAGCCGACGGCCTCCGCCACGGCGGTCCGCCGCGTCTCGCGCTCGCGCAACGCTCCTGATCCCGGTCCGGTCGCGATCGGTGGCATCCGACGACGTTCCAGCTCCTCGATGCGGGCGGCCTGGCCCGACGAGATGACACCCTCGTCGACCCAGACCGCCAGTCGTCGTTCGAGTTCCTCCACGACGGTCCTCCTACCGGACGGCTCCGAGCCGTCACCTGACCACGATCGTCACACATGCGGCCGGGTGTGTCCCTGGGGCGCTGCCCCTACCTCGCGCTGGGGGTGACCACGCTCCCGGGGTCGGTGTTGGCGCCGCAGACGAGCACCGCGACCCGCTCGTCCGGCTCGGGCGTGTAGGCGCCGCAGCGCAGCGCGGCCAGTGCCGTGGCCCCACCGGGTTCGGCCACGAGTCTCGCCACCGACCACAGCGTGCGCTGCGCGGTCAGCACGTCCTCATCCGAGACCACCAACGCGTCGTGGAGCCCATGCCGCGCCGCCCAGGCGAGCTCGCCGATGCGCCGCGCCCCGAGCGCCGACGCTGCGATCCCGGACACCTCGACGTCGACCGGGGCGCCGGCAGCGAGCGCGGCCTGCATCGTCGCGGTCCCGGGGGTCTCCACCGAGACGACCCGCACGTCCGGTCCGGCAGCGGCGATCGATCCGGCGAGCAGACCGCCGCCACCACAGGCGACCAACACGGTGTCGATCCGTACGTCCTCGAGCAGTTCCGCGACCGCGGTCCCCTGACCGGCGACCACGGCTCGCTGGTCGTAGGCGTGCGCCGGTAGGGCACCGGTCCGCGCTTCGATCCGTCGCGCCTCGGCCAGGGCCTCCGCGTAGAACCCCTCCACCACCCGGACCTCGGCGCCGAAGGAACGGATCGGGTCGATCTTCTCCCGGGGCGAGCTGGCGGGCACCACGATCGTGGCCCGGCACCCGAGTCGGGCGGCCGCCCAGGCGATGGCGAGACCGAAGTTGCCGCCGGAGGCCGCGACCACACCCGCCTCGGGCACGTCCGCACCCGTCAACAGCGAGACCGCGCCGCGCACCTTGAACGAACCCGTGGGCTGGAGCAGATCGAGTTTGGCCACCACCGCCTCACCCGGAGCCATGCCGAGTTCGTCGCGAGCCAGCGTGAGGGTCGGCGTCCGGCGCACATGGCCGAGCACGCGCCGGTGCGCCATCCGCACCTCCCGCGCTCCTACCGGCGTGGGACCCTGCTCGCGCGCGACGCCGGATACCTGCCTGCCCATCGTGGGTCCTCCTCCGCGTTCTCCTGCGCGCGCCAGATGCGGCGGTGGCCGCGCGTTGAGGGCGTGTTTGCCCGCGAGCACCACCCGGTTCACCGTGTGGCCCTAAGGTCCCGCTGCCAGCCAACCTACTACTGCAGACGGAGGGTGCTACATGCGCCTATTGTCCCGCGCCGGTCGAACGACCGCGCTCACGCTCGCTGCCGCGCTGGTGCTCAGCGCCTGCGGCTCGGGCGACGACGGTGACGTCGCCGCCGACGACACCACCGAAGAAGCCGACGACGCCTCCGAGGACGCCGAGGAAGGCATCGACGAACCGGACGAGGTCGCCGAGGGCGTGACCGAGGTCCCGATGTGGGTCGCCTTCACCGACTACCGGCTCGACTGGGCCCGTGACGTCGCTGCCGACTTCAACGACACCCAGGACGAGTTCGAGATCACCGTCCAGGGCTACGACAACTACGAGGCGCTGTTCGACGCCACCCTCCTGGCCGTGGACCAGGGCAACCAGCCCGCCATCGTGCAGTACTTCGAGGCCGCCACCACCGAGGCCCGCGACGCGGTGTCCGGTGCCGGGGAGCCGCTGTTCGCCAGCGTCGAGGCCGCCATCGACGGACGCGACGAGATCCTGGGCGTGCCGGTCGTGCTCGACGACATCGTCGAGCCGGTCCAGAACTACTACACCATCGACGGCGAGTTCAGCTCGATGCCGTGGAACACCTCATCGGCGATCATGTTCACCAACCGCGACCTCATGGAGGCCGCCGGCGTGAACGAGATCCCGACGACGTGGAACGAGATCGAGGAGGCGTGCGCCACCGTGCTCGACTCCGGCGAGGCCGACGACTGCATCACCTGGCCGAACCACGGGTGGTTCACCGAGCAGGCCGTCGCGCTGCAGGACGGCCTCATGGCCAACAACGAAAACGGCCGCGCGGACCGTGCCGACGAGGTCAACCTCGACGGCGAGGAGATCGTCGACTGGGTCGAGTGGTGGAAGTCGATGGACGACGCCGGCTACTACACCTACTCCGGCACCCAGCGCGACTGGGACGGTGCGTACAACGCGTTCGCTTCGCAGTCGCTGCCGTTCATCCTGTACTCGTCTTCCGACACCACCCTGCTGACCGAGGAGGGCGAGAGCGCGGGCTTCGAGGTCGAGGCCTCCTTCCTGCCACACAACGATGACCGCGACAGTGGTGGCGGCATCATCGGTGGGGCCACGCTCTGGCTGACCGAGGGCCTGGAGACGGATGTCCAGGACGTCGCACTGGCGTTCCTGAACTACTTCAACAACCCGGAGAACGCCGCGGACTGGCACAAGGTCACCGGCTACATCCCCGTCACCAACGCGGCGGTCACGCTGCTCGAGGACGAAGGTTGGTTCGAGGAGAACCCGAACCAGGCCGTGGCCGGCGCCCAGCTCGAAGCCGCCCCGGAATCGCCGGCGACCGCCGGTGTCCTGATGGGCAACTTCGTCGCGATCCGTGACGTGGTCACCGAGGCGATCGAGGACATCCTCGTCAACGACGTCGACGTCGCCGAACGCATGGCCGAGGCGGACGCCTCGGGCCAGCAGCTGCTCGAGGAGTACAACTCGCTCTTCGTCGGCTGACACCTGCTCAACGACGGGCCGAGCCGCAT
>PWLR01000278.1 GCA_003558435.1 Nitriliruptoraceae bacterium | reverse complement strand
TACTGCGGCAAGTACAAGCGCGTGCGCTTCAAGGGGATCATCTGCGAGCGCTGTGGGGTCGAGGTCACCCGCGCCAAGGTCCGGCGTGAACGGATGGGCCACATCGAGCTCGCCGCTCCCGTGACCCACATCTGGTACCTCAAGGGCGTGCCCTCGCGACTGGGCTATCTCCTCGACATGTCCCCGAAGGACCTCGAGAAGATCATCTACTTCGCGGCGTACGTCATCACCTCGGTCGACGCCGACAAGCGTCACGAGGCGCTGCCGGAGCTCGAGGAGGAGCTGAAGCTCGAGAAGCAGGAGCTCGAGAAGCAGCTCGAGATCGACCGCCAGGAGCTGCTGCACCAGCTCGAGGTGACCCTGCAGGAGCTCGAGGCGGAGGGCGCCAAGCCCGACGTGGTCAAGAAGGAACGCAAGGAGATCGAGAAGCAGCTCAAGACCGTCTCGGTCCGGGCCAACAACGAGATCGAGCACCTCGACAAGGTCATGGCGACCTTCAAGAAGCTCAGCAAGAAGCAGCTGATCCAGGAGGAGCTGGTCTACCGCGACATGCGGGACCGGTTCGGCGACCTGTTCACCGGTGGCATGGGCGCGGAGGCGATCCGCGACCTGCTCGACGGGCTCGACCTCGAGGCGGAGTCCGCGGAGCTGCGGATCTCGATCGTGGAGTCCAAGGGCCAGAAGAAGCAGCGCTCCACCAAGCGGCTCAAGGTGGTCGAGGCGCTGCGCACCACCAACAACCGCCCGGGCGCGATGGTGCTCGAGGCCGTGCCGGTCATCCCGCCGGACCTGCGCCCGATGGTGCAGCTCGACGGTGGCCGCTTCGCGACCTCGGACCTCAACGACCTGTACCGCCGCGTGATCAACCGCAACAACCGGTTGAAGCGTCTGCTGGATCTCGGTGCGCCGGAGATCATCGTCAACAACGAGAAGCGGATGCTCCAGGAGGCCGTCGATGCGCTGTTCGACAACGGCCGCCGTGGACGTCCGGTCACCGGTCCGGGCAACCGTCCGCTGAAATCGCTGTCCGACATGCTCAAGGGCAAGCAGGGCCGGTTCCGTCAGAACCTGCTCGGCAAGCGCGTGGACTACTCCGGTCGTTCGGTGATCGTGGTCGGTCCGCAGCTGCGTATGCACCAGTGCGGTCTGCCCAAGCAGATGGCGCTCGAGCTGTTCAAGCCGTTTGTCATGAAGCGGCTGGTCGACCTCAACTACGCGCAGAACATCAAGTCCGCCAAGCGCATGGTCGAGCGGTCGCGCGCCCAGGTCTGGGACGTGCTCGAGGAGGTCATCGCCGATCACCCGGTGATGCTCAACCGTGCGCCGACCCTGCACCGTCTGGGGATCCAGGCGTTCATGCCGACGCTGGTCGAGGGCAAGGCCATCCAGCTGCACCCGCTGGTGTGCACCGCCTTCAACGCCGACTTCGACGGTGACCAGATGGCGGTGCACCTGCCGCTGTCGGCCGAGGCCCAGGCCGAGGCGCGCCTGCTGATGCTCGCACCGCACAACATCCTGTCGCCGGCGACCGGTCGACCGATCGCCTCGCCGACCCAGGACATGGTGCTCGGTATCTACTGGCTGACCTACACGGGCGGGGACACCTCGCCCGAGCGGGACAAGGCCGGCCTGTCGATCCTCGCCTCCATCGGCGAGGTCGAGCGTGCGGTGGACCACAAGTCGATCCACGTCCAGGACCCGATCCTGCTGCGTCTGCCCGCCGGCAAGCAACTCGACCCGGCGGACCGCCCGGAGATCTACGCCGACGACGACGAGGCGTGGGAGGCCGCGCGCGCCGAGGGCTACGCCCCCAAGGTCATCACGACCGCCGGTCGGGCGATGTTCAACGAGGCCCTGCCGCTCGACTACCCGTACGTCAACGAGGTCGTCACCAAGAAGATCGCCGGTGACATCGTCAACCGTTGCACCGACATCTTCCCCCGTTGGCAGGTCATCGACGTGCTCGACGCGATGAAGGACATCGGGTACCGCAACGCCACCCGCGCCGGCATCACCATCGCCATCTCGGACGTCGAGACCCCGAGCAACAAGGCCGCGGTGCTCAAGGAGTCCGAGGGCCGGGCGGAGAAGATCGAGAAGCAGTTCGTCCGCGGGGTCATCACCGACTCGGAACGACGCCAGGAACTGATCGAGATCTGGACCGAGGCGACCAACCAGGTCGCCGAGGCGATGGAGGAGAGCTTCTCCGCCACCAACCCGTTCTTCGTGATGGCCAACTCGGGTGCTCGCGGCAACATGACCCAGCTGCGGCAGATCGCCGCCATGCGTGGGCTCGTGGCCAACCCGAAGGGTGAGATCATCCCGCGGCCGATCAAGGCCAACTACCGCGAAGGTCTGTCGGTCCTCGAGTACTTCATCGCCACCCACGGTGCCCGCAAGGGCCTGGCCGACACGGCGCTGCGTACCGCGGACTCGGGGTACCTCACCCGTCGTCTGGTGGACGTCTCGCAGGACCTGATCGTGCGCGAGGAGGACTGCGGCACCGATCGGGGCGTCGAGGCCATCGTCGGCACGTTCGACTCACAGACCACCTACGGCCGCGTGCTCGCTCGTGACGTGACCTACCCCGGCTCCGACGAGGTGTTGATGTCGGCGGGCACGTTGATCGTCGACACCGAGGTCCGGCGTCTGCGCGATGTGCTGATCAAGGGGACCCACCCCGAGACCGGCGAGGCGCTCGAGGTGCAGGCGACCGACGACGACCGTCGGATCCTGGTGCGCTCGGTGCTCTCGTGTGACACGGAGATCGGTGTCTGCCGCTCGTGCTACGGCGAACTGCTCGCCAACGGCGCGATGGTCGACATGGGCGAAGCGGTCGGCATCGTCGCCGCCCAGTCCATCGGTGAGCCGGGTACCCAGCTCACCATGCGGACCTTCCACACCGGTGGTGTGGCCTCGGCCGACGACATCACGCAGGGTCTGCCACGTGTCGTCGAGCTGTTCGAGGCCCGTTCCCCCCGAGGCAAGGCCGAGATCGCACAGATCGCCGGTCGGGTCGAGCTCGAGGACGTCGACGGAGGCCGCGTGCTGCGCGTGCACGGCGCCCGCGATCAGATCGACGAGCACGAACTGCCCCGCGGTGCCCGCCTGTTCCGTTCCGACGACCTCGAGTTCGAGGTCGCGGACGGGGTGCAGGTCGAGGTCGGTCAGCAACTGACCGTCGGTGCGATCGACCCGCACGAGCTGCTCGACGTGCTCGGTGTCCGCACCTCGCAGCTGCACCTGGTCAAGCAGGTGCAGGACGTCTACCGCTCGCAGGGTGTGCCGATCCACGACAAGCACGTGGAGCTGATCGTTCGCCAGATGTTCCGCCGGGTCAACGTCGTCGACGCCGGGGACACCTCGTTCCTGCCGGGTGACACCGTCGACCGGGTGCGGTTCAACAAGGAGAACGACCGGGTCCTGGCCGAGGGCAACCAGCCCGCGGCCGCGCGTGCGCAGCTGATGGGGATCACGAAGGCGTCGCTCGCCACGGACTCGTGGCTGTCCGCGGCCTCCTTCCAGGAGACCACCCGGGTCCTGACGGAAGCGGCGCTCGAATCCGCCTCCGACCCGCTGGTGGGGCTGAAGGAGAACGTCATCATCGGCAAGCTGATCCCCGCCGGGACCGGTCTCGCCGAGTACCGCCGCATCGAGGTCGGTCACACCGAGATGCCCGAGCAGGCGCTACCTGCCGACATCGCGGAGTTCCTCGCCTCGACCGAGTCCTACGAGGGCGACGGATCGTGGGGCTTCGACGGCGGTTGGGGCTACGACGACTTCCCCGGTGACGCCGGCCAGCAGTAGCCACCACACGGACCGGCAACACGAGAGGGGCGCCCGAACGGGCGCCCCTCTCGCATGTCCGGTCCGACGTCGGGTTCGTGCACGACACGCCCGGACGCATGAGGCTCTCGTCGGGCGCGACCGCACCTACGGCGCACCTACGACCGCTCGTACGGCGCACCTACGACGACGCCACCCGCGGATCGCGGGTGGCGTCGTCCAAACTGATGTGGGTTGGCTCAGAGGCCGTCGTCGGCACCGTCATCGAGAAGCGGGTCCTCGGTGGTGGTGTCCGCGCCGTTGTCCTCGACCTCGCAGGCCGCGGCTCCGAGCGCCAGAGCGCCAGCAGCGCTGGCCAGCGTGAGCTTCATGGTCAGTGTGCGCTTCATGGAAAGTCCTTCGTGCCTAGAGGTGCGTCCGCTCGCGAACGCTGTCGGGACACTGTGCCCGACCCGGCTCGAGCGTGCCCCCGTCCGCCGGACCGGGGTCGCGGTCGTAGGTCCACCGTCCAAACGGACGACGAAAGGGTCCCGACACCAGCCAGGTCAACTGGATGCAGGGCGAGGTGGTGTGGCCCGGCGATCCGGGTGGGCGAGCCCCGCTCCAGCACGGC
The DNA here is from genome assembly GCA_003558435.1 of Nitriliruptoraceae bacterium. Taxonomy (GTDB): domain Bacteria; phylum Actinomycetota; class Nitriliruptoria; order Nitriliruptorales; family Nitriliruptoraceae; genus PWLR01. Next base: position 716 of record PWLR01000278.1, on the reverse strand, counting down.
GAGGACCGACGGTGGATATCCCGCAGCGGGGTCCAGCAGTTCCGTCGGACCCCACCCCGTGCCGCCCGGCACCACCTGGCGGGTGGCCAGACGCACGGCCTGATCGAGGGCGGGGCGACCGCTCGGGTTGACACCTGCGAGCCATGGTCGTACCGTTCCACAGCGCGCTGCGACCTAGTCGCTCTCGCGCGCGGTCCCTGGCGCTCAAGCGCCGTCCCATGACGTCCACGCGTTCCGACGCGTTGCATCCGGGGCCGTAGCAGCACAGAGCGGAACGCCCGGCCCCGTGGGTCGGACCGTTCCGACACGCCCGACGTTTCCCGGCCCCACGGTTCCGCCGACCTGGCGAACACCCACGTGGCCACGCGTACTGGCGACATCCGACCCGACCGATCGAGCGTGAGCTCGTGTGCGGTGCTTCGACAGCACGCACACGGCGACGAGACGGAGATCCACTGGCATGCCCACCGTCCAGCAGCTGGTGCGCAAGGGCCGTAAGAGCAAGGCCAACAAGAACAAGACGCTTGCGCTCAAGGGTTCACCCCAGCGTCGCGGCGTCTGTACCCGCGTCTACACCACGACCCCGAAGAAGCCGAACTCGGCCCTCCGCAAGGTCTGTCGTGTGCGTCTGACCTCGGGTATCGAGATCACGGCGTACATCCCCGGCGAGGGCCACAACCTCCAGGAGCACTCCATCGTGCTCGTTCGTGGTGGGC
>PWLR01000205.1 GCA_003558435.1 Nitriliruptoraceae bacterium | reverse complement strand
GCCACCGCCTCGGCGCGAGGTCGACGGCCCCCCGCCGCCCCCCGCCACCGCCGGGAGCGATGCCGAGTCCCGGGCCACCGCCGCCGCCTGGGTCGCCGCGGTCGGCGCGGCGTTGCTGCTGGCCGCCGCGGGCACCTTCCTCGCGGTCTCGTGGGACGCGCTCGGTCTGACCGCGCGGGTCGCGGTGGTCGCGAGCGTGACCGGCGCCGCGATCCTGGGCGGCCAGCGACTGCGCCGGGTACTGCCGGCGGTGGGTGCGGTCGTGTTCCACCTCGGCGCGTTGCTCGTGCCCGTCGATGCGCTCGGGCTCGCCTACCAGCTGGAGGCGAACGTGGCGGTGCGCTGGGCCGCGGTCGGGCTCACCGCCTCGGTGGCCCTGCCGGTGCTCGCGGTCGTCGGACGCTCCCGGGTCCTGGGGCTGGCCGGGCTGCTCGGCCTGCCGGTACTGGCCACGGCCATCGGGATCGCCGGGTTCGCCCACCCCGCGGTCGTGCTGGTGGGGGCGGCGCTGATCGCCACGACCATCGAGGTGGCACGAGCCTCCGGCGCCGCGTCCGCGGACGGGCCGCTCGCCGCTGCCGGGCCGTTGGGGCTCGACGGCCCGCTCGGACCGGTCCGACGCATCGCCGCACCGGGCCTGGCGACGGTCGCGGTGATGGTGCCGCTCGTGTTCGCCACGGTGGCCCGGTTGGCGGGCTCCGGGACGGTGCTCGGCAGTGCGGCCGGAGGGTGGGTCGCCTCGAGTTGGGTCATCCCGGCCCTGGTCGGCGCCGCGGCGGTCGGCGCCCTGGCCGTCACCGCCACCCACCGGCACCATGCCGGGATCGCCGGGTTGGCGCTGGCCGGTGCGGTCGTGTCGGTCGTGCTCACCGTGCTACCGCCGGCCACGCCTCGCGCGGTGCTGCTGGTGGCACCGGCGGTGGCCTGGCTGCTGGCCGAGCTCGCGGCGTTCGGCGCACGCGGACACCGGCTGTGGGCGGCGCCGACGCGGGTCGTCGCGCTCGTCCTCGAGGTGCTCGCGCTGAGCGGGGTGGTGGGCGCGCTGGCGGTGTTGCTGGTGTCGCCGGTCTGGTCCGGGGTCGCCACCGACCCGGTGCTGGCGGCGCAGTCGACGATCTTGGCGGCCGCCTGGGCCGTCGCGGCGCTACGTCGGGGACTCCCGGCGGCGCCCGGCGGCGGCGCGACATCCCTCGTGCTGGGCGCGGCGGTGGTCGTGCACCTCGCGGCTGCCGGGCTGCAGTACGGCGGCCCCGTCGAACTGGCCGGAACGGTGCTGCTGACCGGCGCCGTCGGAACGCTGGTGGTGCTGGTCCGGGGTGGCACACGGCTGAGCACCGTGACCGGGTCCACAGCGCGCGCGGTGGCGCCGTTCGTCGCGGCGGCCCTGCTGGGTCTCGCCGCGGTCGCGGTGATCGACGCGCCGGCGCTCGCGCTGGTGCTGGTCGCGGTACCGGTGCTGCTGGGGACCCACCTGGCGTCGCTGCTGAGCGCCGAGCCCGGTCAGGTCCCCCTCCCCGGCGCGGTCGTCGCCGGCAGCCTGGTGCTCGGTGTGGGCCTGCTCGGTTGGGTGGCCGTCGTCGTCGACGGAGCCGGGCGGTGGCCGACGGGCGCCGCGGTGCTGCTGGCCGCGGTCGGCGTGCTGTGGCTGGCCGGCGCGGTCGAGCGCTGCGAGCCCGCGGCCGACAGCCTGCGCGCGTTCGCGATGCTGGTCGGTCTGATCATCGTCGTGCCGGCGTGGTCGCTGGGCGGACCGGCCTCGGGAGGTGGACGCACGGGGCTGTTCTGGGCCTACGTGCTGCAGGTGATCCCCGCCGCCGTGGTCCCCGCCACGGTCCTCGGTGGTGGGCTGATGTTCGAGGCCATCCGCCGCCACCGGATGACGATCGCGGCGTTGGCCGCTCCCGTGCTGGTCCGCGCCCTGGCCGCCGGGTTGCTCGGCGCGGGGGTGTCGCTCCGGGTGACCGGTGCGAGCCTGCTGACGCTGACGGTGGTGGCGATGGGCGTCGCCACGATCGGACCGCGTGCGCTGATCGCACCGATGGCGACCGGCAGCGCGTTCGCCGGCGTGGTCGGGTGGTTGTTGGTCGGCGACACCCCGACGGTGCGGGCGGCTCTGGTGGTGGTGGCCGGTCTGGGGATCGTGGCGGTCGGCGCAGCGCGCCGCCGTCGGGTGCTCGCCCACCTCGGTGGGGTGGTGGCCACGGGCGGGCTCTGGCAGCTGCTCGCCATCCACGGGCTCACCGCGCTCGACGTCTGGTTGCTGCCGGTCGCCGTGCACCTGGCCGTCGCCGGCGAGCTGGCGCGTCGCCGCGGAAGCTCCTCGTGGGTCGCGTTCGTCCCGCCACTGCTGTTGGTCGCGATCCCGGCGATCGCCGAACGGGCCGTCGGGGGCGGTGGGTGGCACGCCGTGCTCGCCGGCACGCTCGGTGTGGTCGGCGTCGTGGCCGGTGGGGTCCGCCGGTTGGCCGGACCCCTGATCGTCGGCACCGTGATCACCGTCACGGTCGTGCTGGTCGAGACCTTCGCGGTGGTCGCGGCGGTCCCGACCTGGGTGTGGCTGGCGGTCGGCGGCGTGCTGTTGATCGGCGCCGCGGCGTTGATCGAGCGGTTGGGCGGGTCGCCGGTCACGGCGGTCCGGCGCGCGGTCGACGTCGTGGGGGAGCGCTTCGGATGAGGTCGGGTCCGGGGGTCCTGCCGCGCTCGTCCACAGGGACCTCGAGGTCGCCGCCCCGGATGTCACACCGGGCATCTACGGTTCAGTTGTGAGAGGACGGGACCTGCTGTACGGTTCACGGGTCTGCGCGGGGCCTCAACGGCTCCGCGCGCCGTGCGTCACCACCCACGTCACGTCGACGGAACCTCACCCGCCTCACCGCGGGACGATTCCGACCGACACGGCGGCCACGGCTGACGAGGACAGCACCCCTGCTTCCAGCGACGGCGACCGACGGCTCCGGCCCCAGGTCACCGTGCCGGCGGAAGCCAGCCTGCCGTCCGCCCGATCCGCCGCACCCGCGGCGGCATCGCCGAACGGCCCCGCACCGCGCGACCTAACGCGGTCGGAACGACCACAGGAGGTGCCCATGCGCCGCTACGAGTTGATGGTGTTGATCACCGACACGCTCGAGGAAGAAGACGCCCAGGCGGTCTTCGCCCGAGCCAAGGACATCCTGGCCAAGCAGAACGGCCAGTTGCTCGACGAAGCCTGGTGGAGCCGTCGCAAGCTCGCCTACGAGATCAACAAGCGCGACCACGGCTACTACGGCGTGCTCGACTTCCTCGCGGAGGCCGACACCGTCTTCGAGCTGGAACGTCAGCTGAAGATCTCCGACGACGTCATCCGGTTCAAGACGGTGCGTCCGGAGATCCGGGTGCGCACCAGCGCCTGAGTCTCCACCGCCTGACATCGGTGACGAGCCGGTCCCGTCCTCTCACATCCGACGGTCCGCTCGACATCAGACAGCGAGGAGCTTGACGCCATGGCGTTCGAGAGCAACTACATCACCTTCATCGGCAACCTGACCGAGGACCCGGAACTGCGCTTCACCCAAGGTGGAGCCCCGGTCGCCTCGTTCCGTGTCGCCTCCAACCGACGGTTCACCGACCGTTCGGGCAACCAGCAGGAAGAGACGACGTTCCTCAACGTCAACGCGTGGCGCGACCTCGCGGAGAACGCGGCGGAGTCGCTCGGCAAGGGTGACCGCGTCATCGTCATCGGGCGCGTGCGCGTCCGCAACTACGAGAACCGCGAGAACCAGACCGTCTGGGTCACGGAGATCGAGGCCGACGAGATCGCCCCGAGCCTGCGTTGGGCCCGCGCCGAGGTCGCCCGCGTGAGCGGTGGCGGCAGCGGCGGCGGTGGTGGCGGCTCGTCGAGCGGTTCGTCGACGCCCCCGCCCCCGTCCGACGAGGATGTGCCGTTCTAGAGGACCGGGTCCCGACCCGATCGGGCGGTGCCCACCCCAGGGTGAGCATCGCCCCGCACGGCCCGCACCACGAGCACCGTCCCGCACCACCTTCACCCGACCCCGGCGCCGATGACGTCCGTCGGCCGAGCCCCACTCAGAGGAGCCGCCCATGCCGCCCCGCCCGAAGCCCAAGGACCGTAAGCCCCGCAAGGACAAGCCCTGCCCGATCTGCTCGCAAGGCATCGAGTACATCGATTACAAGGACCTGTCCCTGCTCAAGCCGTTCCTGAACGAGCGCGCCAAGATCAAGGCGCGCCGTACCTCGGGAGCGTGCGCGCAGTGCCAGGGTCAGCTCGCCGCGGCGATCAAGAACGCCCGCGAGATGGCACTCATCCCCTACACCACTCGCTGAGGAGGCTGACATGAAGCTCATCCTGAAGAGCGAGGTCGACCACCTGGGCCTGCCCGGTGACGTCGTGGACGTGGCCGACGGCTACGGCCGGAACTTCCTCATCCCCCGCGGCAAGGCGATCATCGCCACCAAGGGAGCCATGAAGGAGGCGGAGGCGCTCACCCGTGCCCGCAAGGCGCAGGAGGCCAAGACCGTCGACGCCGCCAAGTCCTCCAAGGACGTGCTCGAGAGCCGCACCCTGCGGATCCCGGTGCGTGTGGACGACCGCGGCGGGCTGTACGGCTCGGTCAGCGCCAACGATGTCCAGCGCGTGCTCAAGGAGCGCGGCCACGACATCCCGCGCAAGCGCATCGATCTGCGCGGCACCATCAAGGAGATCGGGTCCTACGAGATCCCGGTCCAGGTGCACCCGCAGGTGATCGCGACCGTGACCGTCGACGTCGTCGATGAAGAGGGCAAGATCATCGTCAACGCCGGTGGCGCCATCGTCGACACCGAAGCGGTGAAGGACGCCGAGGCGGTCGCTGCGGCAGCCGCCGACGCGGCCGAAGGTTCCGACACCGACGCCGACGTCCTCGCGGAGCAGGCCCTCGAGGCCGCGACCGAGTACGAGGCCGCTCAGGCCACCGCCGAACAGGTGGAAGCCGACGCCGCAGAGGCGTCCGACGAGGTGGCCGATGAGACGACCGAGGAACCCGAGCAGGTCTGATGCACCGGAAGGGTTCGGCATGGGCGCGACGACCGTGACCGAGGCCCACACCGATGCGTCATGAGTGATGCCTTCCCGCCGCTGCCGAGTGAGCCTTCGGGCGACACCGGTCTGATGGGACCCTCGAACGGGTCGG
>PWLR01000282.1 GCA_003558435.1 Nitriliruptoraceae bacterium | reverse complement strand
GCGCAAGCGCCGCTGACCGAACGGTTCGCATGAACGAGCGGGTGGGGGAGGCATTCGTGCCTCCCCCACCCGCGTACTCTCCCGACGCGGCCCACACCGGCTGATGCAACGAGGCACCGATGACCGCCAAGATGCGCTGGATCTCCTTCGTCCTCGGGACACTGCTGCTGGTCGGAGCCCCCTCGGTGTGGTACCTGGGCCAGCCGAGCGCCTCCGCGGGCGACGTCCCCGAGGCGTTCGTCGTCGAGTCGGATGACTCGACCGACGCTGCGGACCCCGCCGACACCACCGCGCAGGTCGGGGAGCCCGAGAGCGGGGTCGAACCCGAGATCAGGCTCGAGCCCGAACCCGAGCAGCAGCCCGAGACCGAGGACGAACCCGAGAACGTGCGCCCGGCCAAGCCGGTGGGTATCTCGGCACCCTCCCTGGGGATCGAGAACGCAGACCTCGTCGAGGTTGGGCTCGACGACAACCGTGCCGTCGAGATCCCCGAGGACGTCCAGGAGATCGGTTGGTATAACCGCGGCCCGCGGCCCGGCGAGGACGGCAACGCCTTCATGACCAGCCACGTCGACTCCCGTACCCAGGGGCGGGGTGTGCTGTTCGAGCTCCGTCGTAGCGAGCCCGGCGACCCGATCGTCGTCACCCACGACGACGGCAGCACGAGCGAGTGGGTGGTCGTGGCGCGTGAGCGATACACCAAGGGCCAGTACCCGCTGGACCAGGTCTTCCGTTTCGATGGACCGCCCGGGCTGGTGATCGACACCTGTGGCGGTCGGTTCGACCAGTCGACCGGCAGCTACGAGGAGATCGTCGCGGTCTACGCCGCGCCCGCCGATTCGGACGCTGCGGTCGCTGCCGGGCAGGGATGAGCGTCCGCGACCCTGCTGCCCCGCTACACCGTGGGCGCTATCGACCAGGGGCACGATCACCGATGTAGGAGCCTTGGGCGAACGACAGATCCCCGAACTCCACGTCACTCTCGGCCGAGCGACCCACCCTGGTGGGTACGCTGCCGGAGGCGCTACAAGGGAATCCGCCCCGAGGGAACGCGTTGTCCAAGCTCGCCATCACATCGGCCGTCTCCGGCCTCGCGCTGCTGATCGGCGCGCCCGTGGCCTGGCAGCTCTCACAGCCCGAGGACACGGTCGGCGATGTCCCCGCGCCCGCCGCGGTCGAAACGACCGAAGACCCGGAGCCCGAACCGACACCCGATCCTGAACCTGAAGCCGACCCGGAGCCCGAGCCCGAACCCGAACCGGTCGAGCAACCGACCCGCCTCTCCATACCGGCGATCTCCGTCGACGCCCCGGTCGTACCGGTCGGGCTCGAGGACGACGGCGGGATGGAGATCCCCCACGACATCGCCACCATCGGCTGGTACGAGCTGGGGGTGATGCCGGGCGAGACCGGTACGGCGGTCTTGTCGGGGCACGTCGATTCGCGCGAGCAGGGTCGGGGCGCCTTCTGGGACCTCCGGGCCATGGACGTCGACGACGTCGTCACGGTCGAGCACGAGGACGGGACCACCAGCGAGTGGCGGGTCACCGGCCGCACCGTCTACCAGAAGGACGAGTTGCCGATCGAAGACATCTTCACCCGTTTCGGTGACACGCGGCTCGTGCTGATCACCTGTGGCGGCGCGTTCGACAACACCACCCGCCACTACGAGGACAACATCGTCGTCTACACCGAACCTGTGGAGACCGGCCCCGACGCGTAACCGGTACGGCGGTTCCCGGACGCCGGGCCGACGTGCACGGCTCGCCGCAGAACTGGGCGCGGACCCACCCCGGCGTGCGGGGCCGCGGGCCTACAGTGCGTTCCGACCCGATCGGAGCCTGCATGGCCGAGCGCGACCTGCTGCTGTTCACCGTCTCGCATGCCGAGGACGAACCCGAACGCGCCACCGTGCCGTTCATCGCTGCGGCCACCGCGACCGTCAGCGGTCAGCGCGCCGTCGCGGTGGCGACCATCGACGGGGTGCTGCTCGGGTTGCCGGAGGTGGCCGATCGCATCGAGGTCGACGGGATGCCTCCCCTCGCCGACCTCCAGCATCAGCTGGTCCGAGGCGGGGGCGAGATCTGGTTGTGCAGCGCCTGCGCCACCAAGCGCGGCATCACCGGGGACCGGGTCCTCGTCCCCGGTGCGACCATCGTGGGGGCTGCGCGCATCGTGGAAGCGCTCACCCGGGGCCGCGCCATCACGCTGGGCTGAGTTCGGCCGCGGGTGTCCAGGGAACTGTGGGTGTCAGCGCCGAAGGCTGGGTAGTCAGGTTCGGAAGCGCATCGAGGAACTCGTGGACAAGCGTCGTTGCAGCCCGACCAGGTGCGGCCTTGCCACCGTCTCGAGGAGTGCCACACGCGCCGCTGACATCGACCCCTCGACGTCGGCCCCGACCGGCCGGCGGCGCCCGCTGGAGCGACGATCCCGGGCAGCGGAAACGCGTCGCCCCCGGCCGATGGCCGGGGGCGACGCGCACGGTGGCGGAAGGCTCAGGCTGCGAGCTTGTCCGCGATGCCGTTGAAGAAGTCGCCGTAGGCGAGCGCGATCGACTCTTCGTCGTCGCTCAGGCCATCGCCGTTGCCGAGTTGGGTCGGCCCGTAGGGGCTCCCCCCGGTGGTCGTCGACCCGACCTCCGCGGCGTTGCCGTACCCGAGCGGGACCACGGCCATGCCGTGGTGCATGGCGAAGGTCGCCATCGACATGATGGTGGTCTCGTGACCGCCGTGCATGGTCGCCGCGCCGGTGAAGAACCCGGCGGCCTTGCCGACCAGCGCGCCGCTCTGCCACTGTCCGCCGGTGGTATCCAGGAACGCCTGGAGTTGCGAGGTGGCGCTCCCGTACCGCGTCGGCGAGCCGAAGACGATGCCGTCGAACTCCTCCAACTCGGCCGCGTCGGCGAGCTGCACCTCGGACTGCGCCTCGATGGACTCGCGCACGCCGTCCGAGGCCTTGACCTCGTCGGGGAGCAGCGGGTCGGGCACGCGGCGCAGGTGCGCCTCGCCCCCCGCCTTCTCCACGCCCTGCGCGATCGCCTTCGCGAGTTCGTAGGTCGCGCCGTACATCGAGTAGTACACGATCCCGATCTTCGCCATCTGTGTCCCTCCAAGGGGTGCTGTGGTTGTGGCTGCAACCGATGTTCGGAGACGACGGCCCGCTGGGCTACCCCGATCCACGGTCGAACGGTCACGGCTAGACGTTGCTCGTGGCCCGACACGACCGAACGACCCCATGTCGCCGACCTCCCGCGACCTCCCGGAGCCGAGGACGACGCCGAGCACCGAGCCGTCCGACGCCGCTCAGGCGTCGTCGAGCCACGCCGAGAACGGCTCCCCGGTCAACCGTTCGTAGGCCTCGACGTATCGCTCGCGCGTGGCCGACACGACCTCGTCGGGCAGTTCGGGCGCGGGCGGCTGCTTGTCCCATCCGGTGGAGGTCGCGTAATCCCGCACGTACTGCTTGTCGAAACTCGGGGGGGTACGCCCCGGTTCCCAGGACTCGGCCGGCCAGTACCGCGACGAATCCGGCGTGAGCACCTCGTCGGCCAGCACCAGCGAGCCGTCCAGCAACCCGAACTCGAACTTGGTGTCCGCGAGGATGATGCCCTTGGAGTTCGCATGCTCCGCCCCGGCGGCGTAGAGCGTCAGCGCGTTCGTGCGCAACTGCTCGGCGAGGTCCCGACCCGCCTCCTCGGCGACGACCCCGAAGGCGACGTTCTCGTCGTGGTCGCCTTCCTCGGCCTTCCGCGCGGGTGTGAAGATCGGTTCGGGGAGCCGATCGGCCTCGACCAGACCGGGCGGGAGTTCGACCCCGCACACCGCCCCCGTTCGCTGGTACTCGGACCACCCCGACCCGACCAGGTACCCGCGGACCACACACTCGAACGGGACGATCTCGACCTTCCGTGCCAACATCATGCGCCCCTGCAACGCTTCCGCGTGGGGCGCGAAACGGGCAGGGAGGTCGGCGACGCTGGTCGACACGAGGTGGTTGGGCACGATCCCAGCGAGCCGCCCGAACCAGAACGCCGACAACCCGGTCAGCACCCGCCCCTTGTCGGGTACCGGCGTGGGGTGCACGACGTCGTAGGTCGACACCCGGTCGGAAGCCACCAGCAGCAGTCGATCGTCATCGACCTCGTAGAGGTCCCGGACCTTTCCCGAACGCCATAGCTCCAACCCCTCGATGGCCACGTCACCCTCGCTCGTCTCGTTGGTCCTCGTTGTCGCCGGTGCCGATGGCGAGGTACCGATGTCGATGTCGCCACCGACCATCACCTCCGGCCGGTCGGACGCTAGCCGTGCAGACGGCCAGGGCGACCGCCACTCACTCCAGCGAGGCCCGCACCGTCGCCAGATCCTCGACGGTGTCGACATCGAGCGGGGCCGCGCCCGCGACCAGCACGTGCGCGAGGTCCAGTTCGGCGAGGAGGTGGCGCGCACCGGCGTCACCCTCGACGCCGGTGAGCCGGTCGAACAGCTCGCGCGCGAACGCGATCGGGTGGCCGGGGAGGTCGGCGTAGCTCGCCCGGGCCGCCGGCACACCACCCCGCACGGCCGCCGCGACCGCCCGGACCGGCTCCGCGCCGACCCCCGGCTGGTCCGCGAGGAGCACCACGGCCACCCGCGCACGCTCGTCATGGGCCACGGCCCGGATGCCCGCCGCGAGCGAGGTCGACTGCCCCAGCGCATGGTCGGGGTTGGTCACGATCTGCACCTCGGCGTCCTCCATCCGCGCTGCCGCCGCCACCGCGTCACCGTCGTGGCCGACCACGACCACCACCCGGTCGACGCCGCCCGCGCGGGCCGTGGCGACCGCATGGGCCACCAGGGGACGACCGGCCACGACCGCCAGCTGTTTGGTGCCGCCCGTGAAGCGTGCGCCGCGCCCGGCAGCCAGCACGAGGGCCACGACGGCTGCGGAGGGCGTGGCCCTACGCTCGTCCTCCGACCGACCGAGGACCGTCACGTGGCCACCTCCCCCACCGAAGACGCCGACCGCACCACCGGGCCGGCAGCCACCCCGGGCAGTGATGCCGGCCACCCCACCGACCCTCGGCGTCGCGCGGTGGTGGTCACCGCCAGCGACGGGGTCGCGTCCGGCCACCGACAGGACGGCTCGGGCGATGCGGTGACCCTGCAGCTACAGGACGCCGGGTTCACGGTGATCGAGCGCGTGGTGGT